>CAYJHH010000049.1:0-18645 GCA_964369995.1 uncultured Desulfovibrionaceae bacterium
CCCCTGTGGAAGCGCATACGGTAAGCACTTCTTCCCAAGCATTTTTGCGAGTAAGCGCTTGCAAATAGCTAAAAGCGCAAGCCATGCCTCTATCTTTAAAGGAAGCGCTGGGATTTTGCCCATCATTTTTATAGGCAAAATCATAGCCCATATGTTCTTTTAAAGCAGGCGGGGCGTCCACAATGGGGGTATGCCCTTCACCAAGATAGACAATATCTTCTGCATCCATGACCGGAGCCATGAGCTCATAATAACGAAAAATACCACGCAAGGCAGTAATACGACTTGAAGCGCGTGCGTCAAAAATTTCGCGCCAAGCTTTGCCGTCGCGTTCTTTAAGACTTTCAAAATTTGTATCTTCAAGTAAGAAAACCCCGCCGCATTTGGGGCAGGTGTAGAGAAGTTCTTCACTGCCATAGCGTGCATCGCAGCTAAGACATACGTATTCAAGATTCCCTCTATAGCTTGGGAAGTTTTGCATATATTACTCCTTATATGCACTTTTGTTCCACGGTTTTTCGGTACCGCAGAGAAGACGTTGAATATTACAGCGATGTGTCCAAACGACCAAAGCCAATACCACAAGGGCAAGAGGGATAAAGCCACAATAGCCGCCAAAAAGCAAAAAGATAGGCAAAGATGCCACCAAGGCCAAAGAGCCCAAGGACACAAAGCCGCTCACCTTAATGCAAATGAGGCAAAGGATAACCGCAAATAACAGAGGCCAAAAAGCCACAGCCATAAAGGCGCCAATGGTGGTGGCCACAGCTTTTCCACCCTTGAAACCTAAAAAGGGAGAAAATACATGGCCTAAAATGGTAGCCAATGCCACCAAGGAAATGTACACAGCCCCATCACCAAAGGCGTAGCCAATACAGACAGGCGCAAAGCCTTTTACAATGTCACAAATAAGTGTTTTTGCACCCCATTTTTTACCACACAAGCGTGCCACATTGGTGGAGCCCACATTACGAGATCCTGCGGTGCGTGGATCAATGCCACAATATTTTTGCGCAATGATAAGCCCACAAGGAATGGCACCGATAAGAAAACTTACTACAATCCAAATAACTTGCATCCTTTACCTCACATGTCTGTTACTTCTAAAAGTGAAATTTCGTTGTACAAGGGATTTACCTTGCCAATACGTACTTGCACCTCTTGTCCAGGACAGGCGCGTTCCCCAAAAAGATGTCGGCGACCGCGCACAATAAGTTGCTCACGCGGCAAAGAAACCGTGGCGAAATTGTCATTTTCTTCCGTAATGACAGCATCCCACCATTTTTTGTCCCCCTCTTGCCGCATATATTGCAATCGCCAATAGCGCGGACGAAAGCGCTGTACTTGTCCTGCCATATCGGCGCGCATATGCATAAGAGGTAATATTTTTTCCAATTGTTCTTGAGTAAAACGAGCCTCGCCGTGCAAAAGAACATGGATGATTTGTGCTTCGTTGATAAGATCCGGATATCTACGTAGCGGAGATGTTATGGGTACATAGGCACTCACGCCAAGTCCGGCATGAGGACGAGGGGTAAGCTCCAATGAGGAGGGTATAAGGGAGCGAATAATGCGCGCCACTTGATGGGGCTGTGTCCAAATGCCTGCGTACTCTTTTGGAATGGCTACATCTTGAGTGCGGTAGAGCATGGGGATGTCTTTTTCCTTAGCCCAGGCAGCCATGGCAGTGCTGGCCAGTACCATCATTTCGGATACCAGTAATTGCGCTTTTGGGGTAGAAGGCACTTCTTCCATATGCACTTTTATGTGTGTCCCTTCGCCTTCCAAAACTATTTTATTATCCGGCCTATCCATAACCACGGCGCCGGTGGCAATGCGTGCCTTTTGGCGTAAGACAGTAAGTTCTTCGCCCAATAGCATTTGCTCTTTGTACGCGGCGGCAGCAGCAGGGGCATGGGGGGCATCTTCTAATACGGCCTCACAATCTTCATAAGTGAGGTTAGCCGCAAGGCGTATCCATTGTACACTGGGCTCACAAGACACAATGGTTCCTTCAGCATCTACCTGACAATGCACGCACATGGAAGGACGCACTTCCCCGGCGCGCAAGGATAACATATCGGTACCCAGAATTTCCGGTAACATATGATAAGTAGCTTCCGGCAAATAAATACTGGTGGAGCGGCGCAGTACAGCTTTATCAAGTCCTGAATCAAAGGGCCATAAGAGGGCAGGACAAGCCAAGGCTAAGTGTAAATGAAAAATACCATCTTCATCCTTGGTAATGTAAAAAGCATCGTCAATATCCTTGGTGGTAATGCCGTCAATGCTGATGAAGGGTAAAGGTTCGGTGACTTGAGCCTTTTCTACTTGTTCTAAAATGGGAGTAATGCTTTCTTGAAAAACTTCTGACCATGCATCACCCGGTGCATAATCGGCTTTATCTAACCAAAAATTATAATGGGCAGGTACAAGCCCCCATGCGGTGGCCAAATGCAAAGCTAAATGCTGCACATCGGGCAGACCTTTCACAAGACTGCGCCATACAGCTTCAAATTCACTGCTTTCAGGATCCGCAATGCGCGAGCGTAAAATTTCTTCCAATTGCGGTGCTACGTCATCCTTGGGCCATTCGTCAGAATTTTCCAAGGGAAGGGTGCGTTTTTTATTCCACACATCCCATAATACACGGAAAAAGGCCATGCCGCCGGAAATGAGGCTTTCGCGCAAACGTGTTTGCCTTTGCTCTTCCAAACGAGCTTCCACAATGGAAGCAGGGAAAACTTCAAAATGAGGATTTTGGAATTTAAAGTGACTTTTACAATATAAAAGAGCGTGTCCATAGGCTGCAATGGTGTCCACCGAGGGGTCTTGTTCAAACAATTCGGCAAACCATGAGGCAGGGGCTTTTTCCACTTCTCCTTGAGACATGTCCCACACGTCCATGACGGCAATATCTTGCGCCATATCTTTGCGTTGTTGACGATGATCTTCAAGGGCTTGAATGTTTTTTTCTTTGCTGGAAATATCACTAAGAACGGGACCAGACCAAGGCAAAAGTCTATTGATGCTTAGGCGAGTTTCGCGTCTATTTGGCAAAAGAAGGCGTAATTTTCCTGCTTGTTCTTCGGTAACAAGCGCTATTTGTGGAGCATTGCTCTCCATATATTCGACAATACAGCCGGGACCAGGATAGGTAACTATGGGCACGTTTTACAACCTTTAAGTAATGGGCATATCTAAAGTGTTAGCAGTCATGAAATCAGAGCATGATATGCCATGAGTTCGTATACACTGAAAGACACCCTTTAGGCAATACCAAGAAGGCTCTTCCACAGGCTTAAGCGTGCATTTAATGAAAAATATTTGGCATGAGAAAAGGGTTGGGGCGCTTTATTGAGTAGGGCTGTAAGTTCTGCCACCTGCCCCACATAGGCCACGTGGGAAGAATTGCCCAAGGGGCAGAGGTTAAAATCATTTTCTGCTTTTTGTACGCATAAGGCCATGCCCATATGTGCCGCTTCAAGGCTTACGGTGGTGGAATTACACAGCCACATAAGGCATGCTTCTTCTTTTTTATGCCATAAAGCTACGTGTTGCCACATATCTTGCATGTCAGAGGTGAAAAAATGAAAATCTTCCACTTCTAAGGCATGTTTTTGAAAAAAAGAGCGCATACAAAGATGAGGATGGGCTTTTATATGGACTTTTTTATGATATTTTTGCGCATTTTTCCCATGTTTCCACCATTGTGCCAAAAGGCGTATTTGCGCATTCACTTCTTGGGGAAAATAAGAGCCCATAAGGAGAAGATGTGCGGGGCGAGCATGTTTTAATGGTATTTGCCCCAGTGAAAAGGAAAGTGAGTCCAAATAAGCATAACGTAAGGCTTCTACCATATAAAGCTTTTCATGAGGTATATGCCCTTGCAAAGAGTGTAAAGCATGCGAACCATTGAGGCAGTACAGGTGTGGCAGGCTTTGCTCAAGGATGCGGTTTTGCGCAGCGTGGGCAAAAAAATCTTGGCCATCCACATAGCGAAAATCTGTGGTGCGAATGCAAGAGTGTTGTATGGCATAGACAGCACTTTGGGGAAAGGCGCCGCGCATGGCATGGGTGAATAAACGCTCCCAAGGGCAGTTTTCCCAAGGGAATAGTGACCATATATGATTGTGTGAAGAATGTTTTGTATTATGATCAAGGTGTTTTTGTAAGGCTGTGGCATAGGCTAAAAAAGCCTGCCTTTGTAAGCAACGCTCTAAAGCGCGCCAACCACCAAAGGATTGTTGCCAAGCGTCTTGAAACCACGGCCATAGAGGAATGCTACTTTGTGACCAATGCCAATGGGGCTGTAAGGGGGGCGTTATGTGAGCGGCTTGCTTTTTTCCATGCCAAAAGCATTTGATTGCCTGAAAGATATCTTTGGGGCGTAAAAATTCTTCCACATAATAAAAGCTTTCTGACCTTTGTTCTTGCTCTGCTTTTTTTTGAAATTTTTCCTTAAGGGCAATGCTTTCAGGTAAAGTATATTGCGTAGAGTTAATGCGAATGAAAAGATGATGTATATGCAAAGCATTTTTTTGCTGCAAAGGGAGTAAGAGATCATGCAAATTTTCCCAATAATGCGATCGAAACAGGCCTTGTTCTGCATGTTTTGCATGTACGTGAGGAAAATAACTTACCAAGGTAGCGTGTTGTGCGGCAGTATGTTTTGCAAAATGCACAGGCTGACATAAAAGACGGCGCATGGCATACAGCCAATGCCCCAGTCGTAAAAAACTTTGCAAAATATGAGGGAGACATGTGTATAGGTGCGCCATGCCAATGCTTTTGTCTAAGAAGCGTTGCCATAGAGTGGTCTTTGCTGCCGTGCAGGTATAAGGTATGCCTTGCTGAGCGCAAAAAGCTTGTAAACTTTGTTGTACACGATCTTCGGCCACATGCACAAAGAAATGCTGACAATGCGGTACATGTTTTTTAAGTAATTGTTCTAAAGCATACAGCTTGCAAGCACCAAAGAGCCCCGGTAGCATATGCGGATGTTTTTCAAAGGGCAGGGAAGTATACCATTGCGAAAGCCCTTGCTCGGGGCGTAACCATTGCTGTATTTCTTGCCCGTCAATGGAAACAGTACCCAATGAAAACATAAGTGTGGCTAGTGCGGTACGTAATTCCTCTTCATGTTCATGGCACCATGTGCTTAGGCAATAATTTTGGGCATCTTGTTTGGGGGCTGTGTTCCACCAAAAAAAAATATCCCCTTGTGCAGGCTCTTCCTCCGTCGCCATGGCTTCAGAGGAAGAAAAAGCTTTAAGGTGCACCCTGCACATGGGCTTACGACTGAAAAGCCTCAGTGATGGATGTGGTGTAAGGCGCGCGTAAGACACCTTTTTCAGTAATAATACCTGTAATGAGCTCCGCGGGAGTGACATCAAAGGCAAAATTAAATACAGGCACTGTGTCTGGCACAATTTGCGTGGCACCCACATGGGTCACTTCGCGGTCTGGACGCTCTTCAATGGGAATGGCAGCGCCTGTGGCGGTGTTTTGGTCAATGGTAGACAATGGCGCCGCCACATAAAAAGGGATGTTAAAGGCTTTGGCTAAAATGGCCACGCCATAGGTACCAATTTTATTGGCGGCATCACCATTGGCCGCAATGCGGTCTGCCCCCACAACCACGCAGTCCACAAGGCCTTTTTGCATAAGTAGCGCGCAAGCATTGTCGCAAGCAACGCTTACTTCAATGCCGTCTTTAGCTAGCTCATAGGCTGTTAAACGTGCTCCTTGTAAAAAGGGACGCGTTTCATTGGCAATAACCGTGATTTTTTTACCGGCATCGCGCGCGCCACGAATAACCCCAAGGGCAGTTCCGTAACCGGCTGTGGCCAATGCGCCGGCATTACAATGGGTCATGATGCTAGCACCATCGGCAATGCAAGAAGCGCCGTGCTTGCCTATGGCTTTACAGCAGGTAATGTCTTCTTGATGAATGCTCATGGCCTCGGCAAGCCAAATTTTTTGCAATTCATCTGCGGATAAGGTTTTTTGCCAAAGAGCACGCATGCGCGCCACCGCCCAGGCCAAGTTCACTGCTGTGGGTCGCGCTTTAGCTAATTTTGTGAGTAAGGAATGTAATGTTTCTTGCCAGCTTTGCGGAAATTTTTGTCGTGCTTCTTGCAAAGCAAGTACGCAACCATAGGCTGCCGTTACCCCAATGGCCGGGGCGCCGCGCACCACCATAACCTGCAAAGCTTGCACAGTGCTTTGTGTATCAGTGCAGGTAAAATAAGATTCTTCGGTGGGTAAGTAGCGCTGATCAAGTAATTGCAAAGCGCAAGCTTGAGCATCAAATTTAATATGATATTCCACAATAGATCCTTACGTTTATCCGGAAGAGGTTACTTTACGCACTAAAAGGGAATCACCGGTATAAATGCGTACATCGGGGGTAAGTAATTGGCCTTCACGAACCACAAGCGCTGTTTCTTCGCGCAGTCCTAAGGCTTGCAATAATTGCCTTGCTGTTTTGGGGCGTTTTATTTCTAAGGTTTTTTCCTCAGGTTGCACCAAAACAGTAACGGTGGGGAGGGGATATTTTCTTTCAGTATTTTCTGACATGGTGAAGTTTTGTTAAAATTTTTAGAAAGAGCAGCCTTTTTAGGTGTGCGCTGCTGTATAGTTGTTGTGCTGTGTATTTTAGCCAAATGTGGCGCAAAGGCAATGACTTTTTCTCATACTTTTTTCTTCCTGCTAAAACCTTGTCATAATAGAAACCTTGTGCTAAAAGTGCGGATTATGTTCGATGCTGATATTGCACTTTTATTTAAGCGTTTTGCCGTGGCTGTTATACCGGCTTTGCTGGGTATAATTTTACATGAAGTAGCACACGGTTGGATGGCCTCCAAACGAGGCGACCCCACTGCCCGCCTTATGGGTAGACTCACATTAAATCCATTACCACATATTGACCCCATGGGTCTGCTTGTTTTTGTTATGACAAGCCTTTCAGGTGCCTTTGTTTTTGGCTGGGCAAAACCTGTTCCTGTGAATCCAAGATATTTTAAAGATCCGCAAAAAGATATGATGCTTGTGTCCCTTGCGGGGCCTTTGACCAATCTTTGCTTGGCCTTTATTTTTGCTTGTACTTTGCGCATATATATTGAAGTATTCCCTTTTGCCCAGTGGCAAAGTAGTGCAACGTATATTTTCTTTGTACTTATGTTACAAACAGGCATTTTAATTAATGCTGGTCTTTGTTGGCTAAATTTATTGCCTATTCCTCCTCTTGACGGCAGCAAGGTGGTGGCCTACTTTTTACCACCAAATGTGGCGTGGCAATATATGAGTGCCGGAAAATATGGCTTTATTATACTTATTCTTTTATTGGCCACAGGTGCTTTGGGCTTTATTTTGGGCCCTCTTGTATCTGCCACCAATGATATTTTGCTTACAACTTTTGGTTTAAAATAAAAGATTCACGGAGAGTTTATGACATCGCAACCTTTACGCACTGTTTCTGGAATGCGCCCCACAGGCCCCTTGCACCTTGGTCACTATTTTGGTGTGTTGAAAAATTGGGTAGAACTTCAAGAGGAAACCCAAGCCTTTTTCTTTGTGGCAGATTGGCACGCGCTCACCAGTGAATATGCTGACCCAAGCTCCATCAAAGCTAACTCCTTTGAAATGGTAAAAGACTGGCTTGCCGCAGGGCTTGAGGCGCATAAATGTGTTATTTTTAATCAATCTGCCGTGAAATGTCATGCTGAGCTTTCTTTATTACTTTCCATGATTACTCCTGTATCTTGGCTTGAGCGTTGTCCTACCTATAAGGAACAGCAGCAAGAAATTACGCATAAGGATTTGAGTAATGCTGGATTTTTGTGTTATCCCGTGCTCATGAGTGCCGATATTTTAATGTATTTGCCAAAAATTGTTCCTGTGGGACAAGATCAATTACCCCACCTTGAAATGACAAGAGAAATCGCCCGCCGTTTCAACCATTTATATGGTGAAACCTTTGTGGATGTGGAGGCAAGATTGACTCCGGCAGCCAAATGTCCCGGTCTTGATGGGCGTAAAATGTCTAAAAGCTATAATAATGGTATTTTCTTACGGGAAAATATGGATGATATTCGCCCCAAAGTGCAAAAAATGTTTACAGACCCTGCGCGTTTACGTAGATCTGACCCAGGCAATCCTTCTGTATGTAATCTTTTTCCTTATCATGAATTGCTGGGCTCCAAGGAGCAACAAGCAGAAATTTGTGAAGGCTGTAAAAATGCAAGCCTTGGCTGCGTAGATTGTAAGAAAATCTTTTTAGAAAACATTGAAGTGTTCCTTGAGCCTTTGCAAAAGCGCCGCGTGTTCCTCAATAACAACCCTGACCTTGTGACCGAAGTTGTGGAACGTGGTAATGAGAAAGCACGCATAGCGGCAGAAGAAACCATGACCATTGTACGTGAAAAGATGGGTATGTAAGGGCATTGCTACAAGATGTAAATACTCGCTTCATTACTATGGAATAGATATTTTGAAGTATTTATGTATTGATTACGGCTTAGTGCGCACAGGCATAGCCGTCACTGACGGGGGGGGGCATATGGCTTTTCCCCGTTGTACTATTCATAGCCCGGCGCAAAGCCCCAAGGCTGTATTTTTTGAAAAGCTACTGGCTTGTATTGAACAAGAACAACCTGAGGCTTTAGTAGTAGGTTTACCCTTATTGGATGATGGCAGCGAAAGCCTCACCACAAGGCAAGTACGTAACTTTGTAGCGCGATTGCAAAGGCGTTGTTCGCTGGATGTGTATCTTATGCCGGAATTTCTTTCTTCTGAGGAAGCACAAAGTGATTTGTGGGAAAGTAATTTACGCGGTAAAAAGCACAAAGATGTGCTAGATCAGCAAGCTGCTGTGCGTATTTTACAATCCTTTTTAGCAGAAACGCAAATACAAAAGGAGCAAAGAAAAGTATGAAAATATTTTTACGTATGTTTGCCTTTCTCCTTCTGGTGGGCTTAATGGGTCTGGGCTATGTATATTGGCAGGGCAAGGTGTTTTTAGAAAGCCCCATGCAAAGTCCAGGTACAGAAATTATGTTTGATGTGTTGCCGGGTACATCTTTTCAACAAGTGGCTAAAAATTTAGAAGCTAAAGGCTTGGTAAGCGATAGTTTAAAATTTCGCATCTTGGCGCGCTACAAAAAGTTAGATCATAAATTACAAGCCGGCCGTTTTAGGTTGCGCACCGATATGCTGCCGGAAGCCGTTTTGCAAGAACTTATGCTTGGAAGGGCTGTGCTTCATCGTATTACCTTGCGCGAAGGGCTTACGTGGTGGCAAACGGCTAAGCTTTTAGAAGAGCATGGCTTTGTACGCTTTGAAGACTTTGCAGCTGTTATTAAAGACCCTGAATTTTTACGGCATTATGGTATTCCTTTTAACAATGCTGAAGGTTTCCTTATGCCGGATACCTATTTATTGAAAAAGGAAGACGTGCCGGATAAAGCGGCAGCGCGTGCCATAGCGGGCCGTTTGGTGGATACTTTTTGGCTTAAAATGGCGCCGTATTGGCCGGACAAAGTTAAGCCTCATAAAGAGAAATTGCGTGAACTTGTTATACTCGCTTCCATTGTGGAAAAAGAAACAGGCATAGGGGCAGAAAGGGCGCGTGTGGCTGGCGTGTATCGAAATCGACTGGATATTAACATGCTCTTACAAGCTGACCCCACCATTATCTATGGACTTGGTCCCTCTTTCAATGGTAATCTACGACGCAAGCACTTGGATGATGCCAGTAATATATACAATACGTATAAGCATGGAGGGCTTACTCCAGGGCCCATTTGCTCACCAGGAGTGGCGGCCATGCGTGCTGCCATTCAGCCGGAAAAACATAAATTTTTCTACTTTGTGGCCATAACAGATGGCGGTGAGCATGCTTTTTCTAAAACGCTTACCGAGCATAATAAAGCTGTGCGCCAGTATTTGCGCAATCGCAAAAAGCAATAATATTGCATTTGATAAACATACCAACGTATTCCATGAGGCTTTTATGAAATATCTTATGATGGAAGATTTTTCCGGTGTACCGGTTCCTTTTGTTTTTCCTCGTCGTGTGGACCATGCCGATATGCGTGAGCAACTTCCTTATGCAAAAGTACTGTCTGCCGGTTTTTTGGAACTAAAAGAAGGCAAACTTTTATGCCATGGTGGCCATGCGGAACTTGGTGTGGAATCACGTCAAGAAGATGTGGATATTATTCATGAAGCTTTACGTATTCGTTAGCTGTTACATTTGATAGAAAAAATACTCTGTCAGCAATCTGGGCTTTGTTAAGGATTTTCATACGCTTTATAAGGAATACGTACAGATATGCCATCTTCATCAAAAGCATAGGGTACATTTTCAAGGAAAGGTTTATTTGCACTGGCATTTATAAGCATGGCGGCTATGGTGCTGCCCATGGATTGTGCATCTTGTAATACGGTGCCGTGCATACTTTTTTGAGCCATGGCTTTTTTAGCTTTATCAATGGCATCAATACCTACCACGGGGATGGCAGCTCCTTGAGGCGTATTAAAGCCACGTCTTTGCAAAGCCGCAATGGCGCCTATGGCCATATCGTCATTATTGGAAATAATAAAATCTACTTCATCATAATATAAGTCTAGCGCTAGCATACTTGCATTATAGGCACATTCGGCATCCCAATGACAAATGATTGTGTCTCCCAATTGTTGCATATTGATTCCAAGCTCGCGGGCTTTTTGCACACTGGTGCGTGTTCGTAAGAGAGCTTCAGGATTATCAAGTCCCCCTTGAAGCATAATAAAATTACAAACACCATCATTATTTCTGTCATATTCTGGGTGTTCCTTCCAAAGATTGGCTATGATTTCTCCTTGAATTATACCAGACTGAGAAGCATTTGTCCCCACATAGCGTGCTTTTTCATATGTTTTCGTAATATGAGAATCGGGTTCCTTATTAAAAAAAATCACCGGAATATTTTTTTTACGAACAATATTCAGTATATCTTGACTTACCTTAACATCCACAAGATTAATGGCTACGGCGTCCACATCGTTTTGAAGAAATCTTGTTATTTGTTCTTTTTGTAGCACTTGATTGTTATTAGCGTCAAAAAAAGTGAAGGTTGCTTTATCTTGCAAGCCTTTTTTTATGGCAAGAGAAACTAAATTAACATAGGCGTCATTGTGTTTAAAAAAGAACACACCCACTTGAGGTTGAGAACTCTTTTGCGCCCATGCCTTGTGGTATACACCAGAAAAAAGTATAGATGCACAAAAAAAGAACGTGAAAAATAAGGAAAATCGCATAATTTCTCCAAGGCTTAAGTTTGGGTGTGCGTGGCCATTACGATTGTTTTGTACATCCCCAAAACTCTAATGTACTGTGCAAAGCGTTAATATCTATAGGCTTTGTAATGTGGTCATTCATGCCAGCTTCAAGGCTTTTTTCCCTATCGCCAGTCATGGCATGGGCGGTCATGGCAATGATGGGAATTTTTTTAGCCATGGGATGCGCACTTTGACGAATGGTTTGTGCCGCGCTGATACCGTCCATAATGGGCATTTGAATATCCATGAGGATAATGTCAAAATACTCTTTTTCAAAAGCTGCTACACCTTCGGCACCATTATTGGCAAGGGTTACTTTTGCCCCCATACTTTTTAAGAGCTCAAGAGCAATTTCTTGATTTATTTCATTGTCTTCCACTAAAAGTATTTTTAATTCGGGTAAAGTATTTTCCGCATGTTCCGTAAAATTTTTTTCTTCAAGATCTGTGGGCAGACCTTCTTTGGTGCGAATGGTAAAGTAAAAAGTACTACCTTTATGCAATTCACTTTGCACGCCAATTTCTCCGCCAAGTAAGTGAACAAGGCTTTTACTAATGGTAAGGCCAAGGCCTGTGCCGCCGTATTGCCTTGTGGTGGTGCCATCGGCTTGAGAGAAAGAGTCAAAAATTTTGCTTTGGTCATTGGGGGCAATCCCAATACCTGTATCTTTTATATTTACTTGTAATTGTATATGGTCATCTTTCTTTTCCACAAGGAAGATATGTACGCTCACTTCCCCTTGTGATGTAAATTTGATGGCATTGGAGCATAAATTAATACATATTTGGGCAAAGCGTAAAGGATCACTGTAGATAATATCCGGTACCGTATCATCCACTGTAAATGTGAGCTTGAGTCCCTTATCTTGTGCTCGTTCGTGCAGCATATCACGCATGGATGCCAATATGCCGGAAATTCTGAAGGTAGTATTATTAATATCAAGTTTTTCAGCTTCTATCTTAGAAAAATCTAAAATATCATTAATAACTCCCAATAAAGTTTTAGCTGCGGTATCAATACGTAAGAGATATTCTTTTTGCGTTTGATCGGGATTGGCTTTAAGTGCTAAATGCGTCATGCCAAGGATACCATTCATGGGCGTGCGAATTTCATGACTCATACAGGCTAAAAAGTCACTTTTAGCCTTGGTAGCTGCTTCGGAGCGAACAACCATATCTTTAAGTTTAGAAACCATCTTACCAAGGCTGTGCGCAAGGTTGCCCAATTCATCTTGACGTTGTGTAGCTATGGATACATCTTCCTTGTCATGCGTAACGGCTTTGGCAAAACGGCTAAGTTGAGCAATTTCTTCTGTTATGGGGCCAGTGAGGAGAAAGAGAAAAAGCATAATTACCAATACGGCAACGAGATTGATGATAAGGGTGGAGGTGCGCAAGATGGTACTTGGCGCTGACATAAACGAAGGTTTTGCCAAGGTAATGGCATATAAATCTGTTTGCGGAATTTGATAAAAGCCCATGGTGTATTCATGCGAGCCTATGTGTATGCGTAGTACTCCTGAAGGACTTTTTTTGAGCTCTTCCTTCCAATTGCCTTCAGGCAAGTTTATCTGTTCGTGTTGTGCCACCATAAGTGTTTGATCATTATTTAAGGCAAAAATAAGGGGTATAATATCATTATGAGGATTGCTAAGCAAAGCTGTGTTAGCTATTTTCGAAATTTGCAAAGAGCTTACCAACGCGCCTCTATACCCATTATATACTACCTCAAGAAAAATGGGCATAATTATCTGATTTGATGGAATATTAAAAATTGTTGGCCCCACATTAAAGCCGCTTTTGCTCATGGCATCTTTGAAATGCTTCCCGGCTTCACCTGTGGTTAAATCATTTACGGTAGGCTGCGTACCAAGAATATATTGCCCTAAATCGTTAACTAAATACAAGGCGTTATAATAGCCATAGGCCAATAATATTCTTTCAAAAAGAACCGTCATAGCTATACGTATTTGATGATTTTTAGGGTCAGGGGTACCCATGGGGGGAAATTCAATGGCTTGCAGTACATGAGGTAAAGATGCTGCCATGACCATATCACGCCCGGCTTGTCGAATTTGTGTAGAAATACTTTCACCAATATTTTGAGCTGTGGACTCCAAATGACTATCAGTCACAGATTGCACCACAGAAGTGAAATTATAAAAGGTAAAAGCTGTGGATATAATAAAAGTAATAACCACAATGCCTACTATGGAAGAAGGGAGCTTTACTTTGAGACTGATTGCAGAATTATTAAACCATTTCATTTTTTACCCTAGTTTAAATATTTAAAAAACTAAGAATTTTCATAGTATACATGGTTTTGCTGCCAAAAGAGAAAGTGTGTGCAAATGTATGCATAGTGTAAAAGTATTCTCCTTTTCAGATAATATAAGGCGTACATAAAGAGATATTTTTGTAAACTTCATTACTTTTTCATTTTTATCTTAAGATATTCATGCGATTTAAAAGCAATTTAGTAAGTTTTTATTGCCTAGCAGGATAAAGTTCTTGCCATGTATATGGGGGCTGTGTATTTTAAAGGACTCAGAGGTTATTTGTAAAAATGGCTACATGCTGTCTTTCACTACAGTAATATAGTACATATATTGACATTGGCAATGGTTTTTTAAGGTAAAATCTTTGTCTTTTTTTTGTGAATATCCTGCTTATTCTCTGAAATAGAGTGCAAAATATTCTTTTTGTAGCACATACAGCTCCTTATTTTTTATAGATATACATGGACAAAGAAACTTATATTTAGGATAGGAATATATGATTCAAAGCACATGGATTGCCCTTGGAGCAGCCTTGCTTCGTGATTTTTATATGGCTAAAAGTGCTGAACAGGTTCAATTTGCCACAGAAAATATTGCACGACATTTTGAATTGTCTTTTGACATATCTGTGGATGATAACAAGGTGTGGCTTGAGGTGGAAGCTGCGTACAATAACCTTTTTGTGGGGCCTAATCCTCCTTTATGTCCACCTTTTGCTTCACAGTACCTAGAAGCCACGGCAACCATAGGGGCGCGCTCTTCTGAAATGCGCGCTTTGTTTCAACAACTTGGCTATGGACTTACTTTACAAGGTAGTGTGCCAGAAGATCACGTAGCCTATATTTTTGATGGTGTTACAGTGCTTTACGCCCTATCGGAAGACTTAGCTTCCAACAGTTTCCGTAAAAATTTCTTGCAAAAGCATATGGAAGTGTGGCTGCTGCAATTTACAGCCAATATTAAAAAGCAAGATGAAGAGGGTAGACCCATATATATGGTAGCGCAGGCCACAGAAAAATGGCTCAATGCTGCGCTGTATTCCATATATTCAGATGCGCTATAGAAAAGGGAGTATTAAGGTGCTTTGCTCGCTATGGTGTTCACACAGCATTCTTTAGCTGCTTTTTTAGGTAAACAACAATTTTTTTTCCCGGTAAAGATATTTGGATCATAGGCAGGGCGAGCCACAACATTACTGGCGCGCAAAATGCTACCGGGTATTCTTTGTATGGCTGCACAGCCAGCTTCCACAGCGCATTGAACTGAGGCTAAATCTCCGCTCACGGTAATCATAATAATACCGCAACCCACATGATTTACTCTTTCAAGATGTACCGCAGCTGCTTTTGTCATGGCGTCGGCAGCTTCTATGGCTCCTACCAAACCCATGGTTTCAATAAATCCTTGTGATTGCATACTAACCCCTCACTTTCTTATCCGATAAATATGGCATAAATTGTTTTGTTTTGTCAATATTTGAGTTTTTTTGCGTACTCAAACCTTGAAAACATATGTTCACGTATTTTTGTGCAATTATTTATTTTCATTACAAACTTGAAAAATAAATACTTCTTGGTGACTTAGAAGAGTATTCTCTGCGGCATAAGCTAGCGTTACTATATAGTTGTCTGGCAAGACCCATGCGTGCACATAATATTCTTGTTGTAAAAGAGTTGTTACGAATAGTTGGCTTTGCGCCGTGGAATGTATGCAAATCTGCTCTAAAGGCGTATGCAAACCAAGGCCGCTGGCTTTAACTGTAGCTTCTTTAATACTCCATAAAAGGGTCATCTCTTGCTGTGTGCGTACAGAAAGGCAATCTTGAGGATGACATACACGCCCAAGGGGAATATCTGCGGGGGAGAAAAAGAGCTGTATATCTACTCCCAAAGGTATGGTGGCGTGTAGCGCCACAGCGCACCATGCATCACTGTGGGAAATGTTAAAGTAAGGGCTGCCATCTTGGCTGAGTATATAGGGTTTACCTAGGGGATGCTGGTTAAAATGTATGCCTTTAGGAGAAGTGCGCATAAGGGCAGCGCAGCCTTGGCGCGCAAGAAAACGACTGACACGAAAGCTCTGTTTATCTTCTTCTTTTAGGTATAATTCTATTCTTTTCTGTTCTTCTTGCGAAAAAAAAGTTTGCGCAGGCAAAGCCAAAGTGCGAGGTGCCAAAATAAGCGAACACGCTATAGGGCTAAAAGGGGTGTGGGCTATGCTTGTTACTGCAAGAGCTTGCATGGCAGAAAAAGGCAAGACCATTACCGCACATCCCCTTTTTTATTGGGCAAAATGATTTTTTTCATTTTATAAAAAGCGTATCAATTCAAAATTTTTCCGCCTTGGAGTGGTGGAAATATGGTAATATTGATTTTGCGGAATATAGGTAAAAGGTATATCTTCTGATCTTTGTTTTAAAAATAAAGAGAGAATACTGCGATTTACCGCTTGATGGCCCACAATGATAAAAGGAGAATCCCCCGCCAAAAACAGTGCGCGCCCTATGCCCTTACTTACACGCTCATGTAGCATGGCATAACTTTCGCCATTGGGGTAAGCATAGCCGTATTTATCAGCATTACGCCGCTGGGTGACTTGTGGCATACTATTTCGTATATCTTCGTAACACAGTCCTTCACAATCACCTGCCCAAATTTCATCAAATTCAGGCAAGGCCAAGCAGCGTGTATCGGGGCGTGAGGCCAATAATGGCTCTGCCGTTTGATGTGAGCGTAAACGAGTGGAAGTAAAAATCCAGGGAATGGTAAGGCCATTGATATGCATGGCCATGGCTCTGGCTTGTTGTAAGCCTTTTTTAGTTAAAGGAGGATTACCGCCAATGCGCCCTTCAAGATTAAATTGAGTTTGCCCATGACGCATCAGATAAAGGCTACGCACCCAGCGAGAAACCACCACATCACGTATGGCCGGATAATGCGGCGAACCGTCACAAGGGCATTCTTGAATAATTCTATTGGCCGCTGCGTCTACGCGCATCCAGTAGCGTTCATCCGCGCCCACGGAAGTGTACATTTGTTCATAATAACCAATGCGCGTGCGAAAACACTCCAATGCATCTTTTTCAGCCATATTTTTAAATTCAGGGAGCTTACATTTCAATTGAATAAAATTTTCCAAAAGAAGCGGATCTTCATTCACGCATTCTACGTATAAAATAGGATAGTTAGTAAGATTAGCATTGGTTACTTGCCTACGGGCTCGACTGGCATTGGTAGCGTCTAAAATGGCCACATCTCCACCACGTGCCAGAAATTTTCTGGCCTCAGCCATATTTTCTAAAGCAATATTTTCACGAGCCTCACGACCATAAGTATTATCTGGCGAATAAAATTGCGGCGCAGAAGATTCAGGGCCTGCCAAAAGTCGGCGCACATTTCCATTGTTAAAAATGGCAGCCTTGGTGCCTTCTTCCAATAATCGCTCACAAATACGTTTAGCAAGCGTACTTTTGCCTCTGGCTGGTAAACCCACCATGACCACATATAATTTGGAAACCATAGGACACCCTTTTTTTATACTGTTTAAATATAGCCCCTTGGGACTTTTTTTGTATTAAAGTTACTGAAAACGCTTTATTACTTTTAATAATATACGAAAACTACATATTTTTTAGAGCCGGCAGATACATTTTTATGTTTTTGATGCCGCACAAAAAAAGATCATTGGGGATGAAATAGTATATTTCATAGTTTCAAACGAGATAAAAATCCTGTTTTTAATGGTAGTTAACAGCTGATTTTGGTGTTTCTCTTCGTCTTGTCTGTTATATTTGCAGAATCTTTTTTGGGTGTCAACACACTGCATGAAGAGCAATGCATATGCTTTACTTAAAAAAGGATACTGTATAGAGTTCCCTAGTGAAAAACATTCCCTTTGGTCGTAATGTATTATGTGCATGGGAAATTTCAAGGAGTTTTTATGCGAAGAGTCGGTACGTTGTTTACAAGCATAATGGTAGTATGCGTCTTTTTTTGTGCCATGCCAGTGTATGGTGCAGGTATTGCAAGAGTCATTGCTTTAACAGGCAATGTGGAAGTGCAGCGTGAGGGCGCTGTGTTAGCCATGGCGCTTAAAGATGATATTTTTGTGGGAGATACTGTACAAACAAAGGCAGATGGTAAGGTTCAATTACTTTTTGAAGATGATACCACTGTAACTCTTGGAGTGAATACGGTATTTAGTATGGACGCTTATAGTGCCACGCAAAATAAAGTCTTCAAAAGTAACTTGGCAGTGGGTTTTGCACGCTTTGTGACAGGCACTATTGTGGATGGCAATCCTGAAACTTTTACCATTAAACTTCCTCATGCTACAGCAGGTATTCGCGGAACCACGTTAAGCGGTGAGGCTGCTCGCGATCAAAGTGTGTTTATGGTAGAAAGTAGCCCTAAGGAACATAGTGTAGATGTGAATGGAGAATCTGTGTCTGCAGGTTTTGTCATGACAGCCACTGCAACAGGCCAGAAAAAAACACCTCTTACACTGGAATTACGTCAAAAAATATTGCAAAAAATGCGTATTACTTCTGTACGTAGCATTGGAGGTGCCAATAATGTCAATCTTGAGAAAGCGGTGGAATCATCAAATTTGCAACAAAGTTTAGACAATCCTTTGGGTAATGCCTTAAAAATGACTGTAAATCATGAAATTTCAAAACAGCTTACGCCCAACCATCCTTTAATTGTGGCGCCCTTAGGTCCTGCAGGTGGACAAGTTCCGGGAGTAGGTGGCGATGACGATGATGATCTTCCCTAGGAGTTGTTGTATATATGTGAGGTGTCTATATAGATAGAGCTTTATGTGTGGATAGATTCTGAAAAGTCATACGTATACTGCTTCATGGCGCCTGAGAATGCCAAGTGGATTATTTTACTTGCCTTGCAATAAAAAAGGAAAGTAAAATAATCCTTTTTTTGTAATAAATAAAGACCTTGCCCCGCATGAAGGAAGTAAATGCAGGGGCAAGGTAAATAGTCGACACTGAAAAACAACTTAACTATCAGTAAAAATAGAACTTATAA
>CAYJHH010000050.1:0-18469 GCA_964369995.1 uncultured Desulfovibrionaceae bacterium
TTCCGGCGTCCCCGAAAGGGGTATTTGTAGTGAGCGTGCCTTTCTTAAAAACGTAGGAAAATACGTTTTTAAGCATCGACTAGATAGTTATTTTAGTCTCTTATCTTAGTTAGGAACAAAAGGAACAAAAAGGTATACGCCCAAATGCGTGTACCTTTTTTTTATTGTGTTTTGAATATGTTTGCTATTATAGTCTGTTATGTGACTTAGGAACAAAAGGAACAACACCTTATGCACAAAAAGAACAAAAGGAGATATACATGTTAGAGCTTATGAAAAAAAGACGGAGTATTCGACAGTTTACTGACAAACCTTTATTGCAAGAGCATGTACAAAGCATGGTAAATGCTGCTTTGCTTTCGCCTACTTCTAGGAATAAAAAATCCGTACAATGCGTGGTGGTACAAAATAAGGACATGTTGGAAAAATTATCCTTATGCAAGGCACAAGCGGCGTCCTTTTTGGCGCAAGCGGCTGCGGGTGTGGTGATTTTGGCTGACACTGAGCTTGCGGATACATGGGTAGAAGATGCTTCCATTGCAGCCTTTGCCGTGCAGCTTCAAGCGGAGCATTTGGGTCTTGGCTCCACATGGATTCAAATGCGCTTACGTCAAGATAAAGATGACGCTGATTCTGAGCAATGCGTGCGTCATCTTTTGGGCGTGGAAGAAAAATATGGTATTCTTTGCATTTTAGCTGTGGGATATAAGGGCGAGGAAAAGCAAGCCTACACAGAAGCAGATGTAAACCTTGCTAAAGTGCATTACGAA
Source organism: uncultured Desulfovibrionaceae bacterium (assembly GCA_964369995.1). Classification (GTDB taxonomy): domain Bacteria; phylum Desulfobacterota; class Desulfovibrionia; order Desulfovibrionales; family Desulfovibrionaceae; genus CAYJAD01. The sequence goes on from CAYJHH010000050.1 coordinate 771, forward strand.
AGTTTTAAGGCTTAAGCAAAAGAAAAAGGAAAGCTTTTAACGGGCTTTTCTCCTTTTAAAAATTAGCTTTTTAAAAGAAGTATAAATGGGTATTTTTTAAAGTTTTACATGGCGCCAAAAAGCAACAATGAAGATAAGACCTTGACGCAATGAAAGTTTTTTGGAAAGGCCGACCCGACGGGCGGCGGAGCCGTTTGCGTTTGCGAGGTACGAGCAATTACGCAAATCGAGAGCAGAGCGGGTCTGGGGGAACAACCTTTTGTTCACAAAAGGTTTTCTCCCAGTAAACTTTGTAAGCAGTTAAAGAGGGAAAGCCTTCTAACGGGCTTTCCCTCTTTTTTCATGAAATTTTATGTCTAATGAGAGTTGTATTGTGTAAAGAGAGTTTTACGCCATGAGCCAAGGGAAAATAAATCCTGTTGCCAGAGCAAAAAGAAATACAGCCAAGGTTATGGCCACAAGAAGCGGCGTTTTGAATACGCTTTTAAGTACAATGAGTCCTGTGAGACTCATACCGCCACTGGCCACAAAAAAGGCCATGAGCGCTCCAAGGCCAAGGCCTTTTTCCAATAAAGCTTTTGAAGCGGGGATAATGGTTTCTAGGTGCACATGCAAGGGTAAACCTATGAGGGCGGCCAGACCAAGAGAGGCAAAGGAATCTTGACCGGCATGTTTTACCAAAAAGCTTTGAGGCGCAAAGCTATGCACCAAGGCGCCTAACATAATACCCATAAGTAAATAGGGCAAAGCTTGCTTAAAGTTTTTTAAGCCGTCCATGAGGGCTTGGCGCGCATTGCACCAAAATGAATGCGAATGAGGGCTCACAGGGGAAATATGCGCATGAGAGCAGCAGTCTTCGCCATGAGTTTGCCATCCCTCAGTGGCAATGAGGTAACGGTCAAAATGCCATTTCTGTAAGCAAAAGCTGGTGCCAATGGCAAATATTCCCGTTAAAAGTATGTAACAAGCGGTGAAATACCAACCAAAAGTGCTAAACATAAGCGCCACGATGACGGGGGAGAGCATGGGCGAGCAAAGTAAAAAAGTTAAAGCAGAACCAAAGTTGACCTTGGCGCGCAAAAGGCCTTGGAGCATGGGTACGGTGGAAAAAGTGCACATGGGTGTTAATGCGGCAAAAAGCATAGCAAAAAAAGTACCGCGCCCGTAGGATGCTGCAAAAAGGCTTTGGATTTTCTTTTGGGGTACATAAGCTAAAATAAAGCTCATGAGTATGCTCATGCTTAAAAAAAGAAGGGAAAATTCCACCGCCAGATGCATAAAGGTTTCTAAAAAGGCCTGAATGTCGGTATTGGCGACGGCGTCAAAGGATATGTCGTGAGCGTGCCCTGCATGATCATGGCCTGCATGGTCATGTGCGTGGTTGTGTCCTGAGTGATCATGGCCTGTATGATCATGTGCATGGTCATGTTCTGCGTGGTTATGCCCTGAATGATCATGTCCTGAATGGTCATGTGCGTGGTCGTGTTCTTGGGATTTTTGGGGGGCTGTATCCATGGCTCTTTCTCCTGCTAGGTCTACGATGGCTCAAAAATAAGACTCTTGCGCCATGTGGAGCGTAAGGTCTTTTGCGGCATGAGTGCACTATACGAGTATATGCGCCTCCATGAAAGAGGGAATAGAGGCGTTACGTTGCACAAATTGTATACAAAGGTGCATAAAAAAGCAAACGCAGGTCGTAACCTGCGTTTATACTTTGTCTTCCATGACAAACCCCTTATGCATCCTGCTTTGGGTGTTGCTCCTCCACTGTAGGTGATTTCCGGCTCACAGCCTTGCAAACTGCAGGCCGGAAAACCACGTGGGGAGGGAATACAAAGAACTTATCTCAGCTTTTTGTGGCTTAAGCGGCCATGCTAGCAATAAGTTCCTGAGCATTGGTATTGGTAGGGTCCAGGCCAAGTACCGCCTCTAAATGAGCCTTGGCTTCGTCATTACGTCCCAAGGAGATAAGAATGCCTGCAAGGCTTACTTGAATGGCGTGAGCCTCTGCAGATACTTGCATGCTTGTTTCCAAAGCAGGCACCACGTCAGCCAAACGACCTAATTGATAGCCTTCGCGTACAAGGCAATTCAATGCAATGATGTTTTCAGGGTTGAGCTCAAGAGCGCTGGAAAAATGATCATAGGCCAATTCATGAGCGCCAAGCTCCATGTGTACAAGACCCATGCCAGTAAAAGTTTTGTCAGTGCTTTCTAAAGAATGCGCTTTGGTGTAAAGTACCATGGCTTCATCCAATTTTGCACGTTGCACGGCAATGGTGGCCATGCCAAGATAAGGGGCTGCATAGGTGCCGCCATGGGTAATGGCCTTACGATAATACTCTTCAGCCTTGTCTAAGTCGCCCATAAACAGGTAGCATTCGCCTAATTCTTTGTTAATTTCATAATCGAGTTGACTCATGGTATCCCTCCCAGGATGTTTTAAGTGTTATGCACGAAGTTTTTTACTTCTGTGCCTCGTGCTTTGCATCATGCACAGGGTATGCCAATAAATATAAATGTTATAATATGAAATGTTTAGTATTTAAAAAGCAGTGAAAAGGCATTTTTTTCCCAGTGTTTTGGGGGGAGGATTTGCAAAAAAAGCTGTGTGAAGGAGAAAAAAACTAGGCAAAAATTACCATGATTTTTGTGGGTGTCGTGAAGAAACAGTGAACATATAAAAAATCTGAGGAGAAAACATACTCGCTTCTCCCCAGATGCTATAGTGCTGCTATATCTATGATATATTGCTGTTATACTAGTATGGTTTATAGGCCGCCGGCTACACTAATATGATGCAGCATTTTGCCAAGCACAGCAGGAATATCCAATTGTGTGGTATCAATGGTAATGCCGCCTTCTGCCGGGCGTAAGGGAGCCACGGCGCGGTTGCGATCCAGCGCGTCCCTTTGTCGAATTTGCTCAGTAAGCTGCATAAGGTCCACCACTTCCCCTTGCTCTTCCAATTGACGCATGCGTCGCACGGCGCGTATTTCGGCAGTGGCATCAAGGAAAAATTTAAAGCGCGCTTGCGTAAAGACCACAGAGCCCATGTCTCTGCCTTCAGCCACCAAGGAGGTGTCAAAGCCGAGTTGTCTTTGCGCTTTTTTCAAAATTTCACGTACCACAGGTACTGTGGCAAGGCGTGAGGCCAACATACCCACTTTTTCAGTGCGAATTTCACTGCGTACGGCTTCATTATTGCACAGCAAAAGGGTATTGGCACCGCTACCGCTTAAGGAAAAATGCCACTGTGCGCAAAGGGCTTCCAGCTCTTCAGCAGGGCGTTTTTCGGCTCCTTCGCCTAGCTTTAAAGCCAGACAGCGGAACATGGCGCCGGTGTCCATATAAGCAATGGTAAGATTTGTTGCCAAGGCACGCGCCAACGTAGATTTACCTACGCCGGCCGGGCCGTCAATGGTGACAATGGGGAGTAAAACTTGCGTGTTCATGCTTGCAATACCTCAGCAAAGGCTTGAATAAAGGTTGTGTTTTCTTCTTCGGTACCCACGGTGATGCGGCATAAATGGGGCAAGGAATAGCTTTTTAAAGCGCGAATAATAAAGCCTTTATGCAATAAAGCTTCAAAAAGAGCAGGTACTTCCTTTCCCTTGGGCGGGGCAAACATTAAAAAGTTTGCATGGCTTGGCCATACGGTGCAGCCTAGCTCCGTGAGCTTTTGGGATAATTGCGCACGGCCTTGCTGTGCCATGGCAAGGCTTTGTTCGTAAAAAACGGTATCTTCTAGGGCTGCAAGGCCGGCTTCTTCAGCCAAAATATTTACGGAAAAAGGCATGCGGGCGCGCCAGAGAAATTGCGCAAGGCTTTGGGGCATGACGGCGTAGCCAAGGCGAATGCCGGCCAGGCCATAGCTTTTGGAAAAGGTGCGCAAAAAGACGATATTTTCTAAATGATGGCCTTGTACCAAAAGGGAGTACTGGGCTTCATTGGTAAAGTCCATATAGGCTTCGTCTATAACCAAGAGGCAATGCTCAGGTAAAGCTTTGGCTACACGTAAAATGTCTTGTGCATCAGGGCAAAAGCCAGAAGGATTATCCGGCGTGGTGACGAAAACCAACTTTGTATGCGCATCTACCAAGGAGAGCAAAGCGTCAAAAGGCATGGTAAAATCATCATTGAGCGGGGTTTGGCGCAATTCTAAACCACAAATTTGTGCTTGAACGCTGTACATGCCAAAGCAAGGTTGAAAACATACAATATTATCCTGCCCTGGCACAGCGCGTATACGCATGAGCAAGTCAATAATTTCATCTGAACCATTACTCACCGCAATGCAAGAGGGGGCAACGCCATGTTTTTGTGCCAAAGCGTTCACCAGGCGAGGATTGCCTCCTTGAGGATAGCGAAATACATTGCCCACATGGCGGCGCAAACGTTCTTGTACCAAGGGGGAAGCGCCCAAGGCATTTTCATTGCTGGCCATTTTAACAATACGCTCGCAGCCGTAGCGGGCGCGTATGTCTTCAATGCTTAAACCGGGTACATAGGCGGTAAGGGCTTCTATTTCGGGACGTACGGATTGGGAAGGATGCTCTGTAGACATGAATAAACCTGCTGCTAGAATGCGTGACAATAAAAAGAGGGCTATTGCAAGGCAACAGCCCTTCCTAACGATATTAATGATGAAGTACTGTTATTACTCAGGGCGAATGGTAAGTACTGGCTGTTTGGCGTTTTTTACAACGCTTTCTGCCACAGAGCCAAAGAGCATGCGGTCAAGTCCTTTACGTCCATGTGTACCCATAATAATAAGGTCTACATTTTCTTCTTCGGCTTTTTCCACTATTTCTTCAGCGGCGTAACCCACAAGCACATGGCCTTTAGCTATCACACCGGGGAAGTGTTCAGTAACAAAAGAATCCATGGATTTTTCAGCGCCAGTTACAATTTCGCCCACAAAGTTTTCAATGGTGTTAGGTGGTACGTGAAAACCCACATATTGGCTGAGTGATGGGGCAGTATATACCACCACAATTTCAGCCCCAGTTTGCTTGGCAAAGGTAATGGCGTATTCGGCAATGGTTTTGCTATGGGTAGATAAGTCCACAGCGCAAAGTATTTTTTTTATTTCTCTCATGGTGACCCTCGTCTTTTATGGAGTTTATACTAAGCAAAGCTTGACACTGAGCACAATATAACGTGTTTTGTCAGGATAGACAAGTACTCAGCCTTTTGTGCTCTGGCCTTTCTTGTGCTTTGACTCATTTATGGATACAGTCTTTTTATAAGGGGCATGGAAATGTAAAAAATTTTTTATGCGCTTTGTTTGAGCTAAGAATGGGCAGGTCTTTTTTGCCTTGTGGTAATTGTTTGTTATTTTAATGTTTTAGATGTGTTTTTATTGTGATGTTTTTCCAAAAAAAAGAAAAAACTCTTTTTTTTGTGAAGAGTAAGGAAATATTTTCCTCTAAAGTTATTTTTTACTTATATATGTTAATAGCTTATGAAATGTAATTTTTTGGCAAGGTTTTTGCATTTTCTAATCAAACGCCAAGGTTTGGAGGCGATATGAATATACGCACACAAAACATTGAGGCCTTACTCTCACAACAAGAGTTATTAGCCAAAAAGTCAGCATCTGCCAATAATGGCGCCGGTGCTGGATTTGCTAGTGCTTTTGCAGAGCAGGTCACCCTTGGTGATGCAGTCGGTGGCGCGCAACAAGACATGCCTACTGTAGGTGTGCAGACCAGTATGGTGCAACAAATGTTGCTGCAAAATGCGGAAAATGTTGCCGCATCGGGTACAGATTCTTCTGTGCAAAGTGTGTTGGAGCAAGCTTCAGGCACTTTGGATATGTGGGAGTCTTATTCGAACAAACTGCGAGCACCGGGGGCTGAAGGAAATTTGCGAGAAGCCTATTCTCTGCTTGAGGGAATAGAGTCGCAAGTGTCATCGCTTAAGAGTGCTTCTAAGGAAACACTTGAGCAAAACCCTGAATTGGCAAGCCTTGTGAATGAACTTGAAGTTATGAGTGTCACGGAAAAAGTAAAATTTAATCGTGGTGATTATATAGCTTAAGGCGAGGTTGCCTGAAAACGCCGTACTTAGGTGCGGCGTTTTTTTTTGCTTAAAATGCATTTTTATTTACTAGGAGCAGGGGCTGTGCTGTGCACAAGTATTTGCCATGAGGCATAATTTTTGGTATGAATAAGCCGTTCGTAAGACTATTTATTTACATTTAGAACATACAACGTAGGGGCAGCCATGCAATTTGAAGTAGATGGAAAACCAGAAGATGATGACGAAATCATTGAACTTACTGAAATTATAGAAAAAGGAAATGCTGCGGCGCCTGCTTCTTCAGCTGGACAATCCTCTGCTCAAGAAGATATTTTTAGCGCTGCCGTGAGCGATTTGGGGAACACGCAAAAGCCGGATTTACCATCAGATTTAGATGTGGATTTGGACGCTTTGCTTGCCCAAATGGATAGTGATGGCGGCTTTTCGCATTTGGAAGAGCTGGAAAAAACCAAGGCCGAAGAAGCTGCCGCTGCCGAACAAGCCGCTGCCGAAAACGCGTCCGTAAGCCAAGAGCTTGATTTGGATGCCATGATGGCAGAAGCCGGTATAGACCCTCATGCGGATGCCACTGCAGGAGCAGAAAGCGGCATGGATACGGATATGGATGCAGATATGGGCTTAGGGGGTGGAGAGCAAGACCTGCCTGATATGTCAGATATTGACGCGCTTATAGCGGAGATGGACATGCCTGAACAGCCATCAGACGAGCTGACAGGCGCGCCAGCAGAGGAGTCCCTGTCTTCTCCTGCCTCTGAGGAATTTTTAGACACAGCCTCACCTGCAGAAGAATCTGTAGACAGCGCCGCAGCCATGGATGCCTTGCTGGAAAGCCTTATGGATGATGCTCCAACCTCTACTACAGCGGCTCCTGCGCCTGCTGCCACCGAAGAAGATATTTTGGATATGCTTGATTTGGCGGACCCGGCTCCTGCAGCTCCACAACCTGCGGCACCCGAAGACGCTTCAGCTGATTTAGACGCGCTTTTTGATAGTGTTTTACAAGAAGCTGAGGGAGCGCATGCAGAGCCTGTAACAGATTCCGTAACAGAGCCTGAGGTGGCCGCGCCTGATCTTACTAAGGTTCCCGTGGACGTTTCAGATATGCATTTTGGTGAAGATGCTGCCCCTAGTAGTGTTTCGGCTCCACCTGCAGCGCCTCTCAGTGATTTAGACGCCTTATTCCAAGATGTCTTGGGAGAGCCGCCCTTATCAGCGGTGGATGTGGCCAAGGCTGTGGTAGATGGGCCTACTCCTAGCAAAAAGCCCGTCAGCGAAGAGCCTGATACGGAATTGTTAGATGTACTTTTTGGCGAAAGCGAATCACCACAGGATGCAAATATTTCAGAGGATTTCATGACAGATCCTGTAGCTCAAGAAGCCTCGGCTGTGGCTGATGAAGCCCTTGCGCATATGCAAGAACAGCATGACGGCGCAGAGTTTGATGATGCCATGTTGTCAGTGATGCAAGAAATGTCACAGTCAGCACCGGTTTCGGACACAGCGCCTTCTTCTGATATCTTTGCGGATATGGTGGAAGAAGCCACAGCAGATGTGGTGCAAGAGCCAGCGCCCTTTATGCCGGAAATGGCCGCCAGTGCCGTGGCTGCCGCCATGGCTTCCAGCGTTGCTCATGCCAGCGCTCCGGCAATGCCTGCTGTTTTAGATGAGCAAAGCGCGCAGCGCCTGCAAAGTTTAGAAGAGCGTTTGACGCAACTCGAAGAGCATGTGGCTGAAACCTTAGGGGATGCGGAAGCAAGAAATAGTGCCGCTGTTCAAAGCGCCGCTACGCATATGAGCACGCTTGAAGAGCAATTGACCGCACAAGCTGAGCGCATGTCTGCCATGGAAGAACGTTTGCAAGATTCTGCCGCAAGAGCTGTGGCCGAAGCTGCCGAAGCTGTGACTAAAGCAGCCGGTGAAGCCGTGGCCAAGGCTGTTGCCGAAGCCACCGAAGCCGCTGAAGCCTTTGCGGCAGCAGAGAAAGTGGTTGCAGCAGAAGACGTATCGGCTTTGGAGTCTTCTACCAATGCTGTGGACACTGCGGACACTGCAAACACAGCGGCGGAACTAGAACAAGCCAAGCAAGAAGTGAATACATTACGTGAGCAATTGGCCGCGCAAGCTGAACGCTTAGCACAGGTGGAAGAGCGTAGTCAGGGTATAGCCCGTGATATGATGGCGCGTGATGTGGCCGCCAGAGACGCCTTGTCTTCGTATATTGATAAACTCGAATTTGTAGCCAAAGAAGCCGTCACCAGAGAATCGGCAGCGCATGAAGCCTTGCAACAGACCATACAAAGATTAGAACATTCTGTGCAGGCACAAGAGGACTTATCCATAGCTTCTGCCAAGCGTATTACAGACTTAGAAGAGCGTTTGCACTTTTTTGAAACAACCATGGAAAAGAGTATTGAGCGCATGGCCACCGCCGCCGCCGCTACTATTTTACGTGAAGAAATTGCAGCTCTTTTGTCGGAAGAATAATATTTTAAGATTTTGTAGTATAAATTAGGCAACACTGAAAAAGTATTTACCTATAGGTAAAAATAAAATTCCTAATTCATATGTTTAGTAAACTTTGCCAGAAGTAAACGAATGGAGTTCGTTTTCTGGCAAAGTTTAGGTATGTGAAATACCATTTTCAGTGGAGACTATACAAGACATGCTTTTGGCATGGCTTGCCGCCACGTAAAACAATCCGGAATTTACTTCCGGCGGCCCCAAAGGGGTGTTTGGAGTGGGCGTGCCTTTCTTAAAAACGAGTGGAAGCACGTTTTTAAGCGTCAATTAAATTAAAGGGGAGTTTTTTTGTTTTTGTAGGCAAAAAAACTCCCTATTGCCTGTTTAAAGGAGGGGGCGGGGGGTATCTTTCGTCTTCTCTCCCGCTCGGTACAGCCCAATGGGGGCCAAGGCCATTCCCCAATGAGCGGGTTTTTTTACACAACAAAGCCCAGCTTTGGGCATGTGTTGTGGTTTTTAAAAGGGCTCTGCCCTTTAAAGAAAGAGTGCAGTACGCATAAAGCCTTAATATTTTGGGCATGTATATGTGACTGCGCCATATACGATTCGTAAACCTTGAATTCAGGTGGCATTATGGAAAAATTGCAAAAAGAGGCCTTGCAAGTGGCCAAAGAGCTTGTGGCTAAATTCATTGAAACACGCACCATTTCTCCCTCTAACTTTGCAGAAACCTTTCCTGCTGTGTACAGGGTAGTGCTAGAAACCATTATGCAAAATGCGTCTGACGCCAACACTTCTTCCCCAAAAAACACCTATGAGCGATAATTTACAGCAAAAGCCTTGTGCCTTGGCGGATCAATCTGAGGATACGGCAGATCACCGCGCCCACGAAAAAGCCGTGTCTTCCATGTTTGGGCGCATCGTTTCTTGGTACGATGTGCTCAATACCGTATTATCTTGCGGTTTTGATAAATTATGGCGCCGCCGCTTGGTACGTGAAGTACGCCTTGGCCCCACGGGACGGGTCTTGGACTTGGCCGCCGGTACCATGGATTTATCCTTAGCCATACGCAAGCGCTATCCCACAGCTGTGGTGCCTGCACTGGATTTTTGTCCGCCTATGCTTTTACAGGGGCGCAAAAAGCTTACAGGCGCCCATGCACGCATGGTGTGGCCTGTGGCTGCCGATGCCAAGCGTCTTCCCTTGCCGGATGCCAGCGTGGATTGCATTACCATTGGTTTTGGTATTCGCAATGTTTTGCCGCGTCACGAAGCTTTTGCAGAAATGGCCCGCGTGCTTGTGCCTGGCGGACGTGTGTGTATTTTAGAATTTGGCTCAGGGAAGAATAAAATTTGGGGCGGCTTTTACAATTTCTATTTGCGTAAAGTGTTGCCGCGTGTGGGAAAAATTTTTTCCGGAGATGCTAAGGCTTATGACTACCTTGCCGATACTATTATAGCTTTTCCCACAGCTGAGGAGCTGGAAGAAGAAATGCGCGCCGCGGGCTTTGTTTGTGCGTGGCATATTCCGCTTACTTCCGGCATTGTGTGCATGCATATAGGGGAAAAGAAAAGAGAAGATGCCTAGCTAGTGGCAAACCAAATAATACCAAGCCCCACGCACATGGCCAAAAAGCCCATGCCTCGCAATTGACTTGTGGGGGCGGTGACTAAGGAGAGCAAAAAACTACGCATTTTGTTGGGGGAAAGAATCCATGGTAAGGATTCAAAAACAAAAGCAAGACCTAAGGCAGAAAGAAAAAGTTGTGTGTCAAAGTTCATGGCCTAGAGTGAAATATTTTTTGCTTCTTGTAAAGTCTTGGTTGTAGTGTGTATTCCTTAGTTTTTTTCTGGGTTTTTTTCTATAGTTGTGCGTTTTTTTCACAAGCAAAGAGGTACAAGTAAGGGCAGATTTTTTTAAAAGAAAAAAAAGTCTGTGTTTTAAGAGAGTTCTTCTTGCATTTCAGGGCATTTCCTCGCATAATACCTTGCCGCGCGAAACTCGTTGTGTGGCATGCAATTTTACACAGTGGGGCTTCCATGCATATTTTATTTGCACTGGCAACTCGGGAAGAATGGGAAGCGGCAAAGCCCAGTTATGTGGGTGCCTTGCCGCCAAATCTTGCAGAGCAAGAGATTCATTACTTCACTGACCAACATGAGCGAACCAATGGGGTTCTTATAACAGGTGTAGGACCTCTAAATGCTGCGTTGGCTTTTGGTAAGGCGTTATCTTCTTTGAAGAAAAATACACTTGTTATTAATGTGGGCTTGGCGGGATCTTTTGATTTGGAAAAAGCTCCTTTGTGTTCCCATTGGCGTGTCACCAAGGAAATTTACCCCGAATATGGCCTAGCCACCGATGAAAGGGTGGACGCTGAAGCTTTGGGTTTTCCTCAATGGCGCACGCCTGATAATGTGGTATGGGACTCTATTAAACTCCCAGAACTTTTAACCTTAAATTCATTATTGCGGCATTGTCCTTTGCAGGGAAATGCCACAGCCATGACGGTGGCAGGGGTGACATGTTGTCCGCGGCGTGCGCAGCGCATGGCCTCGCCCTATACAGAACCGCTTTTGGAAAATATGGAAGGTTTTTCTTTGGCACTTGCCTGTGCTCGTCATGGGGTACCTTTATTGGAAATTCGTACAGTGTCCAATCTTGTGGGGACACGAGACCCAGAATACCGCGCCTTTAAAGGGGCGCTCGAAGCCATGCGCCCTGTGGTGGAACATCTTTTGTCGTAATAAGTGGAAATAAGATGCAAGATTTAAAAGAACGTTTATTAGAAGAATTTCCCCTCATGGAAGAGGCATTAGAAAGGGCTACCTTATTTTTGCCTGCACCAACCAAACCCATGGCAGAGCATATTTTTTCTGCTGGGGGCAAGCGATTACGTCCTTTTTTGACGGTACTTACCGCCAGACTTTTTGGTTACGATAAAGCTGATATTTACGATTTAGCCGTGAGCATGGAAATGTTGCACGCTGCTACCTTATTGCATGATGATGTGCTGGATAATGCCGACTCAAGGCGCGGTATGCCCGCAGCGCATACGGTTTTTGATACTACCAGCACCATTTTAGCCGGAGATGCCATACTTTCGGCGGCTAATTTATTGGTGGCAGGTTTTGATGATGTGCGCTTATGTCGATGTTTTTCTGAGGCCACCATGCATACGGCTTCTGGCGAAATTTTAGAAATTGAATATTTGCGCCGTCTTGACCAAGATGAACAGGTATATGATGCCATTGTACTTGGTAAAACAGCGTGGCTTTTGCGCGCTTCTTGCGTCATGGGTGCTTTACGTGCCGGTGCCACACAGGCAGATGTGGCCGCCATGGCAACCTATGGACAAGAGCTTGGCATGGCTTTTCAAATGGTGGACGATGCTCTGGACTTTGCCCCAGAAGAACTTACCGGTAAACCCACCGGAGGAGATTTGTGCGAAGGAAAGTTGACACCGCCCATTCGACTGTATAGAGAGTCCTTACAAGGACAAGCCAAAGCAGAATTTGACGCGGCTTTTATGGCAGGCAGCATAAGCGCCGCCGAAGCTGCGCGCATGGGCGAGGAAATTTGCCGTCTTGGCTTTGATGCTCAAACACGCCAAAAGGCTGGCGAAGCATTACAAAGAGCCAAAGGGGCCTTGGATACCTTGCAAGGGCTTGCCCCAGGCAGACAAGAGCGTGATTTGTTGTTGCAAATGGCCGATTACGTACAAAAAAGACAAAAATAGCATTGACGGAGTATTTCATGCTGCATCGCATAGAAGTAGGTTTACACCCACATATTGAGGACACCATTGGTAAAAAAACAGCGCATCATATTGCCAAAGCATTAGATATCCCCTTGGGGGCTGTGCGCCAGTTAAAAGTTTTTACGGTGGACGGGCTTGAGTCTTCCGAGGTTCAAAAACTCATGGATGAGGGCGTGTGGCATGACCGTGTTATGCAAAGCGCCAGTGATGCTCCCCTTGCCATGCAACCTTTTGAGGCGGACTTTATTTTAGAAGTGGGCTTTCGCCCCGGCGTAACCGATAACGAAGCCCGCACCGCTCGTGATACGGCGGCCATGGTTTTGCGTAAAGATCGCGAGAGTTTGAGCGTCTATACCGCCATCCAATACCGTTTTTTAAGCGCCAGTGATGCGCCACTTACCTTGGAAAAGGTAGAAAATATTGCCAAGGATTTATTGTGCAATGAGCTTATTCAGCGTTATCGCGTTAAAAGCGCCGCTGAGTGGAAAGCCGCTCCCGGTTTTGAGCCATTAGCTGCACAAGTTACCGGTGCCGCCAGCGATGCTGTGGGCTGTTTTGCCTTGTCTGCCATGAGCGATGAAGCCATGATGCAAGTGAGCCGCGAAAACACCTTGGCCTTGAATCTTGAAGAAATGCAAACCATTCGCGATTACTTCCAACAACCAGAGGTAAAAAGTCATCGTGCAGACCTAGGTTTACCCGCTGATCCCACCGATGCAGAGTTAGAAGTACTTGCGCAAACATGGTCGGAGCATTGTAAGCATAAAATTTTGGCTTCACGTATTCAATACACCAATACAGAAACAGGTGTAGAAGAAGATGTGGATAATTTATACAAAACCTGTATTCGTGATACCACAGCGGCTATTCGCAATCGCCTTGGCGAAAATGATTTTTGCCGTTCGGTATTTAAAGATAATGCCGGCGTTATTTCCTTTATTGGCGCTTATGATGCCTGCATTAAAGTGGAAACACACAATAGCCCTTCAGCCTTGGACCCTTACGGCGGCGCACTCACAGGTATTGTGGGCGTAAACCGTGACCCCATGGGAACAGGCATGGGCGCTGAGCTTGTTTGTAATACAGATGTATTCTGTTTTGCCTCGCCTTTCCATAAAGAAGAATTACCACCTCGCTTATTGCACCCTCGCCGTGTGCTTGAAGGTGTGCGCGAAGGTGTGGAGCATGGCGGTAATAAGTCTGGCGTACCCACCGTTAACGGTTCTCTTGTGTTTGATGAGCGCTTTCTTGGTAAGCCCCTTGTGTATTGCGGTACCGTAGGCATTATCCCCACGGAAGTAGCAGGTAAGCCAGGCTATGAGAAAAAGGCTCAAGTGGGTGATATTATCGTTATGGCTGGCGGTCGTATCGGTAAGGATGGCATTCACGGCGCCACGTTCTCTTCCGAAGAACTGCATGAAGGTTCCCCAGCTACGGCTGTACAAATTGGTGACCCCATCACGCAGCGTAAAATGTATGATTGCATCATGCGCGCTCGTGATATGGGCTTGTACAATGCCATTACCGATAATGGCGCAGGCGGTCTTTCTTCTTCCGTGGGTGAAATGGCTGAAGATACCGGCGGTTGTATTTTAGATTTGTCTAAAGCTCCTTTAAAATATGATGGTTTGCGTCCTTGGGAAATTCTTATTTCTGAAGCTCAAGAGCGCATGACCCTGTCCATTCCTCCCGAAAAGCTGGATGCTTTCCTTGAGCTTGCTCGTGAAATGGATGTGGAAGCCACAGCCCTTGGTACCTATACGGATTCCGGTTATTTTCATATAGTGTATGGTGATAAAATTGTGGCGCATTTGAGCATGGACTTTATGCATGACGGTGTACCTCAATTACAGCTCAATGCCCGCTGGGTGGCGCCTGAGCATGCCGATACGCGTATTGATATGCCCGATGCCGACACAGGTTCTTTCTTAAAAACCATGCTTGGCCGTTTAAATATTTGCTCTAAAGAATATATCATTCGCCAATATGACCACGAAGTTCGTGGTGGTTCGGCCATTAAGCCCTTGGTGGGCGTGAAGCGTGATGGCCCTTCCGATGCCGGTGTTATTCGTCCTGTGCTTGAATCTGATGCCGGTTTGGTTATTGCCCACGGTATTTGCCCCAAGTTCAGTGATTATGACACCTATTGGATGACAGCCAATGCCATGGACGAAGCCATTCGTAATGCTGTGGCCGTGGGTGCGGATCCTGATTATATGGCTGGTCTTGATAACTTCTGCTGGTGCGATCCTGTGCAATCTGAAAAAACTCCCGATGGTGAGTATAAGCTTGCTCAGCTTGTGCGTGCTTGTAAGGCGCTATCGCAATTTGCTTTGGCCTATGGTGTGCCTTGTGTGTCCGGTAAGGACTCCATGAAAAATGATTATACCGGCGGCGGCGAGAAGATTTCCATTCCGCCCACCTTGCTCTTTACTGTTATGGGTGTCATTGACAGTGTTTTACGCACGCAGACTTCTGACTTTAAGAAAGCCGGTGATTACATTTATATAGTGGGTGGCACGCGCCGTGAAATGGCTGGTTCGGAAATAGCGCAAGAGCTTAATGTGTCTTGTAATACTGTGCCTCATGTGGATGCAGCTGCAGCATTAAAAGCCTATCGCTCTTTGCATCGCGCCATTTATGACCGTAATGTTTCGGCATGTCATGACCTTTCCGATGGTGGTTTGGCTGTGGCTTTGGCAGAAATGTGCATTGGTGGTCGCCTTGGTGCTGAGGTGGATATACAGGCTGTGCCTGTGCTTGAGGCCATGAGTGTGGCTGAGCTTTTATATTCTGAATCTGCCAGCCGTTTACTTGTATCTGTGGCGCCGGAAAAGGCAGCTACTTTTGAAGCGCAAATGAAGGGTAGTCTTTGTGCACGTATAGGTGTGGTGACAGACGATGTTACCATGACTGTAAAGCGTGGTGAAGCTGTGCTTTGTGCTGAGCCTGTGCGTGAGTTGGTAACAGCTTTTAAGGCAACCTTAGATTGGTAGTTTTATATTTTTATATTTTTAGAAATATAGAATTTTAAAAAAGTAAGATGCGAGAGTGAAAGCTTTCGCATCTTTTTTTGTGTTTTTGTGTTATGTTATGTTGTGTAAGTTTTGGGAAGGTTCATGGTTTTTTGTGGTTTGTGCACTTTTACATACTTTGTCAAAATCTATCTTTTTTGTACGTTCTACGTCAGATATTTTTTTGCTTATACGCACGTACTTGAGTACGCTTACGCAGCAAAAAAATATCTTCCTTGAACGTACAAAAAATCTATATATTTCTAAAATTATGTAAAAACCAAACATTGGCACCTTTGTTACTGTAAAATTTCGCTAGATTGTTTTCTACTCCTGTAAAAGGAGACAAAGGTGCCAAGCCTCGAAGGGAACCCCCGCGCATCGCTAACGCTCCGCGCACCCCATTATTGTGCACAAGGGGGAAGGAAGTTTTCTTGCATCTGATATTTTTTGAGCATGGGGAAATTTGAGGAAAAAGGAAGGAAGTGAAAGATAATATGCGCAAAAAAATATGGTCAATGTAGAAACATCTTACGCCATAAAAAGTTTTTGGAAAAGGAGAGGGGGGTGTGGGGGGAGAGGAAAGAACATTTTTTCAAAAAGGTTTTTCCTCTCCCCCCACAAAAAATAAATAACAAAAAACCAAAAAAACAAAAAAATCTTACAAAAAATTATTTCTTGGCCGCATGATTAAGCGGGCCGTGGCCTTTGCCTGGTGCGTAGCTTTTTCTTAAGCCAAGGTTCACGTATTCTTGAGCTTTGGTGATGGCCACGCGCAGGGGCATTTCAAGGCCAAGGTACGTGGCAATGGCGGCGGAGAGGGTGCAGCCTGTGCCGTGATTATTGGTGGTGGTTACATGGGCTTGTGGCAAGGCTATGGGCTCGGCGTTGGGTGTGCAGAGCCAGTCGGTGAGCATGATGGAAGCGTCAAAGTGTCCGCCTTTAATGAGTACGGCTTTGGCGCCCATGGCCAGAAGTTTTTCTGCGGCTGTGGCAATGGCATCATTGGAGTCAAGGCTAATGCCGGTGAGGAATTCTGCTTCGGGTCTGTTGGGTGTGAGCAGGGTAGCTAGGGGGATAATGCGCTCTTTGAGGGTGCTTACGGCATCTTCTTGCAGCAGCGTGTGGCCGCTTTGGCTTACACATACAGGGTCTACCACTAGGGGGAAGTGTACCTTTTCTAGCTCAGGGGCAAGGGCGGCCATGATGGGCGCGGAGAAGAGCATGCCTGTTTTGGCAGAGGCCACTGGAAAGCCACTGAGAACAGCTTGAAGTTGGGCTACGGCAAATTCTGGCTCGGGGGCATGAATGCCATGCACGCCAAGGCCATTTTGCGCAGTGAGGGCGGTGATAACGCTCATACCATAGCCACCAAGGGCCATGATGGTTTTCATATCGGCTTGAATGCCTGCGCCTCCGCCGCTGTCTGAGCCGGCAATGGTGAGAATATTAGGTGGCTGTAGCATGGTCTCTCCTGTGATTTTTATTGTACGTTTTTCCACCAAGGGGCAAAGGTTTGGCCTTCGGTGTCCAGTTCCACAATATCACCAATGATGGGCGTGAGTAAAGTATAGTCTTTGCCCTTAGAGTATTCGGTGATGAGCTCTAAGGGGTCTTTCCAATCATGTAGGGCAATGGAGAATTTTCCATTGTGGGCAGGGATAAGGCGTTTAGCTCCAAGCTCCACGGTGGACTGCGCCACGAGCTCTGGTAGCATGTGAATATGCGGCCAGCCATCAGGATTAAATTGACCGCAATCGATGATGGCTGTGTCAAAGGGGCCAAGCTTGGCGGCAATTTCTTTAATATGATCACCGTAGCCTGTGTCTCCACTGTAGAAAATCTTTTCGCTGGGTGAGGTAATGGCGAAGCCGGCCCAGAGGGTTTTATTCTTACTGAAAAGACGGCTAGAATAGTGACGTGCCGGAAGGATTTGCACGTTGAGATCATTTTCTAGACTAAAGGAGTCGTACCAATAGCCTTCCAAAATTTGATCTGGTGCATAGCCCCAAAGCTCTAAATGAGCGCCTACACCAAGGGGAGCAATGACTTTTTTTTGTAACTTTGCTTGTAGAGCGCGCATGGCGTCGTAATCTAAGTGATCGTAATGATCATGGGAAATGAGAATATAATCAAGGGGCGGCATGTCGTCTGCCGTGTATACATCACTGCCATCAAAGGATTTATTGAGGAAGGAAAAGGGCGCGGCAAAGCTGGCAAAGACGGGGTCAATGAGTATGCGCAAGCCTTGCATTTGTAAATAATAGGAAGAGTGCCCCAAGGGAATGAGAATATTTTGTGCACTATCCAAGGCTTTAAGGTCCGTTTTTTTCGAAGGTATGGGCTCAGAAGGAATGCGCGAGCCTTTGGGCTTATTAAAATGGATATTGTACATGCGTACCAAGAAATTATCACG
>CAYJHH010000051.1:0-18349 GCA_964369995.1 uncultured Desulfovibrionaceae bacterium
CAGGAAATCGTGCAGTATTATAGAATTTCAGGGCAAGAGAAAATACCCTAAGGAAATGCTCATGATAAGTACTCTATTTAGATTAAAATTATTAAAAAAATGTGGTTTTCTTTACTATGCGTCTGCGCGAAAAATGTTTCGAAGACCCATAGTAAATATTGCACTTTTCATTATGGAATTTTGTTTGATATCTTATCTTTATGTATACTTACATAATTCTCTCAGCCCTGCAGAGGCTGCCATATCTTACTCCAAGTCCATGTATTTTACTGTTATTTCTGCCACCACGGTGGGCTATGGCGATCATTACCCCATTCACACCATCACCCAATGGTATGTTATTTTGCTTATGATTATCTATTTACCTTTTCGTTTTTTCTATACGGCGGGGGTAACGGGTTTTCTTTTCAAATATTATCAAGATGTAAAACAAATAGGAAGGTGGTTTCCCATGCTCTATGACCATATTATTGTATATTGTAATGCAAAAACCATTGAAGCCAATAATTACATTTGGCTTGAACGCTTTATCACAGAAAATAGACTTTCGTTAAAATACAAAGAAAAAGATATTTTACTTATCAATGGCAATCAGGATGCCAATGCAAGCATTATACGGTTTTTTTCTGAAAGAAATGGAACCTTAAAAAACATTCATTTTGTAAATGCAAATCTTAATGAAGAGAACTTTTTTGAAAAAATTCGTATACATTTAGCAGAGCATGTGTACATTCTTGCCGATGAGCAAGACCCTAGTACAGATTCCAATGTATTTGATATCATTTACCGCATTAATCAAGAAACAGCTTATGGCAAAGGTATTACCGCCGAGCTTGTTCATGATCAAAATAGAGCGCGTCTTACAAAACTGGGCGCCAATGTGATTTTACGCCCCAATCGCTCCATGCCAGAAATGCTCATTACCTGTACCATTGCCCCCGGCTCTGCACAAATGCTTGAAGAAATTTCCTCTCGAGGCGGAGACAGTATTGAGCGTTTTACTCTCAGCCATGAAGGTTTTTGCTGGGCAGATTTACTGTATCAATTAAGCATGCACGATGTGGGTACAGCAACAGCTCTTATCTATGCCGATACGCAAAATGAGCAAAAAGAAATCATTGACCCCAATCCCACAGGAAAAACTCTAGTGAAAAACGTCAAGGGCATTCTTATACTCATACATGAAATGCGCAATAAATCCTATGAGCAATTACAAAACAGCATTAATAGCATTACGGAAAAATTAACGCAAAAAAACTAAAGCACTTACAATACCACTTTGCAAGTGCTTTAGTTTCATAAAAAAGCTTGGTGTTCTCATTTTCCCATCAAAGGTACCATAATTGACAGGGAGTCAACACACTAAGCTTACACTGAGACTAATTTAGTCGGCGCTCACTTCAAACACCCCTTTGGGGCCGCCGGAAGTAAATTCCGGCTTGTTTTACGTGGCGGCAAGCCATGCCAAAGGCATGTCTTGTATAGTCTCCACTGAAAAATGCTATTTCAAATATCTAAACTTTGCCAGAAAACGAATTCCATTCGTTTATTTCTGGTAAAGTTTATTAAGGTATATAAATTAAAAAGTGTATTTTTACCGAGGCTTAAATATTTTTTCAGTGTCGACTAATTTACATCTAATCGAGCATTTTCCACAAGGATGACAATTTGCTCATCTGTACCTTGATTTTGCGTAAAGGAGGTAAAGTTGCCTTGAACCTGACCAGTGCCCCATTCTTCTCCAAGACTTATTTGGCCATCGGCCTTGCTCACCCCAAGTTGGTCCAACAATCCTTGGTAATCTTGCCCTTCATACTCAATATTTTTGCCAAAAATAGCCAATTCCACATCGCCTTTTGCCATAACATCCACAATATCAGCATTGGAAAAGTTTCCTTCTCCTAAAAGAATATCTATATCCTTATCATCGGCATCAAAACCTGCGTCCACAAAAATATCATGTATATCTATGACCACAAGGTCATCACCGCTGCCGCCTACTAAAACGTCAGCGCCTTCATCTCCATATAAAATGTCACTACCGGAGCCTCCAAGCAAAATATCATCGCCATAGCCACCCAATAAGATATCATCTCCATCAAGGCCGGCTAAAAGGTCATCTTGCTCATCTCCATGTAAAATATCTTGTATGCCGCTTTTGTCATTGGAAGCGTCTTTTTCTAAAATGTCCACTTGTTGCGATAAAGCCACAACACTACTTTCCAAGGCTGCGTCATCGGTGGCCGCATGCACCAAGGCTGTTTCTTCGGCAAAAGTACTTTCAAAACTATTTAGCGTCACATAAATATGTGGAGCCACATCCCCTTCACTATCACTGGCATACAGCTCAACCACAGGTGCTTTTACATCTTCATCTGTTATTTCAAATGTCATTTCACCGGTAGTTCTATTGAGCCAAATGCTGCCCCAATCAAAATCATATTGTGTGTAGCCATTGGCATCTACCTCAAAGGTAGTATACGCATTCATAAATGAGTACGAGCCAGATCCATCGGCACCAAAATTATATAACGTTGATAAATCGACCACACCGCCATTACTGGCACCGATTTCCGCTTCATACTTCACCCTATCTAGGGGATTTTCAATGGCATCCACGGCATCGGTGACCTTGACCCCATCATCCACTACGCTAAAGCTCACCGTAATGTCATGCGCTTCATTTTTCGCATCAAGCAAAGGCACATCCACGCTGGAAATACTCACCCAGTGGTTAGAAGTACCATTGGCTTCACCGGAATCAGGGTTATCCGCCCTGCTCAGTAAGGTAAAAACAAGCTCACCCTTTTCATTAAGCTCTACGGTATACTTTTCTCCATGTGGTCCGGTAAATTCGCCGCCCACAAAATTTGCCTCATCAATGGTGTAACCGGCTGGGGCTTTCCAAATGGAGCTCAAACCATCGGCATTGGGGGAAGATCCATCAGGCAAAGCACTTTCATACACACTGGTATTTGTAAATTCGGAAACATCAAAGGTAACGGATTCAGATTGATCGCCATTGCCGTCCACAAAGGCCACGTCAAATTCCATTTGGCTTTTGCTCACCCAGCCGCCATCAGCTTCCACATAATAGCTACCAGTGCTAGGATTAAAGGTCACAGAGCCCCAATTCACATCCTTACCATTATTGGTTCCCCAAAGCTCATAGGTGACGGTGCCATCTTCATTAACGGTCTTGGTGGTAAGCTCATTACCTTCTGCGTCAACAATAATAAATTGACCGCCGTCGCTGTCATTACCTTTATCAAAGTAATGATCAAAATCGTTTCCTTTGTATTCAGCCTTAGCAATGATAGCCACTTCATCCACGAGGGCATGAGGAATGTCATTCTCACCGCCGGTATCACCACCACCAGTATCGCCGGAATTGCCACCACTGCCATCGCCAGAATTATCACCGCCGGTATCGCCAGTAGTACCACCACTACCATCGCCAGAACTACCATCACTAGTACCGCCAGTAGTATCTCCACCAGCAGTGCGCTGTTGTCGTAAGCTAGAATCGGTATTTCTTTGCTGATCAAGCCCATCGGTTCTGTCTATACCACTAAAAAGGTGACCTTCTGTAAAACCTTGGCCTGTGCCAGAGCCCTGTGGTGCACTGGTACCAGCAGCAGGCATCAGGTCTACACCAAGAGCCGCAAAAAAAGATTCGCCATCAATTTCTGTATCTTCAATAAGAAAGGTGGGCATATTTTCTGCAGTATAGGCCACGTAAAAATCTGTTAAAGTCAGGTGAGCCCCGTCATCAAAGGACATGACAAGATTATCACCATCTCGGCTTAAAGTAGCATCTACAGAGTCAAAGGCAAAAACTAAACGATTATCAGGCTCGAGGGTAAGCGCAATGCTTTGTCCCGCAATGGGTTTTTGTAATAAGATATCGGCCATGGAAACTCTCCATAAAAAAACAAGAAAAAAAAGAACGCGCGCAAAAAAGCACGTTAAAAGGGCAACATAGTACTTTGCCAACATTTTTTGGATAAAAAGGCGCTGAATAGTTTCAACGACGGGGAAGGTATCCCCAGGCCACAAAAGAACTTGCAGCCCTTAAGCGCTACCTCCGAAAAAAGAGGCATACTCATTACAAAGGAGCATATATTTCATGCTCACACGCGTCTTGCGTAAGTCGGATATAAATGGAGGATTTACCTTTGTCAACATTTTTGTATATTTTTTTAGTATTGTATACTTCTTATTAACAGGCATTTTTTTGCACCGCAAGCCCCCATGTCCATCCATCGTACGTATGCTTACTTGAAATTCACACTGTTTTTTACTACTATGCCGCGCCTAGGCCCTGTGTAAAGTGTACACGCTTTTTTCCCACCATCTCCCTTTGAGGTTACCATGTCTGTATCGCTGCCTTTGCGCATTGCTAAAGAACTTTCCCTTACAGAGCAACAAATCACCAAAACCATCACCCTCTTTGATGAAGGTGCCACCATCCCTTTTTTAGCACGGTATCGTAAAGAAGCTACCGGTGGACTAGATGAGATAGAGCTTACGCATGTACGCCAATGCCTAGAGCGTTTACGCGCCCTTGATGCCAGACGCACAGCCATTATCCAAGCTTTGCAAGAGCGAGAGCAACTGACCACAGCATTGGAAACAGCTTTGCACAGCGCTCAAACACTGAGTGTCTTAGAAGATATTTATCTCCCCTATCGCCCCAAACGCGTTACTCGTGCGGCCAAAGCCAAAGACCGTGGCCTTTTACCTTTAGCCATGAGCATATTGCAACAAGATGCTGAGACCAAAAGCCCACACGATTTAGAAAAATGCGCACAAAAATACATCTCACTACCCAAAGACCCCGCCTTACATGTTCCGCATATGGATGCAGCCCTTAGCGGAGCAAGAGATATTTTGGCCGAGCGCATGGCAGAAGATAGACACAGTCGCCAAAATTTGCGTAGCCTTTTTGTACGCGCAGCTTTTTTACAATCCAAAGTTTCCAAAGGCCAAGAAGACAAAGCCACCACCTATCAAGACTATTTTGACCGCCAAGAAAAAGCCGCGCACATGCCGGCTCATAGATTTTTGGCAGCTTTACGCGGAGAACGCGAAGGCATGCTTTGCGTGCATATTCGCCCCCATGAGGCGCAAGCCCTCAGCCTTTTAGAAAAGCAATGGATCAAAGCGTACAATCATGCAGGTGCGCAGCAAGTGCTTTTGGCTGCCAAGGATGCATGGCAACGCCTTCTTGCTCCTTCCTTAGAAAATGAATACCGCGCCGCCCTACGTGAACGAGCAGAAAAAGAAGCCACCACGGTTTTTAGTGCCAATTTACGCAAACTCTTATTGGCTTCTCCTTTAGGCCCCAAACGCACCTTGGCCTTGGATCCTGGCTGGCGTACTGGGGCAAAATTAGTGTGCCTCGATGCTTTGGGAAATTTATTACATCATGAGGTTATTTACCCCCTCACCCAATCTAGTTCTGGGCAAGAGCATTGCAGTAAAGCTGCCCGCACTGTACGCGCTTTATGCGAAAAATACGGCATTGAAGCTATTGCCATTGGTAATGGCACAGCGGGGCGCGAAACAGAAACCTTCATAAAAAAATTAGACTTACCGGCCTCCATAGCCATTATATTGGTGGATGAACGCGGCGCTTCGGTGTACTCAGCCTCTGAAGTGGCACGTAAAGAATTTCCCCAACAAGATATCACCGTGCGCGGCGCTGTATCCATAGGCCGTAGACTTATGGACCCATTGGCAGAGCTTGTAAAAGTGAATCCCGCGTCCTTGGGTGTGGGGCAATATCAACACGATATTAATGAACAAGCTTTACAAGAAGCCTTGAGCCAAGTGGTTTCTTCTTGCGTGCATGCCGTGGGGGTGGATATGAACACCGCCAGCGCTGAGCTACTAAGCTATGTATCCGGCATTGGCCCAGCCTTAGCGCAAAACATCATCACCTGGCGCCAAGAGCATGGCGCTTTTGAAACGCGAAAAGATCTTTTACAAGTGCCGCGCTTAGGTCCCAAAGCTTTTGAACTTGCTGCCGGCTTTTTGCGTATTCCTCACGGAAAAGAACCGCTTGATGGCAGCGCTGTACACCCAGAGCGTTATGCCTTGGTAAAAAAGATGGCTAAGGATGTGCAATGCACCGTGCAAGATCTCTTACAGTATGAAAATGCTCGTAATAAGATAAATTTACAGGCTTATGTGAATGATAACATTGGCTTGCCCACCTTAAAAGACATTATGGCAGAATTGGCAAAACCTGGGCGTGATCCTCGGCCGCCTTATGAGCATTTTTCCTTTGCTGAGGGTATCACTGCCCTTGAGCATGTGCATGAGGGAATGGAGTTACAAGGAATTGTAACCAATGTAACACAATTTGGCGCCTTCGTAGACATTGGTGTGCACAGAGATGGATTAATTCACATTAGCCAACTCTCTCAAAACTATGTAAAAGATCCACATCAAGTGGTCAGTGCCGGTCAAAAAGTGCGTGTGCGCGTTGTAGATGTGGATGTAAAACGTGAACGTATTAATTTGAGTATGAAGAACCTCTCTTCCCCCGTATAAAAAAAATTGCCGAAAAACATGCATAAAGCATAATTTTTCGGCAATTTTTACTTTTAACAGACAGTACTATGTAATTATTTACCAACAGTTACATACTTTTCCAGTGCAGACTATGTACGCTACCGTGCAAAAACAAAAGGTGTATGAGTAAGTTTTGCAATAGTTTTATATAAAGTCTTAGGCGAAATGGGTTTCAGCACATGATTTTGCATACCCACCGCATAGCATTTTTCAATTTCTTCCGGTAAAATATGCGCCGTAAGCGCCACTATGGGCAAAGTATCAAAGCGTTTATTTTGACGAATGCGCTCACAAGCTTCAATGCCATCCATATACGGCATTTGTACATCCATTAAAATAATATCATAACTGCTCTTTTCAAGCTGTGTAAGCACTTCATGACCATCTTGAACGCAGTCCACCACGCAGCCCGCATGTGTAAGCATTTCCTGAGCGATAACAGTATTAATTTCATTATCTTCTGCCAAAAGAACACGAACACCTGTCAATGCTTCCAATGATACTTCTTCTGCACTCACCACATCTTGCTGCGAAGTTAAAAAGGGAATACGACAAATAAATGTTGTACCTTGCCCCACGGTACTCTCCACGGTAATTTGACCGCCCATGAGCGCCACCAAGTGATCCACAATGGCAAGCCCAAGCCCCGTTCCCCCATAGCGACGAGTGCTGGAGGTATCAGCCTGAGTGAACTCTGTAAAAAGCTCTCCCAAGGCTTTTTCAGACATGCCTATGCCTGTATCTTGCACTTTAAGATTGAGAATTTCTTTATCATGGCAATCATCTGGATTTTTTTCATGCAGCTCTAAGAAAAAGCTCACACCGCCTTTTTCCGTAAATTTAAGCGCATTTTTCACCAAATAAGATAATATTTGCGCAAAGCGAAAGGCATCTCCCACCAAATTTGCAGAAACATTTTCCGCCACACCGTAATGCAAGGTAAGCCCTTTTTGTAAGGCATCTGGTTGCAGTGTAGTGCCCCACTCTTGAAAAATTTCTCGTGGAGAAAAGGGCTGCTGTTCCAATTCTAATTTACCGGCTTCAAGCTTAGAAAAATCCAAAATAGCATTGATAATTTCCAATAATCGTACAGAGGAAATTTTGGCTTTTTCAAGATATTGTGCCACCTGAGGATCATCATTGTACTGTATTGCAAGGGCAGTCATACCTATAATGCCATTGAGCGGCGTGCGCAATTCATGGCTCATATTAGCTAAAAAACGGCTTTTAGCTTGAGCAGACTCTCGCTCCAATACCCTTTGGCGCTCCATTCGTAGAGCATCGGTGATTTCAATGGCCACTGTGCAGCGTGCCACCTCCAAATCTCCCCAAGGAATACAACTATCCACCACTTTAAAATCAAGCAAGCCCTTAAAATTTAATAAATCCCAGATATAAGGATCTGACCCGGGGAACAAATGATCTCTTGAACAATAGGGACAAGGTGCATCAAAGCCTTTGATTTTTTCATAACATTTATTATGCAAAAGGGTACTTGTATCAATATACTCACTTAAAACCTTATTAAAACCAAGCACTTCATAAGTTTCTGCATTGGAAATATAAATGGGAAAAGGAAGTATATCTAAAAGTTCTTGTGCCTCTTCCTCTTTCTTATTTAAAATATCTAAGGAAGAAAAATAGTGAATGGCATTATTGAGTAAATGCCCTAAAATAAGCATGGGCTGCAAGGTATCCTCCGCCCAAGAATCTAATATTCCATATTTTTCTACACCAAAGCATTGATCCACTCCTAAAAAAGCCGAAAGTTTACCTTCCGTAAAAAGGGGGACAATAATGAGGCTAGCAATGCTTTCTTGCTCCAAAGCAGCGCGGGCGCTTTGATCTGTAAAATGCTCCACAGATCTTATAATATAAGGAGTTCCTGCACTAAGTGCGGTAAACATACCATCTTCATACAAAACATCTTGTAATCGAGCGCCGCCTTTTAATAAATCCGTAAAAGGAGGCAAGCGCGAATCTACCCAAGAATAGGTACTACCCCAATGTTTTCCATCGTAAGAAAAAACATATACACGGTGTACATGCAAAGCATTACCCATATCTGTCATGGAGCTTTGCAAAAACATATTTAAATTCTCAGATTGCAACATGGCACTTGAAAGCGTCAAAAACAAATCCGTGGTATTTTGTGACAGCAACGAGCTAGTGATACTATCTTGCATACATACACCTTATATTCTATTTCTCAATTATATGCGGGCAAAAAACAAAGGGCTTACTGACAAAACCATGAATAACCTTACGTAACTCTTCTGGAATAAAAGGTTTTATAACATGGGCTTGCATACCAGCCTCGCGACTTTTTTCATGGTCTTGCACAAGAGCATGGGCAGACATGGCAATGATGGGAAGATTGTCATATTTAGGCATTTTCCTAATATGTCTTGTGGCTTCTAGGCCGTCCATATTAGGCATTTGAATGTCCATAAGCACCACGTCATACTCTTTAGCCTCTAACATGCGTAAGGCAATAACACCATCGGCGGCATTGTCCACAGTGCAGCCATACTGCTCCAAGACTTCTGTGGCAATAAGTGAATTGATATCATTATCTTCCACCAAAAGAACTCGTGTGCCGGAAATATCTTCTTGAATCTCACCCTGTTTACTTGGTAAAAACTCTGCAAAATCATACTTTTCCGGCATTTTATCTAAACACATGGTACAATAAAAACTGCTGCCCTCTCCCACAACACTTTCCACACGTACACTGCCATGCATAAGTTCCACAAGCTTTTGCACAATGGTAAGCCCCAGTCCAGACCCCCCAAAATGACGCGATGTGGAAGCCTCTGCTTGAGAGAATTCTTTAAAAAGCTTTTGAATATTTTCAGGAGAAATACCAATGCCTGTATCTTTAATACACAACTCTACCCATTGTTCTTCTGGATTGTATTCACTAGAATTTGGCTGACTTATGGCATAAACTTGCACATCTATACGGCCTTTAGAGGTGAATTTTATGGCATTATTGGTTAAATTTAATATTATTTGTGAAAGCCGTAAGGCATCGCCATATAAAAACTCAGGCAAATTTTTATCCACATCACACTGTAAAACAAGATGTTTTTTATCAATTTCAGCTTGCAAAATAGTTTGAGTTTCAAAAAGCAATTCCGCAAAGGAAAATGGACGCTTCTCAAGCTCTATTTCATTGCTTTCAAGCTTAGAAAAGTCCAAAATATCATTGATGATTCCCAATAAATTTTTGGAAGAAAGCTGTATTTTACTTAAGTAATCTTTAACCTTAGGGTGTGTAGCATTACCACTGGCAAGGTGCGTCATTCCTATAATGCCATTTAAAGGTGTGCGCAATTCATGGCTCATATTGGCCAAAAAACGCCCTTTAGCTAAGTTACTTTCTCGCTCAAGCACTTGTTCACGTTGCAAGCGCAAAGAATCTGAAATATCTAATGTTACTGACAGTCGCGCACGCGCACAATGTTCCCAAGTCATACAACGGTCAATAATTTTAAAATCTTTTTGTGTTTCCGTATCATGCCTATACCACACATGGGCTGCAGCCCCTTTTTCTAAACGAGCATTGGTGCAAAAAGAACAAGGGACATCCAAATTATGAAAGGCTTCATAACATTTTTTCTGCGAAAAATGCGACATTTCACATTGTTCTGCCATGGTTTTATTATAAAAAAGGATGGAATAATCATCCATACTGGCAATATAAAGCGGATAGGGAAAAGCATCAAAAAGCGCTTGTACATGATGCTTTTTCTTTTGTAAAACACGCTGTGTAGCAAAATAAGCCTTGGCATTATTGATAATGTTACCAAGAAGAATTACCATGTTCACCGTTTGTTCTGTCCAGTGGAAATTTTGGTGGCACACATCTACCCCGAGCATTCCCACCACACAACCTTTATCAAAAATCGGCACTGTTATTAGCGCACAAATTCCTTGCTCTTCTAAAATAGTGCGAGAAAAAGTATCATGCACATGAGCCACATTATCTACAACGCAAGGTTTTCCTTGGCTTAAAGGAAAAAGCATACTGTCTTTTCCCTGCCAATCTTTAATACGAATATTTTGTAATTTCTCTTTGTAAGGCTGTATGCCTGTAGCTACCCATTCATGAGTATTAACCCACAAATCTTCTTTAATTTCAAAAATGTAGCTACGGCTCACCTCCATAATTTCACCTATTTCAGCAAGGCATTCTTCTAAAAAAATAGTTTCGTCTTTAGCTGTGAGCATACGCGAAGACATGGTCATAAAAAGATCCATGTACTTGGATGCGATGGTTGCAGCAGACGTAGTGGGCGCGAGGATTGAAAGAGTCATATAAACTCCAGATAAACTAGAATAAACACAAAAAAACCCTGTAAAGCAAACAAATCACAGAGCCAAGAACATTTTAAACCATGAATACGTGTTAATTATAGTAATCACTTCAACTTTGTCAACGTAACTTAGTGATTAAAAAAATAATTTTACAAAGTGCATTGCCATCTAACTCCCCATTTTTTCTTGACAATGCGCAAAGCTGCATGCCACATGTACTGTAGTGCCCTTACGCACCACCTTCAAAATAAACATTTGGGAGAACAAATGTTACTAAAACTACGAATGATTATAGGCATTTCTTTCTGTTTAGCCCTCAGTCTTGGCATGAACTTAGAGTTTTCTGGGCTTGTAGCCAAGAGTTACGCCGCTGAAGCGCCTTTACAACAAGCCAAAATTCAAGCAGACAATTTACTTCAACAAGGAAAATTTTCTGAAGCTTATGTGGCTTATGGACAACTTTTGCGAGAAGACCCCACAGATCCTTTTATTAATTTAGGCTATGCGCGCGCTGCCCTTGGCGCCCAAAAACCCGGACAGGCCGTCATGGCCTATGAGCGTCTTTTAGCCCTGTACCCTCAGGAGTCTGTATTGCTTAAAGAGCTGGCCTACGCTCTTAGCATGCAAAATGATGAGCAGCGCTCCAGTATGGAGTTAGCCAAAAATAAAGATGCCACCACAGCAGAAAATGCCGCTTTAAGCGCTGCTTGGAATAAGCAACACAGCCGTACACAAATTTCCGGTAAAATTCGCACCGGCCTTATTTATGATACTAATGTGAATAGTGGCCCTGCCTCCAACGATATATCACTAGGTAATTTGGATCTTTCCCTCATAGACGGCAAGGCCGTGGATAGTTTAGCAGGTTATTTGGGCGCACAATTGGATATGGGCTATCGTCTTGATATCATGAGCCCTTGGTGGATTGTAGGTTCGACATCTTTTTATGCACGTTACAACGCCAATGAAAATCTTTACGACCTTAACCTTTCAAGTTCTGAATGGTTTAGCGGCACTATAGGTATGCGCTATCTTGGTTCTGAAACATTACTAGACATTCGTATTAAGGGGCAAATATATGACTATGCCTTCTTACAAAATGTTATAGCCCTTGGACCTGAAGTCAGCTTTGCCTACGCCATCAGCCCTAAAATACACCTCATTAGCCGTGCGCAAATGGATCATCGCGATTATTCAGAAAACCACACCTATGATGGCCTTTACGGCTCTGTGGGACAATATGCACGGTTTTTCCTTGGAGATGGTGGGCATTATATGACCTTTGGTGCACGATATTTAGGAGCAAGCACACAAGACATTAGCAATTCCTATGACGGCTTTGAAGCAAGCTTAGATTTTATGTTTGTCCTGCCTCACGACATACGCTTAGCTCCCTTTGTGACCTTTAGCGGTGAGTACTTTCATGGCCCTGCCACGGCATTGGAAAATGAACATAGACAAGACCATCGTTTACGTGCAGGTATCAGTGCTACCATCCCTGTCAGTGAGTCTTGGAATGTGGAAATTGGCTACCAATTTATGCAAAACACTTCTAACAGCGAACTGTATACTTATAATCAACATGTCATCAATGCCGGCGTAGCTTGGTCTTTTTAACGGATGCTTACATCTAAAAAGAGGAAAGCTCTAAGGTCTCTTCCAAGGTTTTCCTCTTTTTTTACAGGAACATCGCAGCCTGAAATACCATGTCAAACTATGTCACCAAATAAACAATGACTTGATAACAACGATATAAAAATTTATAATTTTTGTTTTGGTTGTAATTCTCTAGCAATATCCCTATCAAAAGTACCGTGGATGGTGCTCATGGTTAAATCACCTTCCACATCATCTCAAAGCTCAAGAGCGTCATTACCCAGCACATTCCACCATGTTGCTCAGGAATTTGCCACCACAACAGGTGTATATATTGCTGTACCTTCGCCCAAAATAAAGCCATGAGCATGAGCCGTACCGGTACCACCCGCCACAGAAAAATTACCACCCTAGCCACCGGTAGTGGCAAAAATAGCATTGGAAAGGGCGCCATTTTTTAAATTGGCTTCAAAAAAACACCTTTCATCTCGTTGTTATCATGAATAATATATAAATTAAGCGCCGTAAACAGACGCCTTGCTGTACATATTCCAGCTCAAAAATTCCCTACAAATAAAGATTTCCCTCCAATAAACTTTCATTTGTACGCACCCTCCCTTGTATGAAAAAGGTGTCAGGTAAAACAAATATTGCAAAACGTAGTATTTTCCTCTACAAATCGCCTATATTTTTTTCTCATACTGCCGATAAGATTATGGAAGAAAAAAATTATATCTATAATTGTTAAGGAGATCTCGCATGCAGTTAAATTTGTTAAGAAAAATGCTTCTATACATATTAGGCCCTTCCATATTAGGTCTTATTATCTTGGCTATGGTTGCTGGCTATATTGCTAAAAATGAACTCACCACAAGCACAGATAGACAATTAGAAGCCTTGGCAGAAGTACAAGCAAGTGAGCTAAATAATATTATGGGATTTTTACGTGGCCTGGCCGCTTCCTCCAGCGAAAACCCTGCTGTGGTGGATTTTGCCAAGTTGCAAACCTCTTTACCCGACTCTGGTGCCTTTAAGGCCATGCAAAAAAATATTATTGCCTACCTTCAAACCTTTACCTCCGATTACCAAAATATTTCCGCTGTCCTTATTGTAGATAAAAGCGCCAAGGTAACCGCGCACCCTGACAGCGCTCTCATTGGCTTTGACGCAAGCATACGCCCCTTCATTGTGGAGGCCATTGCCACAGGAAAAGATACCCTTGGTTTTGTTACTTCTGAAACGACAAAAAACTTCACAGCGTTTGTTTCTAGCCCCATTTTTGTGGAAGGCGAAGTGGATGGTGCCATAGTGTTTTTGGTGGATTTAGTAGAGTTACATAACAATACTACGGGCATGCTCTCCTTAACTCCTTCCATGCGCTCCTATGTTTATGATAAAGAATTCACTATTCTTATGGATAATGAAAAACGCTTTATTGGTACCAATGATATCAGCTTGCCCCATACTTCGGACATTAGGCGCCTTAAAAACGGAAAAGTGGATTTTGAATTCGAAGGCGTCGTTTCTGTAGGGCATTTTGCGCACGTACCAGATTTTGATTGGTATGTGGTCATTGATACTCCTTATGAAGAAATCACTGCCGGCAGTACAGAGCTCATTTACGATATTTCTATCATCGCTGTGATTCTTATCGTATTAACCAATATCATTATTATTGTTGTAGCCAAAAGCATAGCTACTCCCCTGCAAAACGGTGCGCGTATTGCCTCCTATGTGGGAGAGGGTAATCTTATACTTACCCCCGAACAAGAAGAGCAACTTAATACCAGCAAAGTGCGCAGTGACGAAATAGGCGCTCTTTCTCAAGGCTTGCAAACCATGATTCACAATCTGGCAAGCATTGTACAAAAAGCAGACAAGGCCACTGAAGAAGCCAAAGAAGCGCTCAACAATGCAGAAAAAGCACAACAAGCAGCACAACAAGCCGCCGCAGAAGCAGCCAAAGCTCGCCGAGAAGGATTACTTGACGCCGCAAAACAATTGGAAGGCGTGGTGCATGTTGTGGCCTCTGCCTCTGAAGAGTTGGCAGCGCAAATTGAAACTTCCACAGGAAGTGTCAATGACCAAGCCGGACGTATTGCCGAAACTGCCACAGGCATGGAGCAAATGAATAGTACCATCATTGATGTTACAAGAAATGCTGTTTCCTCCGCTGATATTGCTAACACCACCAAGGAAAAAGCCTTAGCCGGTGCTCAAATCACGCACAAATGCACCGAGGCCATCAATGCCGTACGTGAAGACTCTTTAACCCTTCGTACCAATATGAATGCTTTGGCCGAGCATGCCCAATCCATCAACACCGTTATGGGCGTTATTTCTGACATTGCTGATCAAACCAATCTTTTGGCACTCAATGCCGCCATTGAAGCTGCCAGAGCCGGAGAAGCTGGTCGCGGCTTTGCTGTGGTAGCGGATGAGGTACGCAAACTTGCAGAAAAAACCATCACATCCACCTCCGACGTGGCCAAAGCCATTGCAGCCATTCAGCACAGCACCGAAGAAAATGTGAAACAAGTGGATATAGCTGTGGCTGGTATCGAGCAAGCTACCACCTTGGCCAATGAAAGTGGATTAGCTTTACAAGATATTTTGGAAATGGCTGAAATGAGCGCCGGAGGCGTGCGTAATATTGCCACTGCCAGTGAAGAACAATCCGTAACCATGGAAGAAATGACTAGCTCCATTGAGCTTATTAATCAAACAGCCACAGAAACTCGTCATGCCATGGAAGAAGCCTCTCACGCTGTGACTTCCCTTTCCACTCAAGCGCAAGAGCTCAGTAATATTGTGGATAGATTAAAACAAAACTAACACGCCTTCTTGCAAAATATGGCAGCCCTGTTCTACTTCAATATGACGGGGCTGCTATTTATATGAATATGCGCGCAGTAAATTTATTTTCATAAAAGACTTTTCAAATAGCACAGCGCGTATTATATTTTGTTGTGTATAATACATTATAAACTCCACCGTGCATTTCTACCGCACATTCACTGCTCTTTCTTATCGGCTATAAAGGATGTTCCATGCCAAGTGTCAGCCCAAAAACCTACTCTCCCACACAAACTTTTCTACAGCGTACATTTAAGGATCACAAAAACCCTATATGTTGCTGGGATACAGAAGGAGAAGTTCTCTATTGCTCTGCTTCTTTCTTAAAGTTATTCAATGCGCAATCAGAAGAAGATATAAGCCGAAATTTTTCCACTTTTCATCCTCCCATACAGCCTAATGGTGTTTGCTCCGATGAAGCCAAAAAAAACTTTTTAAAAAATGTCCTAGAAGAAAATTACTTCCGTTTTTTTTGGTTGCATACCCCCCCATGCAGAGAAGAAATCCTTGTGGAATATACACTTACCACCATGTATTATGAGCAGCAGCGCTTGGTGGTAGGTTTTATGCACAATGCCACTAAAAGTGCAGAAACCTATGCTACCGATAGAAATATCAAAACGGTTTTAGACGCCTCCCCCACTGCCATGTGCCTTTGGGATAAAGATTTTAATCTCGTTGATTGCAATGCAAGTTTTTGTGAGCTTTTTTCCATTACCCATGCTGAAGATTATCGCTTAAATCCCAACAAGTACTATCCTGAAATTCAGTCTAATGGCAAAAACTCCGTAAAGTATGCCGAAGAAGAAATTATCAAAGCCTTGGAAGAAGGTCACAGAGCACTGGAATGGATTTGGTACGACGCTCAAGGTAATCCCTTCCCCACGCAAACCATTTTGCGTAAATTCCACTATAATGGCGCCACTTTTATAGCTGAATACATTTTTGATTTAAGGGAATTAAAAGCTTCGGAAGAAAAGGCAAAGGCAGCTGAAGAGCGCGTGAAGATTATGCTGGATAGCATGCCCCTTGGATCCAACATATTTAATAAAAATCTGGAAAGTATAGACTGCAATCTCGCTGTTCAAAAAATGTTTGGCTATGAAGATAAAAAGGAATATTTATCTGCTTTCAAAACCCTTCACCCCACATATCAACCTGACGGCAAGCTTAGTGAAGAATATGTAAGAGTATATATTCTCGAAGCTTTTGAAAAAGGGTATAAAAATTTTGAATGGTTGCACATACATAAAAATGGTCAACCCATTCCTTGCGAAATCACGCTGGTGCGCACGCCCTATCGAGGGGAAGACGTTATACTGGGCTATACCAGAGATTTACGAGAACTTAAAGCCTCGCAAGCTCGAGCGCAAGAAGCTGAAGAGCGTAATCGAGCTATTTTAGACTCCTCTCCCATAGGTGTGCATGTTTGGGATGAAAACGGAGAGCTTGTGTATTGTAATATGGCCTGCGCCAAGCTTTTCGGGTATGAAACCAGAGAAGAGTACTTAGCCCAGCAAAAAAGTCACATCCCCCCCTATCAGCCCAATGGTGAAAATTCTCTTGCTCTTATGCAACGCGGTCTTAAAGAAGCACTTGAAAAAGGCTTTAAGAATGATGAGTTCACCTATGTCTCTCCCCATACCGGTGAACTTATGCCCGTGGAAGTAAATGTACGCCGCGCCATTTATCAAGGTAAAGTAGGCGTTATCACCTATTTACGTGACTTGCGGGCAGAAAAATCCATGTTGGCAGAAATTCACGCCACAGAAGAGCGTTTGCGCATAGCTAAAAACACAGCTGAAAGCAATGCTCAAGCCAAAGGCGAATTTCTTGCCAATATGAGTCATGAAATTCGTACCCCCATGAACGGCATTCTTGGTCTATTACACCTACTTGAACATACAGATTTAAAAAATAATCAATTATATTATGTACAAAAATCCTTGCTCTCGGCAAACAATCTTATGCGCATCATCAATGATATTTTAGATTTTTCCAAAATAGAAGCCAGAAAACTTGAAATGGAGATAGCCCCCTTCACCATACGTGAATTATGCACTGAAATTTATGAACTTTACGAACCTTTAAGTGCAAAAAAGGGCATTAAATTTTTCATAGAAAAGGGAAGCCATCCACTAACGGTACTGCTTGGCGATGCCTTACGCCTTAAGCAAATTCTCTACAATTTAGTGAGCAATGCCATTAAATTTACTTCTGAAGGCATGGTGACGCTTAGCGTTGAACAAACCACTCAAGTGGGTGATGAATTGCACTGCCTCTTTGCCGTTCGAGATACTGGTATTGGTCTCTCCGAAGAACACATTAGTAAACTTTTTTCCGCTTTCTCCCAAGCAGATACTTCCGTTACACGTAAATTTGGCGGCACAGGGCTAGGCCTTACCATTTCACGAAGTATTGCCCAAATGATGCAAGGTGAAATCTGGGTAGAAAGTATTGAAGGAGAAGGCTCCACTTTTTTCTGTTCAGCTATTTTCCCCATCAGCCCAGAACAAAGCGAAGTGGAACATTTTGAATCACAAAATAGTGCTCTTAAGAAAGATGAAATCCCCTTGGGAGTGGGGCATATTTTATTGGTTGAAGACAATGAAATTAATCAATTTATTGCCGAAGAACTTTTACAAAAAGGCGGTTACAGCGTCGATATAGCTAACCATGGTCAAGAAGCTCTTCAAATGCTCACCAATAATACCTATGACCTTATTCTTATGGATATTCAAATGCCCATCATGGATGGCCTTACAGCCACCCAAAAAATTCGTTCCATGCCTGAATACGCACACTTACCTATCATTGCCATGTCCGCCCATGCCATGAGCGGGGATAAGGAAAAAAGCATAGCCTACGGCATGAATGATCACCTTACTAAACCTATTAATCCTGAACTTATGTACGCTACACTTTTTCAGTGGTTAGGTAGTCGACACTGAAAAACAACTTAACTATCAGTAAAAATAGAACTTATAAATCA
>CAYJHH010000052.1:0-18283 GCA_964369995.1 uncultured Desulfovibrionaceae bacterium
GAACTTTTTTCAAAAAGTTCCCTCCCCCAAAAAACTATAACTTTTTCGCTAAAATTTCATTAACCAGCGCAGGATTAGCCTTGCCCTTGGTAGCGCGCATGATTTGCCCCACAAAGAAAGAGATAAGCTTGGTTTTGCCACCGCGATAGGCTTCTACTTCAGCGGGATTATCGGTAATAACCTTATCAATGGCGGCTTCAAGCTCAGAGCTATCAGAAATCTGCACAAGACCTTTTTCTTGTACATAGGCTTCGGGCATGGCGCCGGAGCTATATAGATCGGCAAAAATGTCATTGGCAATCTTGGCAGAAATGAGGCCTTCATCAATGATACGTGCCAATTCGGCCAAGGCCTGAGGGGTCATGACCATATCTTGTACTTTGTGTTCCTTGGCGTGTAATTCACGTAATAGCGCTCCAAGCACAAGGTTAGCAATGCGGTTGACCTTGGTTTTTGGGGAAGCGGCAAGGGCTGCTTCAAAAAAATCTGCCAAGGCTTTATCGGCACATAGGGTTTCGGCTTCGGCTTGGCCTATACCTAGGTCGGCCACAAAGCGGCTTATGCGAGCTTTAGGAAGTTCAGGTAAGGACTTTTCCCAAGCGGCCAAATCTTGTGGCGCAATGATAATGGGTAAAAGATCAGGGTCTGGGAAGTAGCGATAATCGTGCGCTTCTTCTTTGCTACGCATGGATTTGGTAATATTTTTAACACTATCATACAAGCGCGTTTCTTGAACCACTTCTTCTCCGTCTTCAAGGAGGTCATGTTGACGAGCTATTTCGTATTCAATGGCTTTTTGCACATGACGGAAGGAGTTTAAGTTTTTAAGCTCTGCACGGGTACCAAAGGGAGTTCCGGGCTTGTGTATGGAAACGTTGGCATCGCATCTAAAGGAGCCTTCTTCCATATTACCATCGCTGATACCAAGGCAGGTCACAATGGCATGTAAAGCCTTGAGGTAGGCTACGGCTTCTTCGGCACTGCGCATGTCTGGTTCAGAGACAATTTCCACCAATGGCGTTCCGGCGCGGTTTAAATCCACAAAGCTGGCGTTTTCGTGAGCGTCATGAATATTTTTTCCGGCATCATTTTCCATATGAATACGAGTGATACCAATGGTTTTCTTACTCTCTCCCACAGATATTTCTAATTTCCCATGTTCACAAATGGGCTTATCAAATTGTGATATTTGGTAGCCCATGGGTAAGTCAGGGTAAAAATAATTTTTTCTGGCAAAAATGGATGAGAGATTCACGGTGCAATCGGTGGCAAGACCGGCTTTAGCGGCATATTCCACAGCTTTTGCATTGAGTACGGGTAAAGAGCCCGGCATGCCGGAACACACTTCGCACACATGAGCGTTGGGATTTTTCCCAAAAGTGGTGGAACAAGAACAAAAAAGTTTAGACTCCGTTGCCAGTTGAACGTGAACTTCTAGCCCAATGACGGCTTCGTATGTAGCCATGTAAATCTCCCTTTAAATACGCGCATCAAAATATTTTCCCACGCCATAATTATTACGGCGAAAGAATTTTTCCTTATCCGGTCCAATGATTTGCAACTCTGTATTGCGCCTTTGTACATCGAGGGCAATGCGCATTTCTTTGGTGCATCCGGTGGAAAAAGTAGCATCTTTTCCTGCCCAAGCAGGCAACACCTTTCTTCCCAAGAGGGCGAAGCTATCTTCTATATCCTGAACTGTCTGAAAACGCCAGACATGAATATAGCCACTCCTTTGTACCCTCTCCCACATATACATAAGATCATCTCCATCCATACCATCAGGAGATTGCTCTGCCGGATTGACAATATAAATATCATCCAGCTTTTGCCGTAAATTCTCCACAAAAGCGCGCACAAGGGCAATGGCTGTGCTTTCTTGTCCAGGAATACTACCAATGATGCAAGAATAAAACATTACCGTTTTACCAGCTTTTTGTGCTCGGCGCATTTCAGCTATAATACCTTCTGCTCTTTCGCGAATATCAGCCTCACTCAGTTTGCGAATATGGCGAGCTCTGGGTTTTTCTTTTACCGTATAGGTACCTTGGGTATCGGTCCAGTAGCACACAATATCGCGTGTGAATTTTTGCGAACTTAAGGCTAAAATTTCTGCATTGCGCCAGCCTTTGGCTAAAATAACATCAGCTTCTTTCCAGGCTCTGGCAAAAACCACATTGGTACGATACAGGTTAAGCCTTTCCCTTGTGCCGTCATGGATAACCACCAAGGAATGTTCGCGCAAAAGATTAAGTAAGTGATTTTTGCTAATGCTGTGTTCGCGAACAATGGCAGCGCCTTCCAAAAGCTCTTCAAGAATGGGGTCACTTTCTGTATCTTGCAAGGTGGGACTGTAAAAATAAAAACCTTTTTTCATGGACACAATAATTTTATGTCCCATGCGCTGTAAACGGCTTAATAAAGCCATATCAAAAACAAAACCGCCACTGGTATCTGGCAAAAACAAGATAGTTTTAGGCTCATCTTCTTCATTGCCAAGCAAGGTCATCAAAGGTTCATGTAAAACTTTAAGGTTTTCAAAAATGTGCTGCCACTCCAAGGGAGATGGCGTTTCCTTGCTCAAATGCCTTGCATCGGCAGAGAGATACATCAGGCGAGAAATTTCAATGCTATTTACTGCAGCGCGCAAATGCGCAAGATTTTGATAACAGGTGAAATCTTGCGGCGCTTTATATAAAGCGGCTTGCAAAGCAGAAGAGGTAAAAATATCATGCTCTTTGGCATTGGCTTCTTGGCGTAAAGCATGCCAAGGATCATCGACGCCGGTGTGCGCCACCATAAGACTGGTTATACGCTTCATGGCACGCGAAGGAAGCACAGTGTGATTTTTGATAAATTGCCTAAAACGATAGCGGCAAAAGGCCAGTACGCGCCGGCGCACTGCACGTTGCGGCTCAAAACCGCGCAACATTTTCACAAGGGTAAGCCACACGCGAGCGTATTGTTTGCGTAGTTCTTTAGTTAAATGCGGCTGAGTAAGCAATTGAAAATGTTTTTCTGAACACGGAATATATACTTCATCTTCCTCCAAAGCCACCATAAAGGCCATTTGCTCCGGCGAAGCCACAATATCTTTGTTCATGTGATAGGCAAAATTATTCTCAATCATAAAATTATACAGCCAAGCATCAAAGTACATATCTTTTTCAAGACGCACTTCTTTATTGCTTGCAACTTGCGATGAGGCCTTCATATGCTACCTACCTTTTATGAATGAATTTTATTGCAAACCGTGAATAAAACCACGCTCACGTAAAGGAGTAAAGTAACGCTCTTCACCAATGCGTGCAAAAAGCACCGCATGAGGCACGCAGTACACTTCTACCCTATCATTGGTTTGTAAGGCATAACTTTCTTGCCCGTCCACTGTGGCGTAGGTTTTAATGGAAGATTGGTGCAAGGTCACAGACACAGGCATGGTATGCGGTAAAACCATAGCGGGAAAATTACATAAATAAGGACAAATGGCGGTGACCACAATGACATTATTGGCAGGATGCACCAAGGGGCCTCCTGCAGAAACAGCATAGCCCGTAGATCCCACAGGGGAAGAAAAAATAATACCATCGGCGCGAATAATACTGATGGGCTCTGCATCCACATGTACATCAAGGGTCACCACACGCGATAATGCCCCGCGATTGATGACCACATCATTCACAGCATAGCCACTATGAATAACAGCATTATCACGATAAAGTTTCCATCCAAGTGCCATACGTTGAAGTAGGCTATACTTTCCTTCAAGAAGAGCGCTCATGCCTTCTTGCCAATTATCCGCACAAAGCTCCGTTAAAAAACCCACTCGGCCAAAGTTAATGCCCACGAGAGGAATAGGATTTTCAGCAAAAGCGCGCGCTACCCCAAGTATGGTTCCATCCCCTCCAAGTACAATGGCAAAATCAAAATGCTCTTTGCTATGCTTATCAATATTTTTCAAATCATCAAGGATGGTGGGCTTATGCTTTTGCGCCACAAGCCATGAGGCTATATGCGCAGCAAGGGCAGAAGCTTTTTCATTACTAATCTTAACGATAATAAGAATTTGAAGAGATTTTTTAGCATTACTCATACAAAGAGGATACGCAAAAAACACGTATACTTCAAGGATTTTATCGTAGTACAGCGTTGACAAGACAGATGTATATTTTATGGAAATCATCATGAAGGTATTACAAAAAAAAGTAAATTTCATAAGGATATCAGTAAATACATGGCTTATATATGTGTTTATAAGCAAAGTTTTTCACAACTGTACATCTTGTCAGCGCCCACAAATTGCCTTATGTATGATAGTTACTGAAACTCACAAGGGCAATGCTCTGTTACCTTGATTTGTAATAAGCTTTCCCTTTACAAGTCTATCAAAGCATAGGAAGAAAAGGAGCGCAGTATGAAAACATCGTGTCCATGGACATTACAAGGAGATGATATAGGCAAAACATTGCCTTGTGCTCAAGACATTCTTAGCGCCTATGCTGATGAAGGTGTACAACTGCGCAAAAAATATTTTGCCGCTTACAGCCCGCACATAGAACAAGCCGCTCGCCTCATGGCCATCACATTGGCCAAGGGAGGCAAGATTTTATTATGCGGCAATGGGGGCAGTGCTGCCGATGCACAGCATATAGCGGGGGAATTGGTGAACCGCTTTTTATTAGATAGGCCTCCTTTGCCTGCCATAGCCCTCACCACCGACACCTCTGTACTCACATCCATAGGTAATGATTTTGGCTTTGAACATATTTTTTCCAAGCAAGTGCAGGCTTTAGGACAAGAAGGCGATATGTTAGTAGGTATTTCCACCTCAGGTACAAGCCCCAATATTTTGGCGGCGCTGCGCGTGGCAAAACAAAAAAATATGCATACCCTAGGCCTTGTGGGAGAAAAAAATCCTCCTTCGCAAGAAAATTTCGCACAAAGCCCCCTGGTGAGCACTGGACAAATGGCACCTTTGTGTGACATTTTGCTGCCCGTGCCTCATGCATCTACCCCCCTTGTGCAAGAATTGCACATTGCCACGGGGCATATGCTCTGTCACCTTGTGGATTATTTCCTCTTCAAAAATATTAAAGAGCTTAACTTGCACCAAGATTAGGCGCAAATTTAAGCAGTACACGAAAGAATATTGGAGTAGTTATGCCCATTTTTGAATATTTTTGCCCCAAATGCCATCATGAATTTGAAGAAGTGGTCTTTGGTAATGAATTACCCCATTGCGCTCATTGCGGTGCCTCAAATTGTGAAAAACTCATGTCTCGCCCTTGCATTCAGCGTAGCGCTCATGCAGCCAGCGCAGGTGCATCCATGGGCGCTCCCGCATCGGGTTCTAGCAAATGCGGCGGATGTAGCGGTGGCAATTGCGCCACGTGTCATTAAAACTACCTCCATTTTCATACGCTTACAGTAAGGAAAAAATATATGAAAACATGCACCATTGCCACCCGCGGCAGTCAACTTGCTCTTTGGCAAGCCCATCATATTAAAGATTGCCTAGAAAAGCAGTATCCCGGCATTGTGGTAAGCCTTAAGCAAATTAAAACCAAGGGTGATATTATTTTAGATGTTCCCTTGGCCAAAGTGGGCGGTAAGGGTCTTTTTGTGAAAGAAATTGAAGAAGCCCTTTTGGACAATTCTGCAGATATAGCCGTGCACAGCATGAAAGACGTTCCCATGGAGTTACCAGAAGGTTTAGTGCTTGGTTGTATTCCGGCGCGTG
This sequence comes from uncultured Desulfovibrionaceae bacterium, assembly GCA_964369995.1. Taxonomy (GTDB): domain Bacteria; phylum Desulfobacterota; class Desulfovibrionia; order Desulfovibrionales; family Desulfovibrionaceae; genus CAYJAD01. The sequence goes on from CAYJHH010000052.1 coordinate 5,741, forward strand.
AAATTCCCACCGATGCCCTGCTTTCTGTCAATTATGCTAGCCTTGAAGACTTGCCACAAGGCGCCCATGTGGGTACATCTTCTTTGCGCAGGCAAGCTCAATTATTGGCATTACGCCCTGATTTGCGCATTTCTTCCTTACGCGGCAATGTGGACACGCGTTTACGCAAACTTATGGAAGGCCAATACGATGCCATTGTTTTAGCTGGCGCCGGCCTTAAACGCCTGGGACTCAGTGCACCGCATATGATTCCTTTACAAAGCACAAGCTTTATTCCCGCTGTGGGACAAGGTGCCCTTGGCATTGAGTGCCGTAAAGACAGACCCGATGTCCTTGAAGCTTTACGCTTTTTAGAAGATAGTACCACCCGTGTGTGCGTCACAGCAGAGCGTGCTTTTTTAGCAGCCTTAGAAGGAGGCTGTCAGGTACCCATTGCTGGGCATGCCGTACTTAATGAAGACAATACCTTCACTTTGGAAGGCCTTGTGGCTCAGGTGGATGGAAGCACTATTTTGCGTCAAAGCATTACCGCTCCTGCGCAAGAAGCCGCCGCTGCCGGCGCTCTTTTGGCTAAGACTTTACTTGATAAAGGCGCCGCAGAAATTTTGCGCGCCCTATACACAAACACTGAAGATAAAAATTAAAGTAATACATACCTATGGCAACAGTCACCGTACTTCCAGCACATAAGCTTAGCATTTGCACGGACACAAAGCATATCCCTTGGGAAAGCAGTGACCGTATCCCCACGCCCAGAAATGGCGCTAAACATATGCTTCAGCCCAGAGCCTTAAAGGCCATGGAGCTGGCTTTGTATATGCAAAATGAAGGATATAATGTGTATTTGTGCGGTGGCGCCCAATTGGGTCGCTCGTATCTGGTGCGCGAAATATTGCATCCGCATGCCCGCAAAAGCGCAACCCCTCCGGATATCATTTATCTCTATAACTTTAGCGACACAGATAAACCCATCTTATTACGTCTACCTGCAGGACAAGGGCGCATCTTAAAAAAAATGCTTCAAGATGTGGTATCCAAAATTCGCAAGGAATTGCCACGCCATTTTGAAACGGAACTCTATATTACAAGCCGTTCCAAAATTTTAGACGCTTTTCAAGAGTCCAAATCCACCATTTTAAAACGCATGAATGAATTGGCCAAAGCCAAGGGCTTTAGTCTTGATGTGGATGATAATGGCGGCGTTACGCTGTATCCTTTGGTGGATGGCAAGCGCCTAAGCGAAGATGAATTTGAACATCTTGAAACAGAAGTGCGCCAAGTGTTTAAGCGTAAAGCAGATGCTCTTATGAATAGCCTTAGTGGGCATATGCGTCATTTGACACGTATGGAGCAAGAATTACGCGAAAATGAAAAAGAATTAGAACGCACTGTGGCTGTGCGTATGCTAGAAAAAATTCTTAAGCCCGTACAAGAAAGTTTTTTGCGTAAGCACCCCGACGAAACGTTAAAAAAGTATCTTGAAGCTTTTTATAAAGACATACTAGATAACTTAGACTCCTTCACCTCGCGCGATGGCTTAGGTGGCGGAGGTTCAGGACTTGCCCCCATGGGCTTAGATCTTTCCCATGCCATGCAAGGGGAACCGGACATGGGGCGTTACGATATCAATGTCTTTGTGGATAATACCAAGACCAAGGGCGCTCCTGTTATTTTTGAAGAGCATCCCACAGTGAGTAATTTACTCGGAACCATTGAGCGCGAATCCGAAATGGGCGCCCTCATAACGGATTTTTCCCTTATAAAATCAGGATCATTACATAAAGCTAATGGTGGGTATTTGGTCATTCGCATTGAGGATATTTTACAGCATTATCAGGCTTGGGAAGGGTTGTTACGCTCCTTGCGTTCAGGCTTTGCGCGCATTGAAGATGCCAGCGAAGGCCAAGAAAGTGCTTCTAGAACCAAAAGTATTGAACCGCAACGTGTTGATTTGCATTTAAAAATTATTCTCATTGGTAGTGAAGGCATATACGAAACCTTACTTGAAGGCGATGAACGTTTTTCTAAGCTATTTCGTGTAAAAGCGCATTTATCAGAATATGCTGAGCGTAATGCCACCAATATACGCTACTATTTACAAAGATTACAACAAATTATTAAAAATACAAATTTACCTTGCTTTGATAAAAGCGCCTTGGCATGGCTTGTGGATTATGGTTCACGCATTGTGGAAGATCAACGCAGATTAAGCCTAAAATTCCCTTTATTACGTGAAATTATGATGGAAGCCTCAGCTCTTGCCGCGCAACAACAACAAGAGCAAGTGAATGCACATTTTCTACAACTGGCCGCCGATGATAAACATTACAGAACCAACTTGGTACAAGATGTTTTTCTTGAAGAATACGACCGCAATATCATAAAGGTGCGCACTTCCGGTGAAGCCATTGGGCTTGTGAACGGTCTTTCCGTCACAGGACATGGGGACTTTGAATTTGGCCTCCCCCATCAAATTTCTTGCACCGTGGGTGTAGGGCATGGCGGCATCATTGACCTTGAGCGCGAAGCAGAACTTGGCGGCCCCATTCACACCAAGGCCATCATGATTTTAAAAAGCTATCTCACCTCACTCTTTGCACGCCGTCACCCCATTGTGCTTACGGGGAGCATTTGCATTGAACAATGCTATGCCGGCATTGAAGGTGACTCAGCCTCCGGCGCTGAGCTTGTATCTTTGCTTTCTGCCATTGCCGAAGTGCCGGTGCGTCTGGATTTAGCTTTTACCGGCGCCTTAAATCAATCTGGCCAGATTATGGCGGTGGGCGGTGTAAGCCACAAGATAGAAGGCTTTTTTAATGTTTGTGCACGCCATGGACTCACGGGAACACAAGGGGTTTTAATACCACATGACAATGTGGAAAATCTCATGCTTTCTCCGCGTATTATGCAGGCAGTACAACAGGGAAAATTTGCCATCTACCCCATTAAGCATATTGATGAAGCCTTGGAATTACTCACAGGTTTATCCGCAGGAAAAAGACGCAAAGACGATAGCTTTACCAAGGGTTCCCTTTACGCTTTGGTAGCTACACGTTTGCAAAGTTTAAGTGCTTTTGCCGCCAAGGAAGTAAAACTTCCTAAAAATGCTCTTACCAAAAAAACGCCATCCAAAACAGCGATATCCAAAGCAACCTTACCTAATTCACAAGAAAATAAGGAAAATAAAACGCAAAAAGCTAGGCTAGGCTTACGCAAAAGGTTGCAAGCTTGAAATCCAAAGCGGAATTAACACGCCGCACTCTCATTTTTGGAACAGCCCTTATGAGTGTCATGGGCATTGCCGTGACCTTGCCTGTACTTCCGGCCATGGCAAAAGCCTTGCAATTAGAGCCTACCATGGTGGGCATGCTCATTTATTCATTCACCTTACCCGGTATTATTTTTGCCCCCATTTGCGGTATCTTATCCGACAGATGGGGACGCAAAGCCGTGCTCACGCCTTGCCTTATACTTTTTGCTTTGGGCGGTCTGGCCGCATCGTTTGCAGATACTATTGCCACCCTTCTTTTTTGGCGTGTTTTACAAGGCATTGGTGCCAGTAGTCTTGGCGTGCTTTACACTACCATTGTGGGAGATTGCTATACCGAAGACAGCCAAAGGCTGCGCATTATGAGTTACGCTGCCACCGTTTTGAGCCTTGGAGCCGCCATTTTTCCTGCTTTGGGAGGACTTTTAGGAGAAGTGAGCTGGCAATGGACTTTGCGCCTCTCTCTTTTGGCCCTTCCCCTAGCCATACTCACCCTATTTACCCCCATTGCGCATCATGAAAAAAAGGGTGATATGAAAAAATATGCCCAAGATGTGAAAAAATATATTGTAAATTACAGAGCACTTTTTCATTTTGGCATTACTTTTTGCGCTTTTTATGTGCTCTATGGGCCTTTTATTAGTTATTTTCCTTTATTAGCCACCACACATTACAATGCCTCCCCCATGGAAATTGGTTTCCTTTTTGCGCTTTCCTCTTTGGGTACCGTGGCGGCAACGCTTTTTTTAACGCCCATTAGTCAGCGCTTTCCCCTGCGCCTTGTGGCTTGTGTAGGGGCAGGTTTTTTCATTTTGTCCATGTGCTTACTGGTAATTTGGCCCCTTTCTTTCCCCTACTGGGCTCTGACGCTTCCTGTGCTTTGCTACGGTATAGGCCAAGGCTTACTCTACCCCATTACCATGTCATCCTTATGCGCTGTGGCGCCCCTGTCTGCCCGAGGCGCTCTTATGGCAGTAAATGGTACCGTTTTGCGCCTTTCACAAAGTATTGCCCCCTTCTTGAGCGGTTTTCTCTTTTGGTATGGCGCATTTTCTTGGGTATTTTTCTTTGGTGCGCTCATGGCTCTTTGTATGTTTACTCTGGCCTTTTATACTTTTCCTCAGCGCACGAACATTGACATTTTGAAATAAAAATTTTATTTTTTCTTTTTAAGGTTGTTAAGCATGAAACACCGTACAACCTTATGGCATTTTATGAGAAAGAAATGAGAGAGAATGATGCAAAAGTCTAAAAAAGACGCTTTACTTACAGCTGCTAAAGAACTTTTTGGTGAATATGGTTATGTGGAGACCACTTTTAAGAAAATTTCAGAAAAAGCTGGCGTTGCCTTAGGACTTTTAACCCATCACTATGGCAATAAAGAAAAATTATTTCTTGCTGCAGGCTTGGATGTATTGGAGAATTTTCTTCAAGTATTACGCGAAGCCACCCTTAAAGAAGGCACGGGCTATGATAGTGTTTTGCATTTTTGTAAAGCCTATTTAGACTTTTCCATTGATAAAAATTCCAATTGGTTAGTTCTTGTTCGATGTTCTCCCTATAGTGACATGAAAACCACCACAGATAGAGAGATTATGAACAGCAGCTTTCAGCAAGTATCACAAGAGTTAGAAGCATGTTTAAGCAGAGGCGTAGAAGATGGTAGTATTCGCTCAGATATTCATATTGCCGATACCGCACAAGTGATTATATCCCTTATGGTTGGTGTGAACAGAACACGTGTACTTACACCTTATGCCGGAGATTCTTTATACAGCGAAGCATTGTGCTTTGTTTCAAGAGCTCTTAAACCTTCTGCATAACCATATAAAAAGGCTCCTCGCAAAAACTTTCTATGCTGTTGGTACGTAAGGATACATATTACATTTAAGGACGTATAAGTTGAGGACAATATGATCTCTTGGAAAAAAATTTTCACCAAGAATGGTTTACCTTGGAAGGATCATTCCTCGTTTAAGGATTATATCGAGCTCAAAAATTTAGATGAGCTCTATAATTTTCTCAATGCTGTCCATATTCGCCACTGCCTTGTTAAACCTTATCAGTCGGTAAAAAACTACCCCTTGGTGGAAGGGCGCGAACTGCTTCCTTCTTTTGATAATGACATGTGGGAATATACCAACCTACCTGGTTTTTCTCTGGTGGCTTTTGCCCGTCCTTTATCTTACCTTTCTGAAATTTTCCAATACGATGCATTACACTCTTTACTAAATGCCAATAGTACCACTGAAGGCGCTTCTTGCCCCCTTGAAGAGCCCATTTTAAAATATAATTTACAAACCTTAGCTTCACGTTTACCAAGAGCCATTCATGAAACTTTTAAAGAAGATTGTGGGCGCCTTGATACTTCCTTGCTTGATTATTATGCAGTGCTTATGCCCTACTTATTACGTTTGGACAGAGCCCATGTCATATCGCTTGATGCCTTTAAGCAGTTTTATTTAAGCGGGATTTTTGCTTCTTTTCCATCAGATATAGATAGTGAATTGAAACGCTTTGGCATGCGCATGGGAAAGTTTCGCTATGGAGATAATGACATGTACGAACGTAATCGTATGTTCGTTTATCAATATCTCATGGAGCTCTATGGCTTTCCTGTTGTATCAGAAAGACGCACCTCCAGTGCTCTTTTTGCCAGAAAACTCCATAAAATGGGTGAAAAATTTATTTTACGCGTGCTTGGGCAAACAGATAGAACCATCACAACCTATATAGGATACGGTGATCATAGCCGCTATCCGCATGTGGAAAAAATTGCCCTCATTAAACTTGATAATGATCAGCAAGATGCCATTAAAAGCATAGAAGAGGGCGGTTACTTTGTGGATGAAGAAAACCGTGTGGTAATTATCCGTGTGACCTACAGACAACATGCTTATAATGCTCGTAATGTACGCCAAGATCGTGCTTTGTCTGTGGCCTCCCAAGAAGTTTTGCATCCGCTCACAGGGCACCCTTTGCAGGGCTTAAATATCATTAGAGACAGCACGAATATGTTTTTGCGCCTCAATGACATTGTACGCGGAGAATATACAGGACGCATCATTTACAAGAAAACGGAAGTTATTGAAAATACAGACACAGAAGAAAAGCGTTTAAAATTTTTGTATACATGGCTCACTAAGCATCAACGCCGAATTATCTCTTATAGTGATGATTTCTTTGCCAAGGTAAGCCTTGTGGTGGAAGGGTATTTGCAATCCCCCTCCAAAGAAAATGCTTTTGGTGAAATGCGCGATTTATACCGCGAAGTGCAAGAGCGCTTTGGCTATATTCAACAAGCCAGAAAGGTTCGTGTGCTTGAAGAGTTGCGTGAACGTAATCTTAAGGGCGTCTCCATAAGCTATCGCCAAATGATGCAAAGTTACGTCACCTTGCTCACAGAATTAAGCCACGAAATAGTAAATTTTTTCCCCGTACTTGTGGATACCATCATCGGTCTTGTGGATTCTGTATTGGAAACACGCTATATTGTGCGCACCTATATAGAGTGTCCGGAGTGCAATCTCACACCGGCTGGTTTAGAAATTCGTAAAAATTATCGACGAATTATTTCACTTCGTGATACTTTTGTGGCTGTACGTAAAGCACGTAGTGCCTCACAAGCCACACAAACGCCTAAGGATTAATCATGCCTCACGCCTTTTATTTGGCCCCAGAGTTTTGGCCATCTGCATTGCAGCAGCCTTGTTATTTACAAGATCAAGAAGCGCGCCATCTTGCGGGGGCATTACGTATGCAAGTGGGTGAAGAAGTGCTCATCCTTAATGGCGAAGGTAAACAAGGTCTATGCCGCATTGAAAAATTAGGAAAAAAAGAAGTCACCCTCACCTTACTTCAGGAAGAGTTTTTTCCGCGCCCTACCTCCTTGCCTATCATGGCCTTGGCCTTTAGCAAAGCCACGCGTCGCAGTTTTTTCATGGAAAAAGCCGTAGAACTGGGAGTGCATGAGGTATGGCTTTGGCAAGGAGCACACAGTCAAGGCAAAGTTCCCGCTGAAGTAAAAGATCAATGGCGTGCGCAATGCATTGCCGCCATGAAGCAATGCCGCAATCCTTGGCTGCCCACGGTACGCGTTTTGCGTGGCGGCGTTCAAGAGCTTTTAGAACTAAGTAAAGACTTTGCACATAAATTTTTACCCTGGGAAGTGCAAGACGGCATCCCCATGCTCAGCCCGCAGTTGGCAGGACAATCCGGAGTCAGCATTTATGCCATTGGCCCTGAGGGGGGTTTTTCTCACGATGAAATTTCCCTTTTCCAAAGCCATGCATTTCAAACAGTAAGCCTTGGCAATCGTATCTTGCGTTGTGAAACAGCTTCTTTACTGTGCCTTGGTATTCATTGGTGGGCTTCGCAATTACCGCAACAAAGTACGGATATACAGCATGAGTGTTAATCAACCCCTGCCCGAACGCTTACGCCCTGATCATGTGGATTTTTTTGTAGGGCAAGATCATCTCAAAAATAGACTTACAGCCTTGATGCATGCCAAGCGTCTGCCCTCTTTGCTATTTTTTGGCCCTCCTGGCTGCGGTAAGTCCACTTTAGCATTGCTACTGGCCAAGGCTAAATCGTCCCATTATATACGCATTAGCGCCCCTGAGGCAGGCCTGCAGCAATTGCGCCGCAAGCTTAGCGGTATGGAAATTCTCATATTGGATGAATTGCACCGATTTTCCAAAGCACAGCAAGACTTTTTTTTGCCTTTAGTAGAATCGGGAGAATTGACACTCATTGCCACAACCACAGAAAATCCTTCTTTTAGTGTTACGCGGCAATTGCTTTCACGTCTACATGTATTGCGTTTACGCACTCTTGGTACAGCTGAGCTAAGCCAATTAGCCGAACGCGGCGCCGCTGCCCAAGGTATACAGCTTGCCGATACAGTCATAGAACTCCTTGTTTCTGTGGCTCGGGGAGATGCCAGAGCTTTACTTAATCTCATAGAATATGTCTCTGCTCTGCCAGAAGAAGAACGTAGCCTTGAAAAAGTGAAAGCAGGCTTGCCGGAAATATTAAGCCGCCATGATAAAGACGGGGACAGTCATTATGAGCTAGCCTCAGCTCTCATAAAATCCATTCGCGGCAGTGACCCTGATGCCGCATTATATTATTTGGCATGTTTATTGGAAGGCGGAGAAGACCCTCGTTTTATTTGCCGGCGACTTATTCTTTCTGCTTCAGAAGACGTAGGTCTGGCAGATCCGCAAGCTTTACCCATGGCGGTGGCTTGTCAGCAAGCCATTGAATTTGTAGGCATGCCAGAAGGCTTTATTCCACTGGCAGAAACGGTGGTATACCTTGCCCTTGCTCGCAAAAGCAATAGCACCTATGCGGCCTATCTTTTGGCACAAAGAGAAATTAAAACCCAAGGGCCGCAACCCGTTCCTTTGCATTTGCGCAATGCGGTTACCAAATTGCACAAAGAATGGGGCTATGGCAAAGAATACAAATATCCTCACAATTATCCTCAAGGCTGGGTACCGCAAGACTATCTCCCCAATGAATTACAAGGACGACGCTTTTATCAACCTCGTAATAATGGTGATGAAGCACGCCTTGCCCAGTGGTGGTGGAAAATCACACAACAAGCTCAAAATCCCCATGGGCAATAAAGATAAGAGAATGACATGCAAAAAGCATTAGAAGAATTTGATACCCATTACGGCCTCACAGCAAGCTACACCTCACCCCTACATGAGCCCAGGTATTTTGCTAAAAACCTTCCAAGCCTTGCTCTTTACACGCAAGCTTTGGTGGGACCGGTATTTCGCTTATGCCTCGCGGGGCAACAAGGGCGCTGCACCGACGCTGTGTGGTCCAATGAAAGTGTGAATTTTGGTAAAGTCATGGAACATGTGGGTTGCCGTATACATATTGAAGGCATGGAACATGTCAATGCTCTAGAAGAGCCTTGCATTTTTGTGGGTAATCATATGAGTACCCTTGAAACCTTTCTCCTGCCAGGTATCATACGTCCGCGTCGCCCTGTGACCTTTGTTATCAAAGATAGTCTTATGAAAGTTCCATTTTTCAATAAAGTTCTTGAATCACGAGACGTTATTGTGGTGGGAAGAACCAATCCCCGCGATGATCTCAAGCTTGTTATGGCCGAAGGGAAAAAAAGATTGGATGCAGGAATTTCCCTTATTATTTTTCCACAAAGCACGCGTTCTGTGGAATTTAATCCCAGAAAGTTTAATAGCATAGCCGCCAAACTCGCCAAACACAGCCAGCGTCCCATGGTACCTCTTGCCCTTAAAACAGACGCTTGGGCTCAAGGCAAACTCATTAAGGATTTTGGAGCCGTACATCCAGAGCGCCCCATACATTTTGCTTTTGGTAAAGCTTTATACGTGCAAGATCAGGGCAAAGCAGAACATGCCGCCATTTGTCAATTCATAGAAGAACACCTGACAAAGTGGGTAAAAGAACAATAATTTCTAGCTTTTAAAAAGTAAAATCGCCCTAAAGTTAAAGAATAACTTTAACTTTAGGGCGATTTTTTATATATATGCTAAACAAGGCAGAGCACTAACTTGCTTACGATGTTTGTGCGGTGCCCTTACACGAACCCACCATGGATACAAAAGTATCGGAATCATCATCATAGCGATATAAAGCACCATTATTCAAATCAAAATACCAGCCATGAAGATTCATTTCGCCATTTTCTACCGCTTCACGAATCCATGGAAAAGTGAGCAAGTTTTCCAGGGAAACACGAATACCCCATTGCTCATATTCTCTTAGCTTTTCTTCTTCACTGGCATCGGGAAAAAAGGTATCCACCACTTCCTTGGCTCTTTTAATAATTTGCATCCATACACCAATAAATTCATCCCCTTCTTGAGGCTTTTCCAAAAGGGCATGAATACCACCACAATTGGCATGTCCCATGACAATGATATCTTTAAGCTTTAAATGGCGCACAGCGTATTCCACTGCGGCCGAAACACCGTGCAACTTTCTATCGGGAGAATACGGCGGCACAAGATTTGCCACATTACGAATAACAAAAAGATCTCCGGGATTACTATCAGTCAGTAATACAGGGTCCACACGAGAATCTGAACAAGCAATAACTAAAGCCAAGGGGTGTTGCCCTTCTTTTAAGTCGTCATAAATATTATGCTCTGAACAGTACCAATGTTGTTGAAAACGCTGAAAACCTGCCGCAAATCGCGTGGAAATATCTCCCACAAAGCGAGCTTGGTTACTATTTGGCATGAATCGCTCCATAATTAAAATTCACTATGAATTTTACTAGTTATCTTATTTTTCTGTAGTGATTTGCTATCTACCTTTTTTTTTTTGGCATGGCAAGAAAAATCCTAGTCTTGCACTTTTATCTTCTTTATTATAGCCTAAACGTCTATACTACATAAAATAAACGACGTATCCTCCTGTTCGCAATAACATGACATTCCTTAAAGCTTTTGTCATGAAAACACATGGCTAAAAACATAAAAAGGTCACCACCAAAGGATTTTCATGCACGTTCCCTTACTTAATGAACTTGTGGTTATTTTTCTTATCTCCATTGTTGTTAATACCGTTTGTAGCCGCGTTAAACTTCCTGCCACAGTAGGTTTTTTACTTACCGGTATTTTATGCGGACCTTCGGTCTTAGGTATTATTAGTGATACTCATGCTTTGGACATTTTAGCGGAGCTTGGGGTGGCTCTTTTGCTCTTTACCATTGGCATGGAGCTTTCAGGTGATGCTTTAGAGCGTTTAAAAAAGCCTGTATTCTTGGGCGGAAGTTTACAAATTGGCCTAACCATTGCTGTAATCACCTTTATTTATACCACAGTATTTCAAAAATCATGGGCTTGGGGCATCTTTACAGGCTGTTTGGTTGCCTTATCTTCTTCCGCCATTGTTTTACGATTATTACAGGAAAAAGGCACCATTGGGACGCCTCCGGGTAAATTATCTTTAGCTATCTTAGTCTTTCAAGATATTATGGTCGCCCCCATGATGCTTTTGGTACCCCTTTTAAGCGGCACTGTAGATGCTGACCCTTTATCGGCCTTTTGGGGCATAAGTAAGGTGGTTTTAGTACTTGGCGCCGTATTTTTATTTGCGCAATTTGGCTTACATCGTTTCATGGAAGCGGTGGTACGCACAAGAGTACGCGAGTTGCTCTTACTCACCACCCTTGGCCTCTGTATGGGCTTAGCCCTGCTCACAGCATGGCTTGGCTTATCCCTTTCTTTAGGCGCCTTCTTGGCAGGCCTCTTTTTGGCACGTTCAGAATACAGCATGAGTGTTGTTTCCGGAGTCTTACCCTATCGTGACGTTTTCATGAGTATTTTCTTTATCTCCGTGGGCATGCTCTTGGATATGCAGTATTTTACCAGTCACTTTGGCACTGTTTTTGGCAATACATTTCTTTTTATTCTCATTAAAGCCTTACTTATTTTGCCCGCTGTGCTTATTCAAAAGTATCCATTGCGTACAGCCATCATTACTTCTTTAACGCTAGCTCAAGTAGGTGAATTTTCCTTTATTTTAGCTAATTCTGGCTTAGATACAGGTTTACTTACCCAGGACTTATACCAAGGCTTTTTAGCCATGAGTATCATTACCATGATGCTCACCCCAGCACTTATGCATTACGCCCCTGCCATTGCTGATTTTTGCGTACCGCAACGCAAAGGAAAAAAAGAAGAATTACAAGAACTAGATGCAGATGTGGCGCCCACTGCCGCGCCAGAATCTGCTGCCCACACCTTGCACAATCACCTTATCATTGTGGGCTTTGGTATTAGCGGACAACACCTAGCTGCAGCTGCCAAAAAATGTTCCATTCCCTATATTATTTTAGAAATGAACCCTGATACCGTAAAAAGATTCCATGAAAAAGAGCCCATTCATTATGGGGATGCCTCTCAACCTGCAGTCTTAGAACACCTGGGCATAGCCACCGCCAAGGCCATGGCCATTGTTATTTCAGATCCCGCCGCTGTGCAGGCCACCGTGGCAGAAGCCATAAGCCTTAATCCTCATGTGCATATTATTGCACGTACCCGTTTTGTAACACAGGTAACCACCTTACAAAACCTTGGCGCCACTGATGTGGTGGCAGAAGAATTTGAAACATCCGTGGAGGTCTTTTCCAGAGTCTTACATCGCTACATGATACCCAAACAAGATATTGATGCCATTACGGCTTCCGTGCGTAAGCAAAATTATGCCATGTTGCGCACCACCTCACAAGCCACAGGCGACTTTGCCAGCCTCATGAA
>CAYJHH010000053.1:0-17052 GCA_964369995.1 uncultured Desulfovibrionaceae bacterium
CCCCTCCCTCAAAAACTTTTTATGGCGACGAAGTCTTTATTCTTATGGAAATTTTTTCCGCATATAATGTAAAAAACCATCAGTGATCTGATGGTTTTTTTGTGGCAAAAAAAATATAAAGCGCGTTTTGAAAGGAGATAGGGGGTGTGGGGGAAAGGGGAAAACTTTTTGGCGCTAGCAAAAGTTTTCCCCTTTCCCCCACAAAAAGTTCTTATACAACGCTATTTACACCTGTAAAGGAGCTTAAATTACCGGAGGAGAAGGAGCCTATACTAGAGGCACCGGTTTGATCCCACCATGCGGCCATGCTTTCCATTTGTATGCGTGAGCGCATGGCAGCAGGGTCAATTTGCATGGATTTGCGCGCCCCTTCAAGGCCGGCTAAAGCGTCTACTTGAAGGTATGCCTTGGTGAGTTCTTCACTACTATCAAGTAGTGCTTGAACTTTATCGGCATCGGGGTGAGAGCTATTTACAGTGATTTTACCGTCCACAACACTAAGGCGGAAGTCAATATTGGGATCAATGCCCATATTTTCAAGGCGATTTTTCATATCATCGCCAACGTCTTGTTCTTGGAGAAAGTTTTGTAATTCTTCGGCTTGCTCGACATTTTGTTCGGGGGTGAAGGTGGTTTTACTGGTCACTATGCCTGAAGAGTTAATAATGACCACGGAGTTTACACTTTGCCCCTGACTTTCTAGGGTACTTCTAATTTCGCTGGCAATATTGGGATTACTGGCAAGATAGGCATTGATGGCCTCAGCATCGCTGCTTTCGCCTTCCATAACCACAGCTGTGCCGTCAAAGCGCACGGAAAAACTTTGTGGTAAGCTAATACCTTGAGTTTTCAGGCCTTCAATTATACTAGAGCCCATGGTAGAATCTTCCCATTCCACTTCTTCGGTGACAGTTTGCGGCGTTACCGAAACTATGCTTCCATCCGCGCCCACGGTAAATTCCACTTGACCTGTGAAGCCGGCTTCATCAAAGCTTTGGCGTAAATTTTCTCTGTAGCTTGGGTTAGTATCAAAAAAGGCTTGTACTAAGGCTTCATCATCGTGGGCTGTGTCTATGGTAACAGAGCCAGTATCGCTCATGGATACAGTAAAGTATGCAGAAGGGGAGACGATGGTATTGCCTATGGCTTCGTTAAGTTCCTTACTAAAGGTATTTTCCAATTCGCTTTTATAATTTTCAATTTGAGAAAATGTTACTCTATCACTGCTGGAAACACCCATGGCTTCCATGGCGTATTTGGCAAGTTCAACCATGGAAGAAACAGTACTAGCACCTTCATAGCTATAGGCACTGCTACTGGAACTAGAGCTACTAGTCGACACAGAACCTTGTAATTGCTGATTGTTCCACTGATAAGCATAAAGAGAAGAACCAGAGCTATATATACTTGATACGGACATAGTTTCCACCTTGGTAAAAATGGCCTGAGAGGAAAAAATTTTCCCTGTAATACCAGATGGGAACCTTGATGCATAAGTTGTGCCAAGGTGTTTTTATGCTTAAAATGACTAGAAAAAAATAGACAGATAGGCAAAAAAGGCGTAAGTCTAAACCATGGTAGACAATACTGCATTGAGCGAAACTGTAACCTTTGATGACCCTGTCCTTGCCAATGCTCTTTTTGGGCCACATAATGCCCATTTGGAGGTATTAGAGCAAGTCAGTGGAGCGCACATTCATTCACGTGGTGCCAGCGTTACGGTGAAAACGCCAGACAATCATATTTTGCAAAGGCTTTGTAATCTTTTTGTGCAGCTGTATGGACAAGTGCAGGAAGGAAAAGTGCTCACACATGCAGATGTGAGTGCTGCGTATTCCATGCTTGAAAAACAGCCTAAACTTTCTTTAAGTCGCATGTATAAAGATACGGTTTTTGTGGCAGCGCCTCGAAAGACCATTGTGGCTAAGAATTTAGCGCAAAAAGAATATCATGAAGCGCTTATTAAAAAAGAGCTTGTATTTGCTTTGGGGCCGGCCGGTACGGGAAAAACATACCTTGCTGTGGCCATGGCGCTTTCTATGCTTATGCAGCAAAGGGTTAAAAAAATTATTTTAACTCGCCCTGCTGTGGAAGCAGGTGAGCGTTTAGGCTTTTTGCCGGGTGATCTTGCCGAAAAAGTGAACCCGTATTTACGCCCCTTATATGATGCTTTATATGATATGCTGCCTCAGCCTAAGGTGCTTTCCATGCTAGAAACAAACATCATTGAAGTGGCACCCTTGGCCTTTATGCGTGGCCGTACCTTAAATGATGCCTTTATTATCCTTGATGAAGCGCAAAATACCACCCCTGAACAAATGAAAATGTTTTTAACGCGCCTTGGTTTTGGATCGCGTGCTGTTATTACCGGAGATGTGACGCAAATTGACTTGCCACCTCAATGGGGAGATGATGGCGTACAGTCTCGCTCAGGTCTTGTGCAAGCGGTACGTATTTTACGTGATGTGAAGGGAATAGCCTTTCATAATTTTTCAGCAAAAGATGTTGTGCGCCACAATCTTGTGAGCGCCATAGTGGCGGCCTATGATTCCTATAACGAAAAGATCTAACGAAAATTCTCTTCGAGCCATTGGCAAAATGCTGTATGACCGCCATCACTGCGGGTATGGCTTGGTTATTTTGCTGTGTACTTTTTTTATATTGTCATTGTTTGCCGGTATTAATTATGAGCATCAATCTCAAGTGTATATTGCCGGAACAGTTGCAGAAACTGATGTGGTGGCGCCGCGTGATTTATCCGTGGAGGATATGTTTGCCACCAATGCAAGGCGTGAGCAATTACGTAAAGCACAGCCCTTGGTATTTGATTTAAATCCCAGAGCTTTTGAAAGCTTTAATACTGAGGTTTTAAATCTCTTGCGCGAAGTTAATGGCTTAAATTCTAAAGAAGAAGCCGTGGCCATGCGTAAGCTGGAAAATGCCCTTACGCCAGAAATTGCCGAAGACGTGCTGGTTCAATTGGCAAGATCTAATGTTCAAAGTTATATTATTGCACACCTTTTACCCAATGTACGCGCTTTACTTCATAAAGGTTTAGTTACCGATATGCGTGCGGCTCGCGTGGGTGAGGGGGGGGCTGTTTTGCGCGATGTGGAATCAGGTGATGAAACTTTGCGCCTTGATGTTAATCATCTTCCCGATGTACAATCCACCTTGGTGCAATTAAGCTCTGTTATTCGTCATGACCCTGTGCTGGATATTTCTGCACGGCGGGCTTTAATCATTTTGTTATCTGCCTATATGCCGGCTTCGCTTTCTCTGAATAAAGAACTGACCAATACAAGAGCAGATGCTGTGGTGGCCCATGTGGACCCTGTATATTATGTCTTACAACGCGGCGAAATGGTGGTACGAAAGGGTGACTTGGTTACCCGTGAGCAACAAGCCAAGTTGCAAGCCATTTATAATTCTGTGGGTACGTGGCTACATGTACGCTATTCTGTAGGTATTTTTTTACTAAGTATCTTAATTTCTATTGGTTTATTTTTGGCGCCCAGCGGAAAACCTGGTACGCCATTGCGTCATAAAGACTATTATTTTATGGCATTTTTGTTGCTTTCCTGCTCTTTGGCAGCCAAAGCTGTGTATGTTTTTGCCGCCAGAACAGGCGAAGCTTCACAAGTGGAGGCTTTAGCGTATGCTTTCCCTGTGGCCGGCGTGGTGGGACTTGTGGCACTTGTGTTTGCTGCGCGCCGCTATTGCACCATGAGTTTGCTCTTGGCGCTGTTTAGCACCGTCATGTTTAAGGGCGATTTGGCTTTATTTTTATATTACTTTTTGGGGGGCATGTTTGCCACCTTGCTTGTAACTCGCGCCCAAAGCCGTCAAGATGTGGTGTGGAGCATTTTACCACTACTGGCAGGACAGATTTTTTTCTGGCTGGCCACGGCTTTCTTTTTGGAAACACCTTTTAGGCATTGGCCGGGGCAATTTGTGGCTGTGGTGGTCAATAGTGTCATTTCATTATTGATGCTTTTTGCCTTTAGCCCTGTGCTTGAATTGGTTTTTTCTTATACCACACGCTTTAGGCTTATGGAATTTATGAGCCTTGAGCATCCCCTTATGCAAGAAATGATGGTGACCATGCCGGGAACCTATCATCACTCACTTATTGTGGCCAATATGGTGGAAGCCGGAGCCAAAGCCATTGGCGCCAATAGTTTATTGTGTAAAGTAAGTGCATTATATCATGATGTGGGTAAGTTGAGCCATCCGGATTATTTTATCGAAAATCAATTTGGCGGACGTAATAAGCATGACAAATTGGCTCCGTCCATGAGTGCACTTATTTTAACGGCGCATATTAAAAAAGGGGCGGAATTGGCCCAAGAATATAAATTGGGTGATGAAATAACTGATATTATTACTCAGCACCATGGCACAAGGGTCATACGTTATTTTTACCATAAAGCTGTGGCCAATGGGGAAAATGTACGCGAATCTGATTTTTGCTATGCAGGGCCGCGTCCACAAACCAAAGAAGCTGCCATACTTATGTTGGCAGATTCGGTGGAGGCTTCAAGCCGCACTTTAAGTGATCCCACGGCGGCGCGTTTACAAACCCATGTGGACGGCATTGTGAAGGGGATTTTTGCGGAAGGTCAGCTGGATGAATCGTCCTTGACTTTCAAGGATTTGCATAAGATTAGTGAGCAATTCCTGCGTATTTTAACAGGTTTATTCCATCAGCGCATTGCCTATCCTCCGGCTAATCCCAGTGTATCCACAGAGGTAAAGGTTGAAAAAGTACAATTGGATATGTCTGAGGAAGAATTGGATAAATTAGAGCTGGCACAGAAAGAATAAGCGCTTTTTGTCTATGAATATTTCTGTATATAATGAGGCTTCTTGGCTATGTCCTTTGCCTAAGCATGTGCTGCAAGCTTTACTTGTGACCATGTATACGTCTGTCATGACAGATGACGATGCTGTGTCAGAAAAATTATGCTTACAATTGCATGTGGTGCGAGATGCTTCCATGGCCACAGTAAATGCTCTATATATGCAAGGGCATGGCCCTACCAATATCTTGTCTTTTCCTGCCATGGAAAGGGTATATGCGCGTGTAGGCACACAATGCCGCATGTTGCATGAAGGTAGACCTGAAACGCAACAGCCAGATATTTTAGTTTTGTCTGTAGATACTTTGCTCAGAGAATGTTTTTTATATGGTCAGCCTGTATTGGAGCATACGGTTCGCCTTTTGGCGCATGGTCTTGGGCATGTGCTAGGCTATGATCATGGGGAAGAAATGGATGCTTTATGCTCTTTTATGGAAGAGCGTGGGCGTAATTTTTTAGCCTTACCTTAGTTAGTCAACGCTTAAAAACGTGTTTCCACTGGTTTATTTCTGGTAAAGTGTATTAAGCCTATGAACTAAGAGTTCTGTTTTTACCGGTAGTTACATGCTTTTTCAGTGCCGAGTATCTTAAATCTACGCTTTATTCTTTTATTCCGTACTCTTTCTTATTTTTTGATCACGTAAAGCGTTTTGCAAGGCTTGTACTTGCATGTGAAAAAGTTTTTGCCCAGAAGCTACGCCTTGATTTTGCCATTGTTCGGGCAAATGTACCGCCATAATAACTCGTAATACGGCTAAGGCATGGGGGCTTTGCGGCATGTAAATGTCTTTTGAGGGTAACATGGAGCCAAGATAATCCGTGGCAAGCCAAAAAAGCTCAGAAAGTCCTGCCTTATGTACACTAAGTATGAGGTGTACTTGTTCTTCAGCTGGAAGTTTTTCCAAGGTGCAAGCCTGAGCAAAAAACTGTGTCATGACATGCGCAGCTTTACTAAAAGATAAGGGTAAATGTAGTCTTTCCCCTAAGTTATGTAGAGTATACTCTTGTAAGGAGTGAGAACGCTGTTCTTTTTCTTTCTTCCAAAAAGCTCCCAAAAACATCCAGCGTAACATGGCCCATTGATGGGGTGATTGTTGTGCGTTGGCAAAGGTACTTTGAGTATAGGCATCCATGCTTTGTTCCCAAAGCGTTCTATGCGGTGCAGAAAGTGTGTTGAGTTCTGTAAACCAAGGGTGTAGTGCCTGAGCAGCTTTAAGTGTTGTAAAAAAGCGTGAAGGCTTGGCGCTTTGCAGGGCTTTAAATACTTCTCTCCCCACGCGCTCTGCGGGTAAAGTGGCGTGAAGAGCTTGCTGCGTAACGGCTTGTGCCTGCTCTAAGGCTTCAGCATGCACATGAAAATGGGGATAGTAAGCGGCAAAGCGTGCTAAACGATAGATGCGTGTGGCATCGTCAAAAAAAGCGTGCGCGGATGCTGGACGTAATAAGCCATTTTTTATATCAAAAAGAGCCAGTGGATGGGTAAAGAGTACACCGTTTTCATCAAGAGCTAGGGCATTAATGGTAAGGTCGCGATATTTAAGGTCTTGGGCGATGGAATTCCCTTGTAAGGGCATATACTCACGTCCATGTAAAAGCCAAACCTGAACGCTTTTGCCCACCTTTTGTGCCTCGGGAAAAGCGTCAATAAAATCCTGACCACAGCCCTCAAAGGCCATGTCCACATCCTTGGGCATACGGCCCATGAGTAAGTCGCGCACTGCGCCGCCAACCATATAGAATTTCATGGAGAGAGCATTGCATATAATTGTAGAAAAAAAAAGCCTTGCCTTACCACAAGAAGTACAGGGAAAAGGAAAAACACAGCACTTGCCTTTGGGGCCAAGTGTAGAACAGTGGCATAGCCCAAGTTTGCCAGCGCCGGTGACATTGGTGGGGGATACAGGCTCCGTTTTGGACGATGCATGGGCATTGGTGGCGCAAGATGCTTTGCCCGTGTGGGGATCTGTTCTTGCGCAAAGTCAAAGCGCTGGACGCGGTCAAACACGTCGCCAATGGCATTCTCCTCGGGGGAATATATATGCAGCCTTGCGTCTCCCCACCACGGATGCTTTTGCACATATGGGAGCTGCTCCGGCTTTGTCTACTTTGTTATTACTTGCCATGCAGCAGCTTGGCTATCACTTACGCTTAAAGTGGCCCAATGACCTTGTATTGGCCTCAGGGAAGCATAAGGTTGGAGGCATTTTGCTTGAAGAGAGGCAAGGAGTTCTTTTGGCAGGTATAGGCATAAATACTTTACACGCGCCAGAAGAAAGTATTTTACGTAAAAATCATGCTTTTCCTGCGGGGATTTTACCCCCTTTAGAACAGCTAAAAGATAGTATAACATTCGTAAATAATTGTGAATTTAGCGCTGATGCCGCGGCGGCACAATGCTTATGGTTACACCTTGTAAGCCAGGTATATTTCTGTTATAAGAAAAAATTGCTCGAGGATGCAGCATGGAAGGATATCGCAGAGACCTTTTTGTTGTGGAAAGGGCATTATGTTGAACTAGATGATGGGCAAGAAATTATTCAAGGAGTTTTACATGGGCTTGGAAGCTTAGGTGAAATTATCCTTGATGTTCATGGCCAAAAACAACAATGTACCAGTGGAAGTCTTCGCCTTAAGTAGTACAGGCGAAATGTCATATTGAAGGATTACACACTATGAATACTCAGGAATTGAGAAGCTTTGAGGAAGTCCAAGAGCTTTTACGTGGCAAACCCATCTTAGTGGCCAACCGTGGCATTCCCGGTCGCCGTATATGTCGTTCCATTTGCGAACGCTTTGATGCCATTGCCACCATGACGGCCACCGATGTAGATAAAACAGCACCGGCAGCCTCTTCTGCACAAGAGCTGTTATTGCTCGGCAAAGATCCCCGTGCATATTTGGATATTGATCGCATTATTACCCTTGCAAAACAGCGCGGTGTCATTGGTATCCATCCCGGTTGGGGTTTTGCCTCAGAAGATTCTCAATTTCCTAAAAAGTGCGCAGAAGCCGGCCTTGTATTTATTGGAGCCACCGCAGAAGCCATGAATAGCCTTGGCAATAAGGTACAAGCCCGTGATATGGCCAAAAAACTTGGCATTCCTGTGGTGCCTGGTTCCGAGGGGGCTGTGGATATACCCACTGCCCGTGAGCTTATTAAGGAAATGGGCTTACCCATTATGCTTAAAGCTGAAGGCGGCGGCGGCGGTCGCGGTATTTTTGCCATTTTCAATGAAGCTGAGCTAGAAGATGCTTTCTTTAAAGCTTCTGCCATGGCGCAAGCCTCCTTTGGTAATCCACGCCTTTTTGTGGAAAAATACTTGGACAAAGTGCGCCACATTGAAATTCAAGTTATTGCCGACAAGCATGGCAATGTTTTTGCTTTTGATGAGCGCGATTGTACTGTACAGCGTAATCACCAAAAACTTATCGAAATTACTCCTTCTCCATGGCCTGGGCTTACTCCTGAGCTGCGTAAAGAGCTTAAAGGTTATGCTTGCCATCTTATTAAAGAAGCAGGCTTTCATTCTTTGGCCACAGTGGAATTTTTGGTGGAACCAGATGGTACAGCCTATCTTATTGAGGTAAATACCCGTTTGCAAGTGGAGCATGGCATCACGGAATCACGTTATGGTATTGACCTTGTGGAAGAGCAAATAGCCATTGCCTTTGGTGCAAAGCTACGTTTGAGCGAAGAAGAAACCTTGCCTGTGCATTTTGCCATGCAGGTGCGCATTAACTGCGAAGATCCACAAAACCAATTTAATCCCAATTCCGGCTTGGTGACGCGTTATGTGTCTCCCGGTGGCCCTGGTGTACGCCTTGATACCAATATGACGGCTGGTTATGAATTTCCGCCCAACTATGACTCAGCCGGTGCCTTGCTCATTACCTATGCACGCGATTGGGATAAAACCCTAAGCATCATGGAAAGGGCGCTTGGGGAATATATCATTGGCGGTATTAAGACCACCATTCCTTTCTATAAGCAAATTTTAAAGCATCCACGTTTCCGCCAAGCGAATTTTGATACAAATTATATTGCGCAAACACCGGAACTTATGTGCTATACTGATATGGCACCAGAAGGGGAGCGCTTAGCTAATTTAGTGGCAGAAATTTCTGCTAAAGGGTATAATCCGCATGTGAAGCTTGGTGTATATCGCTCTATTGATACGCCGCGTATGCCAGAATTTGACCCTGTATTGCCTCCTATTTTGGGTACAGATCGCCGCGCTCCTTCGCCATATCCCAAGGGTGACAGGCAAGCTTTGCTTGATTATGTGCGTGATACCGATCATGTGCATTTTACCGATACCACCCCACGTGACTTTACGCAGTCCAATAGCGGTAATCGCTTCCGCTTGGCTGAAGATAAGCTCATTGGGCCATACTTGGATAATGCCGGATATTTCTCCATTGAAAATGGTGGCGGTGCGCACTTCCACGTGGCCATGCTTGCAAACATGACCTATCCTTTTGCTGAAGCTAAAGAATGGAATTCCTTTGCACCTAAGACCAATAAGCAAATATTGGTGCGCTCCACCAACGTACTTGGTTACTCGCCGCAGCCTCGTAATCTTATGCGCTTAACAGGTGAAATGATTTGCGATCATTATCAAATCATTCGCTGCTTTGACTTTTTAAACCATGTGGAAAATATGCTTCCCTTGGCAGAAGTGGTCATGGCGCGTAAAGATGCTATCTTCCAGCCAGCGCTTTCTTTGTCTTATGCCAAAGGCTTTGATGTAAACCATTATATGGGCGTTACAGAAAGCATTTTACGCATGGTAGCAAGTGTTATGGGCGGCTCCTTAGAGGAAGCATCCCGTCAAATTATCCTTGGTCTTAAAGATATGGCAGGGGTTTGCCCGCCGCGCTTTATGACAGAACTTGTGAGCGCTTTGCGTAAGCGTTGGCCTGCTCTTGTTTTACATTATCACAGACATTATACCGATGGCCTTTTTGTGCCTGCTTGCGGCGCCGCTGCTAAAGCCGGTGCGCATATTCTTGACGTAGGTTTGGGATCCGCCGTACGCTCTTATGGTCAGGGTGATGTTCTTTCCATGGCTGCCTACTTAGAAGATGAGCTGGGTTTAAAAACAC
This sequence comes from uncultured Desulfovibrionaceae bacterium, assembly GCA_964369995.1. GTDB lineage: Bacteria > Desulfobacterota > Desulfovibrionia > Desulfovibrionales > Desulfovibrionaceae > CAYJAD01. The sequence continues at coordinate 9,969 of CAYJHH010000053.1, forward strand.
ATTTGAATAAAGCCGCCATTCGCGATGCTAACTTTGTGTGTAAGCAAATCATGCCTTATTACGATCGTTATTGCGCTCCGTACTTTCAAGGAATTGATTATGATGTGGTGGAGCATGCCATGCCTGGCGGTGCCACATCTTCTTCGCAAGAAGGTGCTGTGAAGCAAGGGTATATTCACTTGCTGCCTTATATGCTAAAATTCCTTGCCGGTACTCGTAAAATTGTGCGTTATCATGATGTAACGCCAGGTTCACAAATCACTTGGAATACGGCCTTCCTTGCTGTAACCGGTGCTTGGAAGCGCGGCGGTGAAGAAGAAGTACGCTATCTTTTACAGGTAATTGAAGAAATCACTACCCATGAAGATAGCGAATTAAGCCCAGAAATGCATGCGGCGCGTTTAAATATCTATCAAGATTGTAACGATGCTTTCCGTAATTTACTTTTGGGTAAATTTGGTAAATTGCCTCTCGGCTTCCCTGCGGATTGGGTCTATGAAAGTGCTTTTGGCAATGGCTGGAAAAACGCCATTGCTGATCGTGTAGAAATCTCTCCTTTGGAAAGATTGGAAGATGTCAATTTGGCGGCCGAAGAGCAAGCCTTCATTGATATTATGCGTCGCAAGCCCACCGATGAAGAGTTTTCCATGTATTTAAATCACCCAGGTGATGCCATAAGCACCATGCAATTTAAGATTAAATACGGTGACCCCAATAATCTTCCTTTGCATGTATGGTTTGATGGTTTAAGCCTTGGGCAAGATTTGTACTTTGAAGATAGCCACGGCAAGCCGCATCACCTTGTGTTCTTGTCTTTCTCTGAGCCCAATGCCGCCGGTATTTCTGTGTGCCGCTATGTGCTTGACTCAGAAATTATGGTCACAGATGTACAGGTAAAAGAGCCTATTTCTGCAGCTTCCAAGGGTGTGCCTAAGGCTGACCCAAATAATCCAGAACATGTGGCTTCGCCAAGTAATGGTGACCTTTGGGTTATGTATGTGCATCCTGGAGATGTGGTGAAAAAGGGTGAAGAGCTCTTTAACGTTTCTATTATGAAACAAGAAAAAGCTGTACTGGCACCCATGGACGGCGTGGTTGTACGTGTGCTTAAAACTGCTGACTACAAAGAAAGCAAACAAATGGTCTCTGTGGTGGAAGGTGAGCTTATTGTGGAGCTTGGGCCTGTGCCTAAAGTGTGCCCCAATGAGGCTTGCGCACACCCCATACTTATAGATGGTATATCGTTTTGCCCCTATTGTGGTGATGCCATAGCATAAAAATGAAAAGCCTTTCTGAGTTGAACTTGGAAAGGCTTTTTTCTTTATAAAGGAGAAATCATGTCGCGACACATCCCTTATATTGATGGGTTAAAAGGTTGTTGCGCCCTTTGTGTAGTGTTGTTTCATTACTTACTAACCTTTGATGTAAAAGGTTATGTGGGATGGAATAGTGGCATAGATGCGCCTGAGCAATGGGGACATTTTTGGGCGTATTTTCCTCTTTCCTTTTTTTCCAATGCTAGCTATGTGCTTTATATGTTTTTGCCATAATTGCTTTTATTCCCGCACATATATATTTTTTTAAGCAAGATGAGCAATGGATACATAAACAAGCCCTTATTCGCTACGCACGCTTTGTGCCTTATACTTTTATTTCCCTTATTATTTCTTATATATTCTTCACTCAAGATTGGTATTTTCAACAAGAGCTTGGCCATGTTTTGCAAGAACCATGGAATATAGCCGTAGAGCCTAAGTCCGTATTACTTAAAGATGTGATTTGGACAGGGCTTTTTGGGGCCATGATAGTGGGGGCCAGTGATTATGTCACTTCTTTATGGTGCATGCATATTATCTTTTTAGGATCGTATCTTTCCTATGCCGTATTGCTTTTTTGGGGAAAAGTACAACATCGCACTATAATATATGTTTTTTTATGGCTCTTGCTCTATAATGCTCCTTTGTATGCTTTTTTTGTGGTGGGAGTATGGGTGGCAGATATATGTCATGGAAAAAAAAATCCACTGTCTGCGCTCCATCTTAACATACTTTTTGTGCTTGGTTTGTTCAGCGCCTTTGTGGGTGAAGCACCTTGGACTACGCTAAGCATGGGGCAGGGTTTTTCTTATGAAGCCTTTATACAATATTTCTTGCGCTCTTTTGGTATTTTTGCCGTCTTGCTGGCCATATGTCAAAATGCAACATTACAAAATTTCTTTATAAATAAAGTTTTTCTGCACTGTTCACGCTATTGTTTTGAATATATTATAGCGCATATATTTGTACTTTTTAGTGTGTCCGCGTGGATTTTTCTTCAGGTTCATGCGGTTTTGGGCTATGGCATGGCTATTTTGGTGACGAGCCTGAGCGCTATTCCTTTAAATATTGTGGCTGCCGTTGCCTTTGGAAAAATTTTGCAGCCCATATCTTTATGGATTTCAAAAAAAGCGTACGGTGTTTTTATGCTAAAGTAATAATTATACATTATCAGTATGTTATATTTTTATCAATGAACATAAATACATAAATTGGCTAGACAGTATACAAAAAAATTGCTACACGTAGGAAGCTTTAGACAGAACATCTGTATCGTCTTTTATAAAGAGATAGTTTTTGTATGAGGCAAGAAAAAAGCTCTACTATCACTGAGCTCTAAATGTACTGTAGTAATAGTTATAATTGTTTAACAGCACTATCACTTTTATGGAGGACGGAATGGAAAAGAAGCAGCCTGCAACAAAGTCTGCCCCTGCAACTGCAACAAAACAAGTACAAAAACTTATTCTCACTGGTGCCGATATTGTGGCCATGGGAGAAAGTGCAGAGTTACTTGTGGGTGGTAAGAACTATAATACTGCGCTGATTTCTGAAATTCCAGGAATTCAAGCCCCGCATTTTCGTGCCATCTCTTCCGATGCATTCCATAAAATTTTGGATGAAACCAGCGTCATTGGTTCTGTAATTCGTTCTGTGGTGGAAAAAGAATACAAACGCATTGACTGGATGGATTCTGAAATTAATCAAGATCCAGAATTTTTACAAAAATTTGTGCGCAGCCTTGGTAAAATGGCTCGTGAAGCCAGTGCCTCTTTAAGCGATGTTCGCATACCACTACGCACTTTTATTAATAACGTTGTGGAAGGTTTTGCCACATCTCCTGAAGGTATTGACCAATTACGTCAACGCTCAGTGCTTGTGCAAACAGCTATTTTGTCAGTGGAAATACCTAAAGATGTGGTGAAAGCTGTAGCAGATGCTTATCACGCCATTTGTGGTGAAAATGATGGTGAAATAGTTCCTGTGGCTGTGCGCTCTTCTGCAGCTGGCGAAGATTCACGTAAAAAGGCTTTTGCTGGCTTACAAGATACTTATCTTAACATGGTGGGCGATGATAAAGTTGTTATGGCTTATCATTGGGACTGCGCTTCTGCGTATAACCTGCGCTCCATGACCTATCGCCGCGAAGCCATTTTAGATGCGCTTGCCAAAGCTGAAGAAGTAGGTGATCAAAGCATTGCTGAAATTGCTAAGAAAGAATGGGCCATCGAAAATACCTCTCTTTCTGTATGTATGATGCAAATGATTAATCCTGTTATTTCCGGTACAGCATTTTCTGCCGATACCGCCACAGGTTGCCGCGGTACTAGCCGTAAAGATCTTGTAAGCATTGATGCAAGCTTTGGTCTTGGTGAGGCTGTGGTGGGCGGTAAAGTAACGCCAGATAAACTTTATGTTTTCCAAAAAGATAATGGTTCTGAGGTGGTAATTCGCCAAATGGGCCGTAAGGACATGAAGATTATTTATGATGAAAAGGGCGGCACAAAAGAAGTAGAAGTGCCAGAACTTGAAGCTTTGCGCTGGGCCTTGTCTTTGTCCCAAGCAGAGCGCGTGGCCAAGGGCGTGCGCGCTGTAAGCGCAGCGTATGATGGCATGATTATGGATACAGAGTTTTGTATTGATGCCAAAGATCGCCTCTGGTTTGTGCAAGCTCGCCCCGAAACACGCTGGAATGATGAGCTGGAATTGCATCCGCATACCATCTTTATGCGCCGCAAAGAAGTGGATCCCAAAAGCGCCGCCACTGCTGAAGTGTTGGTAGAAGGTAATGGCGCCTCGCGCGGTGCTGGTCAAGGTACAGTGAAGTTTTTACGCTCTGCTTTGGAATTAAATAAAATCTCCAAAGGCGATATTTTAGCCGCTGAGCGTACTGACCCAGACATGGTGCCAGGCATGCGTGTGGCTTCTGCCATCATGGCTGACGTTGGCGGAGATACCAGCCACGCAGCCATTACCTCTCGTGAGCTTGGCATTGCAGCGGTTATTGGTATTCAACGTGTGGATAAATTGCGCGCTTTGGATGGCACAGAAGTAACCGTGGATGGTACCACGGGTAAGGTATATCGCGGCTTGTTACCATTACAAGAAGTGGGCGGGGAGATGGATCTTTCTAAGCTTCCTGATACACAAGCTAAAGTGGGCCTTGTACTGGCTGACGTTGGTCAATCGCTGTTCTTATCGCGCTTGCGTGATATTCCTAAATTTGAAGTGGGTCTTTTACGCGCGGAATTTATGCTAGGTAATATTAGCATTCACCCAGGCGCTTTGGAAGCCTATGACAACGGCACCCTTGAAGTAATAGCGCAAAAGCAAGCACGCGTATTGGAAGATCGTTTATCTAAGATTTTGCGTGAGCAAATTTCTGCAGGTCTCATAGTCTCTAATCTTGATTTACGTGCGCACGTAGGTGAAATTACAGGGCTTTCCTCAGAAGCTAAACGCCTTGCCGTGAACTCTGCCAACCTTGCTCCAGAAGAATTATTATTGGCACATCGCAAAATGCGTGAGCTTGAAAATAAGATTGATGAGTATTGGGAAGCTGCTGCCAGACGTATTGATATTATTAAAACCAGTGATGATTTGCATGAACATGTGCGTATTATCATGGGTTATGATGATGAGATTGCCATGCTTTCTCCTAAAGATACGGATGATATTAAGCGCCGTGCCGAAATTGAAGCCACCATTGATGCGCATGTGAAAAAGATTCATGCCACTCCTGCTATTTTGGATGTGCTTGAAAATATTACACGTTTGCGTGAAGAAGTGGGCTTGCGTTCTGGATTAAAGAAGGAAATGGATGAAGTTCATAGCCTTATTGAAAAAATCCGTATTATCATTAAAGAGCGTGGTTTCCGCACTGGTAAAGAGCATTATGTACAAACCTTGGCTCAAGGTTTAGCGCTTTTTGCCATGGCTTTTTACGGTAAGACCATTATTTATCGTACTACAGACTTTAAGAGTAATGAATACCGCAACTTACTTGGCGGGCATTTGTTTGAGAGCATGGAAGATAACCCCATGCTTGGTTATCGCGGTGTTTCCCGTAATATTCATGACTGGGAAATTGAAGCCTTTAAGCTTGCTCGTGGTGTTTATGGCGGCAGTAATTTACAAATGATGTTGCCCTTTGTGCGTACCTTAGAAGAAGCTCGCTCCATGCGTCGTTATTTGGATCAAGTGCACAAATTGCGTCCCGGTCAAGATGGCTTAAAAATCATTCTCATGTCGGAAATTCCTTCCAATGCCATTTTGGCTAAGCAATTCTTGGAAGAATTTGATGGTTTCTCCATTGGTTCTAATGACATGACACAAATGGTTCTTGCCACCGACCGTGATAATGCAAGCTTAAGCCACATTTATGATGAAGAAGATCCTGCTGTTATTTGGGCAGTACTGGTGACCATTTTCACCGGTCAAAAGTATTGCAAAAAAGTTGGCTTCTGCGGACAGGGTGTTTCAAATAGTCTTATCTTACGTGGTCTTGTGGCCATTGCTGGTATTGCTTCTGCCTCTGTGGTGCCAGATACTTATTATCAAACAGTGCAAGATATTGCTGCCATTGAAGCAGAAAATATTAGTACGGCTGATCTTGGTAAGTGGCTCATTACGCAGCATCACACCCGCCTTGGTAAGCTTATGGAAAAAGAAGGCTATGGTCATATATTGAAGAAATATAATCAGCCTGAAGATATTAAAGATTGGTATGAAGGTGAGTTGCAGCGTCGTCATGAGCAATTGCGTGAGCACTTAGACACACCTAAAGAATCTTTCTATCGTACAGAATTGTCCAATTTCCGTGATACTTTCCATAAGCCTGTGATTTATGCCACATGGGATTGGAATACCACAGTAAATGATGCTTTACATCAAGCAGGATTTGCGAACTTTGCAGAGCAACAAAAAGCCCTTGAAGTGTATCGCCAACAAACTTGGTAAAAAAATAAACATATAAAATAATTACGGGGGTGAGTTTTTGCCCCCGTTTTTTTTTGCGAAAAGGAAATATATGCAAATACGCGACATGAAACATGAGGATAAAAAACATGTACTTGCCATGATGCAGGTCTTCTATCAATCTTCTGCTGTTCTTGTAAAGTCCCCCACAGAAGTTTTGGAAAAAGCTATAGACGATTGTATTGATGATTTGCCCTTTGTGGAAGGCTATGTTTTTGAAGATGCACATGACCTTGTGGGCTATGGCATGGTGGCTAAGAGCTATTCCACGGAGTACGGCGGCATGTGCTTGTGGATTGAGGATGTGTATGTGGTGCCTTCAGCTCAAGGAAAGGGCTATGGCTCTCAATTTTTGCATTTCATAGAAGAAAAATATGCGGGTAAAGTGGTGCGTTTGCGCCTTGAGGTGACACAGGAGAATGTGGACGCCATAAAACTTTATGAGAGAAAAGGCTATTCACAAATGCATTATGTGGAAATGAGCAAAAAATTGCGCTGATTTTCAGCCTTTATTTTTTGTTTTTTGACCTAGGACTCACAAAAAAAGAATGCCTCTTAGAGGCCAAAAAAAGAAAGTTCTGTTCATGGAATTGCGCAGGGGACTCATATCTGCATGCGGAAGGATAGAAGAGGCAAAGCGTGGATGTGGCCGCCCATAAAAATTTTTGGAAGAGGGGGGGTGCGGGGGGAGCCAAACATTTTTAAAAAGGTTATCCCCCCCCCAAAACAAAAAAAAAAAAAAAAAAAAAAACAAAAAACCCCAAAAAAAAAAAAAAAAAAATAAAAAAAGA
>CAYJHH010000053.1:17062-18191 GCA_964369995.1 uncultured Desulfovibrionaceae bacterium
CCCCCCCCCCCCCCCCCCCCCCCCCCCCCCCCCCCCCCCCCCCCCCCCCAAAACCTAAAACCTAAAACCTAAAAATTCCAAAAACCCCAAAAAACAAAAATTACACATTAAAGAGGAAATGCATAACATCTCCGTCTTTAACTATATATTCTTTGCCTTCGGTGCGTAATACGCCGGCAGTGCGGCAAGCGCTTTCGGTTTTATGTTGGACAAAATCATCATAGGCAATAACTTCGGCACGAATGAAACCGCGTTCAAAGTCTGTGTGAATAACGGAAGCTGCTTGTGGCGCTTTCCAACCATTTTTGAAGGTCCATGCGCGAACTTCTTTTTCACCTACGGTAAAATAGGAGCAAAGGTCAAGCGTGGCATATCCGGTGCGAATGATGGTTTCAAGACCGCTGGATTCAATACCAAAAGAGGCCAACATGTCGGCTTGTTCTTCATCGGGTAAACCTTGTAGCTCTTCTTCAATTTTAGCACAAATAAGAGCAAAGCCTGCACCGCGTTCCGTGGCAAGGGCGCGTACTTTTTCTACATATTCATTACCTTCAATGGCATTTTCTTCATCTACATTGGCGCAATAAATGGTTTTTTTGGCGGTAATGAGTCCCATTTCACGCCATTGTACGGCAAAAGCTTCATTTTCTGGCTGAGCAAAAGTAATGGCAGGTTTGCCATCATTTAAATGAGCAAGTAGGGCAGCCACTTGTTCTGCCACAGCTTGAGCGCTTTTGTCTCCGCGAATTTTACGTAAGCGTTCCACACGCTTTTCAGCGGATTGAATGTCTGAAAGTAAGAGCTCTGTTTCAATGGTATCAATGTCACGTAAAGGGTCTACAGTGCCGTCTACGTGCGTGATATTTTCATCTTCAAAGCAGCGTACCACATGAACAATGGCGGCGCATTCACGAATATTGGCAAGGAATTGGTTCCCAAGGCCTTCCCCTTTACTGGCGCCGCGTACCAAACCGGCAATATCGATGAAATCCACATTGGCGTGTAATGTTTTTTGTGGATTAGCAAGCTCGGTTAAGACTGTTAGACGTTTATCAGGCACGGCCACAGTGGCTTTGTTGGGCTCAATGGTACAAAAAGGGTAGTTTGCCGCTTGGGCATTTTGGGCTTT
>CAYJHH010000054.1:0-18145 GCA_964369995.1 uncultured Desulfovibrionaceae bacterium
GGTGATGTGTCAGCGTGTTTTAATTTGAGCAATATATACGCCAAAGGAAAAAACGACACAGAGCTTAACCCCCAAAAAGCTTTTTACTGGATGCTCAAGGCCGCAGAAGGCGGTTATGCAATGGCACAACGCTACGTTGCTTATGATTATTACACCGGCACAGGAACATACAAAAGCCTTACTCAAGCTAAGCAATGGCTTATGAAAGCTATAGAACAAGAATACGAAAATGAGCAAGTGGAGGAATAAGTAAATTATATATCAAAATTTGAGCAGTTGCTTATTATATTTGTAAGTAATTAGGATAAAAAATGGGAATGGAACTTGAGCCTCCATTCCCTATGTTTTTATTTAATTGCAGAGCAATAAACAAAATAGCATACTTCACCAGCATATATATTTTATTTATCGAATATTTATGGATATATGCTTAGCGTTTTTTCTGGTTTTTTTGAGAAAATATAAAAATTTCTTTTATTGAATTTTACCTATTAAATATAAGAAAAAATAAACAATACATCGAGTTATGCAAAAAAGCTATAACTGCAAACTTTTTGACTTGGCGTGAAAACACATATATAAAAGTACTGAAAATTTAGCAGTAACACTGCTTTTTTATAACCCATTGTTTATTTAGGAGTTGTTCAAGGTGCTCAACAAAATACAAATTATTGGAAGACTTGGCTCTAACCCTGAGTTGAAATATACACAAGGCGGAAGTGCTTTTTGCAGTCTTAGCGTAGCTACTGATGAAAGTTACATTAACAATAAAGGAGAAAAGGTTCAACATACTGAATGGCATCGAGTGCAAGTATGGAACAAACAAGCTGAAAATTGTGCATCCTACCTTGCAAAAGGTTCACTTATATACATTGAGGGTAGCTTAAGCACACGTAAGTACCAAGCACAAGACGGAGCAGAACGTTTTATGACGGAGATTAAAGCCCAGCGTGTACAATTTCTCGACCGTAAAAACAATATGTCAGCTCAAAATCACAGCACACAATTTCAGCATGAACCACAAAATACTAGTAATGGACTAGCAATTGGAACAAGTGAAATGGATGATTTTCCTTTCTAAGGAGTGCCTTCCTCCTCCATTTTTTAGGTTGGGTAAATTGTGTTATAAAAAGTAGTGGATATGGTCATCTATAGCATTAGATAAATTAAAATGCTCGATAAAAGTACCATTGTAAGACAGCCCCCGTGATTTTTATTAGCTGTATTAGCACTATTTGTTGCTTCCGCTCCATTATCTAATAATATTTTAACTACTTCTGGTTTTTTGAAATGTGTGGCAGCCATAAGAGCAGTATGCCCACGATTATTGCAAGCATTAACATTAGCTCCATTATGCAATAATTTTTTTACTATCTCTACATGCCCTAATTGTGCTGAAATCATAAGAGCAGTAACCCCTTTACTGTCAGAAACATTCACATCAGCCCCATGCTCTAATAATGCTTGAACTATCTCTGAATGTTTTGAATACGAGGCAATCATAAGAGCATTATGTCCACGATTATCACAAGCATTAACATTAGCCCCACTATCAAGTAATTTTTTTACTATCTCTATATGTCCTACTTGTGCTGAGATTGTAAGAGCTGTAGACCCTTCATTGTCAGAAGCGTTAACATTTACTCCGTTATTTAATAATTTTTGTACTATTTTCACATGTCCAGAACCCACTGATGACATAAGTGTGGTAAAGTTATTATTATTACAAGTGTTAATATTAGCTCCTCTATCTAGTAACATTTGAACTATATCTGTATGTCCAAATTGTGATGCGATCATAAAGGCTGAAAAACCTTTTTTGTTATGAATATTAACATTAGCTCCGTTCTCTAGGAGTTTTTGGACTATATTTATACATCCAGGTTGCGCTGAAATAATAAGTGCTGTGTCACCTTCGTTATTACAAAAGTTAACATTAGCCCCACTATCAAGTAATTTTTGTATAATTTCTACATGCCCACCCCCTACAGCACACATAAGAGCAGTAAATCCACCATTAGTACAAGCGTTAATATCGGCTCCATTATCTAAAAGTTTTTGCACTTCTTGTATGTTTCCACTCATTGATGCAACTATAAGAGGGCTTTGGGTCTTACTTGAAATTGAATTAGAATCTTTATAAATGGAATCGTTCATAGCTATCACCTTTCTTTTTAGTGCTGTAAATTATATCTTTTTTCTGTAAGCATAGCAACCATAAAGATAATTACTATCATCATAACACCTTATCTTGTTTTTAACATCTCAAATTAACAGGGGGCTGGAGAGTCTTTTAAGGGTTACTGCCTACTTGACAAGTAAATTCTTTAGGGCTACTTTTTTCCAGATTTTCATCTGAATCTACTTATTATTTGTATAGGCAACGAAATGTAATCATATAAAAAAAGAGGTTAGTAGTATATGTTTTTAGGGATTTACATTGTTGTTGCGGTATTGTTGTTTTTTTCTATAATTAGAAACGAAAGCTTTATATCTGCACTGCTGTCTGCTATATTTTGGCCTCTAATGATTATTATTGTTCCGTTGGGATTGATATATGCGGCGGTAAAGAAATGAGAAAAATTAAAGGCTTGTTTTGTATCCTTCTTGGTTTAGCAATTTGGGCTTTTGCTATAACTGTACTTGTAGCATGGATAGGTTTTTGTTTTGGAACTGTGATTATTGGTATTTTGCTATTAATTTTTGTACCTCATTTACTCATGGCTCCACTATATTTAATACATCCACCGGGGACAGCTTTGCTAGTTCATGGCATGGATTGTCTTGTTAATAGCGAAAAGGATAGCATTTATAATAGAGAAAAGGAATAAGCCCCCTCTATATAGCATTAAAACCAGTTTGCAAGCTATAGAGGGGCTTTCTTTTACAAACACACAAAAAGGATATTTTGTATTTTTTGAAAGAACCAATTTATGTCTAAAATTTTCGGGAATTATATAGTTTTTATCAACAAATAAGCCTTTTTTCTCTTTTTTAGCTTCATTTTTAAGCTTTCGCCATTCTTCACAAAAAACCTTTTTATAAAATCTGTCGTACACATGATTTATCTTGAATTATCATTTTGTATAAAAATCAGAACAATTCACTACATGTAACCATTAACCAACAAAAGAAGGGGAATTAGTATTTTAACGTATCTAAATTAAAATAGACAGTTAAACAAATATTCGCTGCCAAAAGTAATACTAAAATCCATTGAACTACATTGTTTTTCTTTGATTGTTTGATTATATCCATTTTTATGGATTTAGACATATCTTCAATCTGAGATGATATCGCCTGCAAACGTTCCTCTTGGATGATATTATTTTTCTCTAGCTCTTTGTTTATATCAATTTTTATAAATCTAGACGTTTCTTCAATTTGAGTTGATACAATTTGAATTTGTTCTACTATACTAGAAACTTGAGTTAGCACAGATACATAGTTGCCATAACAGCTTGATAATTTTTTTATATCTTCTTGATGGCTATCTTCAAGATTTCGCATCGTTTTGGTTATAAATGCATCAAATATTCTTATTTCGCCTTCTATCTTGTTCTTAAAGTCACTTGTTATATTTTCGGATAGCTTAATAACACCATCACGCTCTTTTTCTACAGCTAAGGAAAGTTTTTTTAAAAAGACTCCAAAGTCATCACTAAAAGATTCATATTTTTTATTAATGTCTGAACCTTTTGTGATAACTTCATCTGCTTTAGTTCTAAAATCATTTAAGTCTTTTAAAGACAACTCAAGCTCAGCCAAGCTTTTTAAAATTTCACTGGAGCTACTCATTTTATCCCCTTACTTTAAGAAAGTTTTTAACCATTCGTTATGAAAAGATAATTCATACACAATTTCATTTTCTTCTAATTCTTTAATAAGTTCTTCGGATATCCCTAAATTTAATAATTTTTTTTTAAATTCTATTATTTTTGCATAAAAATCATATGGGTTATCTTTTTTAAGTTGTAGATAAGCAGATTTATAATCTTCTAAAATCTCTTTATTTTTATGTATATCATTATCCGTTAATAAATATAAATAGCAAAAAACACTTAGCATCGATAACATAGGGTTTTCGTTAGTAACAGCACGCCGAATAAGACGAACAGCCCCTTGTAAATGTTTTATGTTATCTTTAGGAGTGCCAATTCCATATATTTCAGGCTCTATAACTTTCATATATTTAAATAAAAGCTCAAAGCTTGATACTTTTCCTTTATCGGAATCGACAAGTAAGGAAAATGGCTCTCCAGAGTCAGCTACATAGTCGTATTGTGCATATTTTGAATTGAAATAATAGTAAATAAAATCTTTCAATTCTTCATTCAAAACCTTCCAATCCTTAGATTTGTCAATTCCAATTTTACAAAAAGCATCAATGTCTTGCATAGCCCTTTTTCGTTTTTCAGCTATTTGCGTATACACAAATTCTGATAAATACCCAAGACACTTTTGAATTTCACACAATCCTTTATATTCTTTTGCTTTTTCAGCTTCACTTGCAGCTTTAGCTTCAGTATAATATCTCGTCAAAAATGTTTTAAGGCTAGCGAAATAACCATTTTCTCCCTTTTTTTTAGCTAAAAAAGTAAAAGTGCTACCTGCATAATCTATAGTATAGTCGCTAATAATTGATACACAAGACATACGATATATAGTTTTTTCAATTGCAGCTTTATAATTATTTAGGTCGTTTTTATCGAGATTATGGCTTAGTTTCAATAATTTCGTTATGTAAGCAAATTCAGTCTTTTCAAGCTTAAATAAGTCATATGAAATAGTAAATAAAAATTCATCACCAATTGATGAGTTTTGTAATGTATCTAGAAAGCCAGCAACATAAAATCTTTGTGATTTTTTTAAATCTACAGCCAAGGTTTTAAGCTGAGAAAGAATGAAATGCATCATTCGTTTTTCTACATCTATTCCTTTAAAATTATTTGAATAAAAGTAGTTAATCGTATCGAAATCTGTTTGTCTATTATAAAGAATACAAGCTAACGCAAGCTTTCTATCTCTCCCGGCTCTTCCTGCTTCTTGAACAAAACCTTCCAAAGAAGAAGACATATTCATATTTAGAATCAGTCGTATGTTGGGTTTATCTATACCCATGCCAAAAGCTTTAGTGGCAACCATCAAAGGAGATTTGCTAGCTAAAAAGGAGTGTTGATTGCTTACAGCGTCACCCCCTTTAAAAGTTGCAACATGATTATTATTAATTTTACTCTTAAGAATATCAGAAACGCCAGCCTTTGTAGGGCTCGCTACAACACCAAGCGTACCTTTAGTGTGCGGACAAAAAACAACTCCTCCGTGAAGATAAAAATCTTGTTGTTTATACCAATCAGAAGAAACTACAACATTTAAGTCTCTGTTAACAACATCCGAATATAGTTCGCCATCCATAATACTTTCGCGCTCTAAAAATGATTTCTTAATAAAATCAATGTTTTTATCTTGTAGCAATTCATTTATATAAATATGCGAATCTTTGATTATGCTAGGAACAGATTCTGATTTTTTTTGATTAATAAGTCCTTTTATGTAAATGTCAGAACCTTTTATGTTAGAATTAATATTTATATCAAAAATTTTATACTGTAATTCAAGCCTATTACTATTTTCATATCTAACAACCGTTCCTTCATCAATTGGAAATGCTCCATCGCCTGAAAGTTCGCGTTCAACATCTGCCAGTACATCAAAAGACGCTGTTGCTGTTAGTCCAAATAAACTAATATATCCATTCTTAGCTTTAACATGATTGTAAAGGATTCTTCCGAGGTGTAAATAAGAAAATCTAAAATCGTGCCCCCATTCTGATAGACAATGCACTTCATCAATGACGCCATAGGAAAAATAAACATTCATATCATGCATATTTTTTAACCGCTCGCGAAAATTGAACATACATAGTCGCTCCGGTGATATAAATGCAAACAAAGATTTTGACTGTTCTATGTTATATTCATGTCTTTTTTTCTCTGCAGAGCTTTGTTCAGATTCAATATATGAAACACAGTCTATGCCAATTTTAAGCAATCCGTTATATTGGTCTTGCATTAGCGCACGTAAAGGGTCTACTACTATCGTGATGCCCGGCTGTAAAATTGAAGCCAATTGATATGTAAGCGATTTACCTCCACCAGTCGGTAGCAATCCAATAACACTTTTCCGCTGTACTGCACGATTCAAAATTGGAATTTGCCCCGCTCTGAAATCTTCTTTTCTAAAAATATTTTGTAAGAAATATTTCAAGCAAGCTACATTAAAATCTTCATAATGCTCAGTTAAAGGCTTATATAAAATGGGCTCACTTGTGTACACATATCTTTCACTTTGTGCAGACTTTAAGGATTTTATCGTATAAAAATTCTTATTTTTCACCCTGTATATTGTTTCAGGAAACTCTTCTCGAATATGTTCATCTGTGTACAAAGATGAATAATTGACTACAAAATCAAATTCAATTTTGAGGTGCTGACTACGAGGACTTTCATATACATTTTCATTAAGATGAAGTGATGAATTTATATCCTTTGAAATAATCGTGAGATTTATTTTGGGTAGAAAAAAACTATCATAATCTGCCGACAATTGAGTGATATTTTTGAATAACTCGACAAAACTTCGGATAGCTATCGCACCACAAGGAACATCACATTCTTCAATTAAAATATTCCACTCTTTAAGACTAAAATCTAGCTTATTTGCCAAAATAGCTTCAACTAAAACTTTTTGAATTCTAGCGACACCAATAGGGCTATATAATACGCAGGCGTCCTCTTGAGCGTAATCTTTTTTTAGGCTTAATACGTCTATTTGTTTATTATTTTGTTTAAAATGTATAGAACCCAACCAGTTTGTAAATTTAGAATATCCAAGCTCCTCAAATATTTTTTCCATAAGAATCGGAGCTTTTGTGGGTAAACCTCGTGTAATTATATTGTTAATAACTGCAAAAATAGGATGATAATCTTCAGATACAGATGAACCTACATAAAAAGGAGCATACACCCTAAAAGCAACTAGTTCCGCAAAAAATTCATTTACAGGCAAAGGAAGCTGTTCTTGTACAAAATCACAGACATACGAAGCTTTATAGTCAACAGGAGGATAAAAATTAGGTGTATAAATTCTATGTTCAAAGTTATTACTTAGCTGTAATACTGAAATATTATAAGTATAACCCTTAACTGATTTATTCGATTCTAATTCTTTTGTAAAAAGTTTATAATCACTGAAAAAACTTAAAAAAGAGTCAATATTTTTATTACCAGAATGATAACAAGGACTTGATATAACTAAGAGATTGTCTTTCAATGATGTGTCAGCGACTTTTTCGCTTAAATCTTGATGATTTATACCGTACACATCTAATATGTTAGAAAATAGATGTAAACAGGGTAATTCGTTATCAAAGCACAATTCAACGTTTTTAATGTCATGAAAAAATTTTGAAATATAACTTATTTTAGTATTCTTGTATCGCTTAGAAGTAAATAAAGCTGCTCTACCTACAGCGTTAGCTGAGGGGTCAATCAATATTAATTCTGAAATGTTTTCATGCAATTTTTTTTCTTCTAAAAAATCATACAGAGACAATGCCCCCATTCCCTGCCCACAGCCCCAATCTACAACATTAAATTTTCTTTGAAAGAAATCTATAGGAATTTTACGAAAGGCTTGACATAGCTTACTTTTATGCCAATGAGCATAAGCTGCGAAATAAGCATTTAGCGATTGTTCTTCTACTAAAAGTTCCCTTCCTCTATCCTGCATAGCTAGCCAAGGCTTTGCAGCAAATTGAGGTGGTAAAAGTGTTCTTGCAGCTTCAGTTATGTGCTCAACTGTTAAGCGAACATCTTCTTGTAAGTTCTGGATATAGTCAAACATCGCCATGGTCATCTACCTGTGATTGTATCTAAATATTTATTTTTTAAATGCTCACTATAATTTTTTTGAGCAACCTTTTTAGAGGTATTTGCATAGCAGTATTCGCAAAGATGCGGGCATGTGTTATATTCCCCAATATCTTTACTTTTTATGCACCCACAGGCTTCTCTTTGTCCACAATCTTTTTTGACAGATTTTCGTGTTGTGGATGCTACATCAAACAAGCTAAGATGAATATTTGTCTTTATCCCCAAGTGTTCCATTAAGTAAGAATCATGCGAAAATAATTTTTCAATAAGCACATCATCTATGCATTTATTCTTTAAAATACCAAATTGTTGCAAATCGACTTTTTCGCCACATGTAGCTAAGTCAAATCCCCACGATTTATTTCTATTAGACAATTCTTTTGCAAAAGTAAGCATTTGCTCATTCGTAAACTCACAAAATGTTGATTCAAGTTTAGAAAGGTTTGTTTTCACCTTTTTATATGACTCAATATCAACAAAACTAAATACTAATTTTTCACTATAACCTTTAAGGTGTTCTGCTATGTATTCAAGTCTATCAAGAAGTAAGGGAATAGACAATTTATCTGATAAGACGAGAGGGTCATTACGCCATATGACATGCCCCTTACCAAGAACGTCTACTAGCCGTTTGAATGTATCAATGCGCTCTAAAAGATTTGGGACACCAAGCTCTAATCGTTCTTGTTCATAATTATTTAAGGTAAACTGAATATATGTATTTATTTTTTTCTTTTTTAATTTCGGTAAATGTTCTAAAAGTGGCTTAGGATTTTTAGACCAAAAGACTATTAACCGAGTATTTTGATATGAAACATAGCTTTTGACTCCATTAAAAGGATTAATCCATGCAGAATAGTTTTTTTCAAGTCTATCAAAAAACCAATCACTATAAAACGCAGGAATATCTGTACTACGGCTTGCTGAAACAATTACAGGGGCTTGAGCGTCAAATTCTACTCCACCAGCAGTAAGTATTTTTGTTTTTAAGATTTTAGTCACAAGAAACACCTTAAAAAATTATAGTTATATTTTACAAAAACAACTTCTAGTAAATAAGATGCTGAGATACCATGGGCAACGCTATAAGCATTTATTTTTATGAATTATAAATACGGCACGAGGCAGGGAAAAAGCACTCTAAAACCCCACACATGTTAGTTTTCTGTATTTTTAGCATCACACGTCTTTTTTTGGGAAAAGTCATATCAAAATAGAACGATTTTCCTCAAAAAAAGTAAAATTTTTATTTCAAGCACTTGCAGACAAAGCTATCGGCGTGTTTGCTAAAGTTCAGAGTAACCTAATTTTCATAGAAAATAATAAGCTATTGACAAAAAAAAATGCTACTCTAAAATGCAAAAAATGGCAAATTGCTCTTTAACACTAGCGCTACGCAGTGGTACTTTAAAATGTATTAGATGCCTTCAACACGAATTTGCCTGCTAGTTCGTTGAAATGCCGATTGTCACAAATCACAAAATAGCTTTTTGACGGACTAGCTAAAATGACATTTAACAAAATAGCACTTAAACATGCGCGATTATCACATGTACACTCACCTTAAAAATAAAAACTTAACTTCTTTTTCAAATCTAGACGATTTGGCAAATTTTTTATCTACACCACTTGAAGATTTACATGAGCTACTTTCTACCCCAACCGATAAATATTATTCCGTATTTGAAATTCAAAAAAAAAGTGAAAAAATTAGAAAAATACAAAGTCCTAATGACTATTTAAAGAAAATACAAAGAAAACTTGCTCGCTATCTTGAAAACTTTTGTACTATTGAAGATTCAGCTTGTGGCTTTGTACGTGGAAAATCTATAAAAGATGGCGCCAGACTTCATGTAGGAAAAAAGTGTATTTTGAATATTGATTTTAAAGATTTTTTTCCAGAAATAAAAAGTAAACAGGTTTATGATAATTTAAGAATGTGTTATTTTCCTGATGAAATATGTAAGGCCATTACTCATATTGTATGCTATAATGGAGGATTACCTCAAGGAGCTCCAACATCGCCTATTCTAAGCAATTTAGTGTGTAGAAACCTCGATAAACAACTTTTCCAACTTAGCATTACGTATAACTTTTCCTACTCAAGATACGCCGATGACCTTACATTTTCAACAAACGATAAAATATTCCATAGCAGTATTGTAAAAAAAAATGGAAAAAAAATAATTTTAGGAACGGTGCTTGAAAACATTATTTCTGAAAATCTATTTTTAATAAATGAAAAAAAAATTAAGCTTCATTTGCAAAATAATCGTATGGAAACTACAGGATTAACCGTTAATAAAAAAATAAATCTTCCCAGAGAATATTTAAAAAATCTTCGTGCAATTTTACATAACTGCGAAAAAAACGGCTTATTTCACGAGGCAAGAAAATACAGAAGAAAAAACAGGCTTTTTGTTAACATTTCAAATAAGTACATCGCAAATCCTCAAAAATTAACAATGCAACTTTCTATTTGGTTTTACAAAAAAATATTAGGAAAAATACAATATATAAGAGCAATACTTGGTGAAGACAATTCGTACTACCTCAAATTTATTAAACAACTCAAAAAAATTGCTCAAGCTGAGTTTTTAGATTTACTGCGGAAAAAGAAAGCAAAAAAACTTCCTTTTATAACAAGTCACAACATATATTAAATTATATTCTCATTTGGCTATTGCAATAATTACGAATTTATCCAAAAATGATAATTATATTTAAGGAGTATTATGATGATTGAATTGATTTTAGTTTTTCTAGGATTATGTTTAGTATTTAAATTTTTTGAATTGTTTGTTTTGCGCAAGCGCGTCGATTCTTATGCTAAAGAACAAGAAAAAAATTCAGAAAACAATACAAATTCTAACCCAGATTATTCATATACATTTTTATTGTCTTGTATAAATTCGTCTATTAAAATTGATGAGTTAAAATTTTATCTTGACAACGGAGCAGATATAAATTTTCAAGACGAAAATGGCTCTACTGCCCTTATGTTAGCTTCACGCCGAGGCTTAAATAAAATTGTATTTTTTTTATTAGATAATAATGCAGATGTTGATATGAAAGATAATAGTGGATTAACTGCTATTACATATGCAATTATGGGTAAAGAAGTAAAAATTGTAGAAACTCTTTTGGCATATAACGCTAACATTAATTCTAAAACAAATGATGGTTTTACTCCTATTTTATATGCGCTTACAGATTCAAATGTTAATATTAAAAGTATACAGCTAATAAAATTATTGTTACAGCATCATCCGGATACAGATGATAACATTTTAGAAATGACGGATAATCCACAAATAAAAGAGTTGCTTCGTAGCTATATTTCTTAAGAAGTATGAAAAATTAAAATATTTTATTTTATTTCCTAGTTATACCAACAGTATAGCAAAATTCGGCACGAGTGTCTTAATGAAAACCTGTACGCTATGTTTAAAGTTTGCTCCATTCACATAGCTCGGATCATCCTATTTTTTATAGCTCACGAATGACAGCAAAGTAAACTTCATGCACAAAAGCTAACATCTCAAGTTGGAAAAAACTTGATTGCAAAAAACGGGTATGCCTTAATGGTGTTCATTTCTGATTCTTATTGCCTTTCAAAGCAAAGTACCATACAAGATGCGTGGGCAATCCTCCGAGTTCAAGCAAGGAGGATATGCTTATGGAGCATTTCCTGTCAGATACTCTTGCTGCGATTGTAGCAGGGGTTATAGTTGGCATGATTCTAAAGTGGATTAACAAATAACCCACAAGAATCAAGCCCAGCAGGACTGATACTCCATACTGGGCTTGATTCTTGTAACTTCATGAAAGTACAGGGGGATTGCCCAAGGGCAGGGGGTGTAACAGCACTTCCTGCCCAACCTGTACCTATTAAATATATGCGCAAAAATGCTTTGTCAAGTCCTTTAAGTGCCTTTTATGTGTAATAATTCAGTAGAATAGTAATTATTTTTATCTTCTTATCTTGATTTTAAGCCAAATACTATGACCAAAGCTGACTTAATAGAAAAAATCGCCACCTATGCCAATACGACAAAAACAGCGGCAGAACGCACACTTAACGCCCTGCTTGAAAGCATGAGCGAAGAATTAAAGAACGATGAGAAAATCACCCTCACGGGCTTTGGCTCTTTTACAGTAAATCATCGTAAAGAGCGCAAAGGCCGTAATCCACGCACAAGCGAAGAAATAACTATCCCTGCAAGCAGAGCGGCGGCTTTTACACCAAGCAAAATCTTAAAAGAAGCCTTGAAGTAGCGAACACTTAAAACCGTGTTTTGCGTGTTTACTTCTTTTACGCATTACGCCACCCTCATTGTTATGTTTGATACTGGTGCTTCAACAGGATTTTGTAGTTTTTCTTTAAGTTTCCACTCACTCACATAACCCGGCTCATCCTGCATTCTTTGCAATTCACGGATGACGGCAGAATGATTTTCACGAACCAAGGACAGTTCCTCAAATTGCCCAAAGGGCTTGTCGATGCTCGCTTTGATGGTCTCCATTTCTGATTTTTCACGTTTGGTATTTTCACGATAGTTATCCATAGACTTGTCCATGCCCTTATCGAGAAAATTGTCTATGCGCTGAAAAAAGCCCGATAAGCTGAGGTTTTCGTCATAGCTGTACACCAGATTTTCAGGCGCATATTCAATGTCGCTTCTGCCCTTGAGGGTGAAAGAAAATTGCTCCGCTTGGCCTCTGGCACGAGCTGAAATGGTGAAGCCACGATACTGACCAAGTTCTGCCGGCTTGCCCACCTTCATGCTTTCTTTCACGCCGTCAACGATAAAGCCTTTGAGCTTTTCACTGTCTTTATCGGTGTGCATTTTTCCATCCTTGAAGAAATGCAAGCGTATGCGCTCTTTGCCATTATCCATGTATTTGTCGGTATTGCTGTCACGATGCTGACTATCCAAAGCATGATTTTCTTCTCGCTTTGCCAGACGTGCATCCGCTGAGGCAAGCATTTTTAAGCTGTCACGCATACGGTGCTGTGAACGCTGATATTGCGCATATAAAGCCTCCAGTTTGCGTAAATCACTAGCGAGCTGTACTTGCATGAGGATAAGGGGATTACCACTGGCAGCGGCTTTCATTTCAGCGGCATTGGCGGCTTCCGATTGCACATCCTCTATGCTTCTTTGTAATAAATCGCCTTTACGAAATTGCTCAATAGCGGCGGCCTTGTATTCTATGGTCTGCCACATTCGGACTTTTCATTGAGATACATTATATTGAATTTATAAAATATTTTTATAACTAAATAAGTAATACCTGCAAAAATACCCACAAATAAAATTTATTAAAAAAACTTTCGTGGGACGTTGTCGGACATTCAATCCGCTATGAAATGTCATTTTGACTATTCCTTTTACTGACAAGGGTGTATTTTTTAGATAATATGCCGCTCATGCTACATCAAGAACTCATTACCATAGGCAAGCTTCGCACGGCTTTTGATTTAAGCGACTCAGAAGTAACTGGTCTTTATACTGCACTCAGCCATAAGAGTATTTTTTCTTATGCCTTGTGGGTACATGTTTGGGAGAGTTGCTGGAAGGAATTAGCGGAGCGTTCCGCACAGAAAATAGGTATAGCCATTCCAGAACTTCCACAGAAAGACGGCGAAAAGGTTTCATTTTCTGCATTTACTCAATCCTTGGGTGTCTTTTTGGCACAAGCGTTTCCTTTATTACAGAGACATTACTTTAATAAGGGTTTTGACGCTGTTTTGTATGAAGCTTATGACCCCATTCCACAAAACCTTTCTGAGATGATGGAGCTTGTCCGAGCTATCTTGCCCAAAGAAACAGACATAGATAACCCCCTTACCCCTCTTGAAATGGCACAAGCGCAAGAGCGTTCATTTTATACAAGCAATATCATACGACATCTTGAATATTTTCTACCACATACCATTGCAGTAAAGAAAAAAGATGCTGTGCAACATCTTGTGGATTGTGGGTATCCCTATCGGCAAGAAGTTAAAGGGCTTTCCAAAAGCTTCTTTGAAAATATCACGGCACAAAATTTGCCTATTTCCGCTAATATCACGCCCCATGAAGTAACGCCTACCACAGATAGTGAAACACCTCATTTATGTATACCTCGTCATTTATGGGAAGGCAAAACGCCCATGGCGGTGCGTGACGCCATGCGTGAAGCAAATTTTGATGATGCCGTTATTGCCTATGTACTGTACTCTTGGTGTGGGCAGAATAATAAAACCTATGTTGGTAAACTGCTTGGAACTGCCAACAAAGAAGATAGCACCTACCGCAAAGCTTGCCATAGACTGCTTGAGAAAGCACAGGCCTTGAATATCACCACAGTATAAATTTATTTAAATCTCTTTGGATTGTAGCGGATTATTCCCGTC
Source organism: uncultured Desulfovibrionaceae bacterium (assembly GCA_964369995.1). Classification (GTDB taxonomy): domain Bacteria; phylum Desulfobacterota; class Desulfovibrionia; order Desulfovibrionales; family Desulfovibrionaceae; genus CAYJAD01. The sequence continues at coordinate 14,338 of CAYJHH010000054.1, forward strand.
TTTCCTGTATTATTCCCGACCAATTCAGGGCTTTTTCACGCTGCCTTGGATTATTCTCCTAAAAAATCAAAAGGAGATTTTTATGAAACAAACACATTTCACAATTGGCGACCCTTTACCCCCAACTGGCTTTTTACGTTTACCCCAAGTGTTGGCACTTATCCCTGTGAGTAAAAGCACTTGGTGGGATGGATGCAAGGAAGGGATATTCCCTAAGTCAGTAACTTTGGGAAAACGTACTACTGCTTGGAAGGTAGAGGATATTGTGGCTTACATTCAAAGTGTTGGGCACGAGGATAACGAAAAAGACTCTGCATAGCGCAACATAAACAATTAATAAGAAAAGGCCGTCATGGAGTGTATTTCATGGTGGCCTTTTTGTGCTTTCAGCGAAGCTCACGTTGGCGCGGTTTATGTGAGTGACACCCGCAAGGAGATGTCGCGCTGCATAAACCGTGACAACGTGAGCAACATTAAAATGTTATAGGTAGTGTTAGGGCAATAAGCATACTTCCAGCTATAAAAAATCCCAATGTCTTAAGACCATTTTTATAATAAGTGTTTCCTACGGCATATTCTTTCGCTGTTATAAAACTGCAAAATAGACCTGTTACGATGCTCAGCACTCCCATAACAATACCAGAGGGCATTCGTAGCCATGCCACCAAGGGAATATACTCTGTTGTAGCAATGTGAAAACCTGCCCACATGAGCACGCTTCCAAAAGCCATGAGGCACAGTAAAGCGAGCATGGCCATAGGTAGCAAAGTGGCATAATGAATTTTTGTAGAGAGGTGTTTTGCTTGCTCCACAACGCTGTCTGTGAGCTTTGCTTGTGCATTTGCTACTTCCTTATCGGCTGTATTAGAAATGCGCTCTAAAATCTCCGCTGTGACTTTATTTATTTTCTTAGGCAAGGCTTCGTAATAAGCACGTTGATATTCCATAGCCGCTAAGAGCGACCAGAGAGCGTCATCATCACGCAAGTTTAAGGAAGCCCCCACTTGACGCACTCGCTGTATTTCTTCTTGCGTGAGCTTTCTACCGCTAGTCTTTTGAATTTCATCCATAAAATTTGCGTTCATAGCTATTCTCCAAGAGCGTGGTCAAATAGCTTTGCTAATAGTAAACGCCAGCGACATAATTCTGCCCGTGTGCCAATAGGCATTTGGGGATAAGCTTCATGAATGGACATGCGTTTGGAATATAACCAGTCTGCTACACGATTTCCCACAGATGGGAAATCAAGTGTTTTACCTGTTTTTTCTGCAAGTTCTTTTGCTTTTGACTGATTGTAAATATCAAAGCGATGTGTATCGCCAAAATACAAATTACGGCACACGTTGATTTCTACGTCAGGAAAAGCTTCTTGGAATGAATGCAAAAGTTCCACAGAATCACGGTGGCGGTTGATTATCCAAAACACTACAAGTTTACGCTCCATTTCTTGCAAAGCACCGCTCATAATATCGCCATAACTGGCTGTACTGCTCTTGGTACGAGCGGCGGCATTGATAACTACCGTATGCTCTGGGTATTTTTGTACTATATCAAGCATATCCGACCACCCATCAGCATCATCAAGACTATTCAAGCGGCATTGTAGGTTGGATAATTTAAGCCCCTTATGTGCCTTAAAGACATCGGGGTTATCGGTGTCTGTATCCACAAGCAGGACATTTTTCTCCTTGTTCAGCAAATATTCAATGAGGGCAAAGGAAAATAAGCTCTTGCCCACGCCGCCTTTGCTGCCGCCTATGTAGTAAACATTATTTTGTATATTCATAATTATAACTCCGAATCTGGTTTATCTGGTGTATAATAATCGGGAAGTTCGTAGTCCTGTTCAGAGACTTTACTTTCTTGAACTTCCTTTACCTTTGCTGTTATCTTTGTCGCTTTGGTTTTGACCTCCTGATTTTGTGCTGATTTTTCAGCCGGTGTTAGCTTTTTGCGTAAAACTCTCAAGGGAATGTCCACATTGCCCTGTGACATAATTTCTGAAAGTTCTTTTACGCTGTAGCCTTTTTCCAATGCTTTTAGCATGTTGGCATTAAGCAATTCCGCCGCTTCTTCTCGTGTTTTGCCAAGTTTTTTGTCTGGCAATGCTTCAAGCGTCTTTTGCATGGCCTCAATGTCGGGCAAGTCAATACGTATGAAGTTTCCCATATTGTCCTCCTAGCGCATACGCCTAGTCATCTGTTGCGGCACATGCTCTAGGCGCCGCTTTTCAATCTCACCAACAAGGTCTGCAAGGAGCTGTACACTTCGCTTACATCCGTGAACAAGCGTTTCAAAGTGCGCAATTCCGTCAGAATGAGCATGTGCTTCTCCTCCTGTGCGTCCAGTCTGGTGGTGAGTGCCGTCAATCTGGCTTCGTAGTTTTCCTCCATCTTTTTCAAGGTCTGTGTGAGTAGTCTTTCTGTTTCGGTCATGGTCTGTATCCTTTTGTTTTTCTGGTAAATGTAGTTTGTTTTTTGGGTCAAATTGTGGCCATTTTATGGGATAGCGTTTATGATTGGTTTGGGTACGTTTATCAATGACACGCTCAAGTTGAGCTTCAAGACGTGTGATAAGATTATGCTTTTTCTTTTGCTGTTCTTCTTCGCTTTCCTCGTCTAATTGCTTAGATTTAGCCGTATAATTCCAGTTTTCACCATAAATACCACCTTTGAAGCGCATTTTTAGTCCGCTCTCTGGAGCGACAACACTCAAGTAGTCTTTGCCCTTGCGATTGATTTTTAGCCCTAAGCCCTGCAATGCCTTGAAAACATCGTCACGACTGTGAATAAGCCCTTGCTCAATTTGGGCTTTGATGTGGGCATGAATGACTTCTTTGGCCTTGTCACGATCACTTTCTGGAATGTCCTTTCTCCACCGTGCTAAGCGAGCTTTGAATAAGTCCGCCTTTTTGGGCAATTCCTCTCGTGCTCTGGCAGGGTCATCGGGACGTGCCCAATGTTCACGCCAATTATAGAGGTCACGGAAAACATCAAAGTCTTTTTGCCAACCGGGAGGGCAAGCATTGAAGTCCTTGCCGCTAGACAGTTCCACTCGTGGAATGAGAAAATGCAATTCATGGTGTCCTGCATGGCTATGACGTACCCACAAGATGTTGCGTTGGTCTGGTTCAAGTCCTGCAAAGGCCACACTTTCAAAGGCGTTCATCACGTCCTCTTCCTGCTCACGGCTTACCTTGTCGTCTGGATGCCAAGACAACACTCCAGAAGTGAACTTCCATCGGCGGTCGATGCTGTCGATGAGTGCCGTGGTCATGGCAGGGTCGCCACGCAATACTTGCGGCGGATGCACGTCACGATTGGGGTAATCAACACGCACAAGATACTTGCTAGGCTTACCGCCTTCGCCTGTGCCGTAGGGGAAAACTTTCATCATCATGGCACGTCCTCCGCTGTAGGTGCATCGGCAAAGCGCAAGATGCGTTTCTCAATGTCCGTCAATGCCGTCAATACTTCCACCGCTTCCGCTGTGCCTTTATAGGTGTTTGCCCAGCGTGCAAGCTGATTGATATTTGCACCTATCCTTGCCAATTCATGCAGTCGCCGTTTCTCCTCTGGGGTTCTGCGTAAGCGAATGCCAAGGCACGTTTGGCGAATGTAATCTGACATGCTGAGGCCATGAACTCCTGCATTGAGGTGCAGAAGCTCTCTTTCCTCTGGGTGCAAACGCACCACAACGGCGGTACTACGTGCGACCTTTACTCTTTTCATGGTATCTGCTGCCTTTTAGTGTTTTGGGGTTCGAAGGGGCAAAGCCCCTCGCCAGCCGTGAAGTATGGCGCGAAGCG
>CAYJHH010000055.1:0-18016 GCA_964369995.1 uncultured Desulfovibrionaceae bacterium
TTAGAGGAAATTTTAGGACGTGAAATTGTAGATGAAAGCGATGCTGTGGCAGATTTACAAGAACTTGCCAGATTACGCCGTAAAGCAGCAACGCAAAAGCACTAAACGCTTACTAGGAATAATTCTTACCTTGCAAAAGGCTAAGAAATACCGTATTCCTCAGTAATCTAACGTCTAGGAATTAACAAATGGCAAAGAAAAAATCTACCCATGTTTATATAGTGGCCTTGTTGCTCTTTTTGAGTGGCGCAGGTTATCTGGTGTATTCGGGGCTTTCGGAAAACAGCATTTACTTTTTAAATGTCTCTGAGGCCTTGGCGGCAGATAGCTCCAAACTTCAGGCGGCACGGCTTTTTGGTACGGTGGCCGAAGAAGATTTACACCCCACCACCGAAAGCCCTGGTGTACAATTCCGTTTGGTGGATGCAGAAAACACCGCCCAAACACTTATGGTGCACTTCAGCGGCGCTGTGCCGGATACCTTTAAAGCCGGCGCAGAAGTTATCATTGAAGGTGGCCTTGGCGCCGATGGCGTCTTTATGGCTAAAACCTTAATGACCAAATGTCCGTCCAAATACGAAAAAGAAAACCGTAAGACGTAGTTTTTAAGGGATGTTTTTGCATAGGCGAAAGCTTCCCTTTCTTTTGTTTTTCGGTTTCACTTTGTAAAAAATGTCAAAAGGGCTTTTTTTGACGCTCTTTTGCGCTGTTTTTGCGCATGATATTATTAAATTTGTAATATTTTGGAGTTTTTATGTATATTTTCGCTTATGCCATGCTCATAGTGGCTTTGCTCACCAGCCTTGGCGGCACAGGCCTTGCGGTCATGCAGCTTTTCCAAGGCCGCGCCAATGCCTTATGGCTTGTGGAAAAAGCACAAGCTGTCATGACCTTTGCTTTGGTTCTTGCTTCAGCCATTCTTTTGCATGCTTTGTACTGGAATGACTTTTCTGTGGTGTATGTGGCCAGTTATACGGACCGGCTTTTACCCATCTTTTACAGACTGACAGCCTTTTGGGCAGGCCAGCCAGGATCATTGCTCTTTTGGGCATTGTCGGTGGCTGTGGCCGGAACGGCTTTTTCCTTCACTCCTTCTTATAAAAAGCTTACCGAAGAAACGCGTTTATGGTTTTGGATATTCTTTTTGCTTATCATGGCCTTTTTTGCGCTTTTGCTCACAGGATGGAGTAATCCCTTCATCTTGCAAAATCCTGCACCGGCCGATGGTAGAGGGTTAAACCCACTTTTACAAAACCCCGGCATGATTTTTCACCCGCCTTTACTTTTTTGGGGCTATGGCGGTTTTGTTATCCCTGGCTGTTTAGCCTTGGCGCAATGCCTTTCGGACAATGAAGAATTGGAAGGCTCTTGGATTATGGTGGCGCGCCCCTTTACCTTATGGGCGTGGTTATTCCTTACCGCCGGCATTATCCTTGGCGCTTGGTGGGCCTATATGGAACTTGGTTGGGGCGGTTACTGGGCATGGGATCCGGTGGAAAATGCCTCCATTATTCCTTGGCTCATGGGTACGGCAGCTTTGCACACCACCATTATACAAGTGCGCCGCGGTAAGCTTGGGCGCGTCAATGTCTTTCTTATGGCGCTGACCACCGTCTCGGCTTTTTTTGCCACCTATTTGGTGCGTAGCGGTGTGGTGCAATCGGTGCATGCCTTTGGTGACGGTGGCGTCGGTACGCCTTTACTTATTTTCATCATATTCAGCACTCTTATTTGCGCCGCTGTGGCCTTCATAGGCTATAATAGCCGTAAAAACTTGGTGGGCATTGATAGCCGCGAAGGCATGCTGGTGGTGACGGCTTGGGTGCTTATTTTGCTTTCCATCATCATTTGTTTGGGTACTTTGTGGCCCATTATTTCCAAGTTATGGTCGGCGCAATCTCAAGGTCTAGACGCAGCCTTCTACAATAAAGTGTGTTTACCCCTCTTTGCGCTTTTGGCTGCCATATTCTCTTTCTGCCCTTGGCTTGGCTGGAATGGCGGCGTGCGTAATATGAAAAAGCTCATGGTGGTGCTGGCGGTCTTTGTGGTGACGGCAGTGGTGCTATGGATGACAGGCTACAGACAAGCCACGGCCTTTGTGGCTACGGCGTCTTCGGTGGCGGCCTTGGTTTCTTTGGGCATGCTTGTGGCCGAAAAGTCCGTACGTAAGCAAAGGAATGCTTTAGCCGCTCATGGCGTACACTTAGGGCTTATTCTTATTGTTTTGGGTGTGGCTTTTTCCGGCCCGTATAAATCAGAAATCACCTTGGTACTCCCCAAGGGCGCCACAGGTACCGTGGGCGGCTATACAGTGGAATTGGTGGACCTCACTGAAGGACGTACCAAAACTTTTGAATACTTAGAAGCTCGCATTAATATTTTGAATGAAGATAAAGAAACGCAAGGACTTTTAGCGCCGCAAATGCGTATTTATCATAATTTCTCCGGCATGAAATTTTCTGAAGCCAGTACAATTTTTAGTCTTGGTAATGAGTTTTATGCTTCCTTATTGGGCATAGATAGTGCTGGGCGTGCGTCATTGCGTGTCAGTGTAAACCCCTTGGTTAACTGGCTTTGGGTGGGCGGTACGCTTATGTGTTTATTCCCCATATTGGGGCTTCGTCGTCGTCAGCGCTCCTTTGTGCCTGACGAAGATGAAAGCTAGGAAAAAGGGTAAAACGCATGTCTGTGGTATTGCAACTAGTTCATGTGACCAAATTTTTTGGTCAGCGCTGCATTGTTAAAGATGTTAATTTAGCTGTGCATGCGGGAACGGTAACCTTGCTTATGGGCGCCAACGGAGCGGGTAAGTCCACGCTTATGCGCCTTATGGCCGGCCTTGCCAAACCGAGCATGGGCGAAATTCACAGACATGTGGATGAAAAAGATATGGGCTATTTAGGGCATGCTACCTTTGTGTATCCTGCCCTAACAGCGCGAGAAAATTTGGCCTTTTGGGCGCAGATGTATGGTCTGCCTGTACATGGTGCAGGGGAGAATCCCATTGATGCTGTTTTGCGCCGTGTGGAATTGCTACCTTTTGCCGAAGAAAAGGCCGGTGTTTTCTCTCGCGGCATGGCACAGCGTTTAAATTTGGCGCGAGTGCTTTTGCTTAAGCCTAAATTATGGCTTTTTGATGAGCCAAGCACAGGGCTGGATGTGCGCTCTGCGCATATGCTGCGTGAAGAAGTGCAACATGCCCAACAGCAAGGCACAGCCATAGTGTGGATTAGCCATGATATGCATAGTGACGGTGCCATGGCTCACGCCATTTGGCATATAGAAAAAGGGCGTGTAAGCCTCACAGACAAGGCGGAGATATCATGTTAAGAGCCATATATGCACTCATTGCCAAGGATATACGCTTGGCGCGCGGGCATGGGCTCATTCAGGCTCTTTTATTGGGCTTGCTCTTGCTCTTTGTGTTTAGCCTCTCGCAAGAGGTGGGCTCCACCATGTCTGCTCAAGGGGCGGCGGCCATATTTTGGCTTGCCTCAGCTTTTTGCCAGGTATTGGTCTTTAATATGCTGTATGGCATTGAAGAGGTCAATAATGCTCGCCAAGGCCTGCTACTCATGCCGCAACCATTATTTGTGGTGTGGATAGCCAAGGGCATAAGCGGACTTGTGCTTTTGCTCTGTGCGCAATTGATTTTTCTGCCAGCTTCCATTGTTTTTTTGGGACAAAGCATCTCGCCCTTGTGGCTTGAAGCCTTGGGCATGATTTTATTGGTAGATGTGGGCATGGCGGCTTCTGGCTCTTTGCTTGGGGCTTTGTCTCAGGGGCAAGCGGCGCGCGAATCTTTATTAAGCATAATTCTTTTTCCCCTCTTGGTGCCTTTGCTTTTGGCAGGCATACGAGTGGGAGCGGCCGGCTTTTCTGAGGCTGTGCCGGAAGGTATTGATAGCTGGTTAGGTGTGGCTCTGGCCTTTGATGCGTTATTTTTGGGCGCCGGGCTGATACTTTTTGATTATATTTACGCAGGGGAGGACTAAATGCCCCTTATATCTTGCTTGGCCTTGCTAAGCGCTGTGGCCATGGCCATTAGCCAATGGTTTATTTTTGTTTATGCTCCGGTGGAAGCGCATATGGGCTTGGTGCAGAAAATATTTTATATTCATCTGCCCTTGTCTTGGTGGTCTTTTGTGAGCTTTTTTGTGGTTTTTGTGGCATCCATTGCGTACCTAAAAACACGTTCCCCAAGGTGGGATGAACTGGCCAAAGCCAGTGCCGAGGTGGGCGTGTTATGTGCTGGATTAGCCATTGTGACGGGTTCCATTTGGGCGCGTCACTCTTGGGGCGTGTGGTGGACGTGGGATCCGCGCTTAACCACGGCTCTTATCATGTGGTTTGTGTATACAGGCTACTTGGTGCTTCGCGGATTAGATATGCCGCAAGCTCGTAATGCCAATATCCGCGCTGTGGTGGGTATTGTGGCCTTTGTGGACGTGCCATTGGTCTTTTTGTCGGCGCGTCTTTGGCGCTCCATTCACCCTGCTGTCTTTGCTTCCAAGGGCGGCGGTTTGGATGAAGCCATGAAAGTAACTATTTTCGTCTGTTTGGCCACCTTTGGATTAGTGTGGGCCACCTTGGTGCTTTTTCGTAAAAATCAGCTAAGGCAAGAGGCACAGGTGGAAGAGTTATTTATGGCTGATAGAGATTATTTTTCATCATAACATAAGGATATAGTATGCAAAGCACAACATGGCTTTTAATAGCAAATGTGGCTGTATGGCTTGGCATTGGCGCCTATGTGGCTTTTTTGGCCAAGGGGCAAAGCCAATTAAAAAAACGCTTAGCCTTAAAGGAGCATATGGACAATGTTTGAGTTAGCTCCTTCTCGTAAAATTATTTTGGGTGTTTTATCTGTAGCATTACTACTTATGCTGGGTGTTTCCCTTTTGCAACGTGTGACAGGAGAGCCACTTGTGGTACAAAGAGCAGCAGAAGGCAGCATGTCTGGCGCTGCAGAGCAAGATCCCATGTCTGACCTTATGGCAGAAATTGGCAAGCATATGGAAGAGCTTAAGGCAAATCCCAATGACTATGACATGCTAGTGCACACGTCTGATTTATTGGTGCAAACGCAACAATGGGATGCGGCAGAAACTTTTTTGCGCCGAGCTCTTCCCTTGGACGAAAGTAAGGCACAGCCACATTATCTGCTAGGTATAGTGTTGCATAATAAGGAAAAGCATGAAGAGGCGGCGGCATCTTTGGAAAAAGTAGTGTCCATTAATAATGACTCTTCAGCGCGATACAGTTTGGGTGTGTTGTACATATATTATTTAAATGATGTCAAAAAGGGTATGGCGCATCTAAAAACAGCTTTGGAAGATGCGAACCTTCCGGCAGAATTGCGTGTGGCCATAGAAGATGAAGTGAAAAAGACTGCCAATACACCTTAATTTTCACAAGTATATAAAATTTACCTCTTCCTCATCAAGAGCGAAGAGTTGAAAGAGAAAGATATGACTCAAAAAAGAAAAAATTCACCCGCTTCTCCAAGATCTGGCGGCGCGGCAAGCGCACCGGCCATGGTACGCCGTAGCACTTTGTATGTATCTGTGGTGGCAGCTTTATTATTTGGTTTGTACATGGGAACCCTTATTCCCACACTTATGGGTACAAGCTCTGCTACGCAAGGCGCTAGCGGCGCCGCTTCCAATGCCGAAGCTATGCAAGAAGATGCGCAGCATATAGCTGATGCTGAATCTGCCGCCAGCGCTGATCCTACCGATGCTGAGAAGTGGATTCATTTGGGTAATTTGTATTTTGATGCCGGGCAGGCAGAAAAATCCGTCATGGCCTATACAAAAGCATTGGAAATAAACCCAAATAATGCTAACGTTTTGACAGATAGGGGCACCATGTACCGGGAGTTGAAAAAATTTGATCTTGCTTTACAATCGTATCGTCAAGCCAATAAAGCAGATCCGCGCCACGAAAACTCGCTTTTTAATGCGGGTGTGGTGTTGTATTTTGATTTAAATCGCAAAGCAGAAGCTAAGGAAACATGGCAACAATTGGTGCGCATGAATCCCAATGCCAAGGCTCCCAATGGGCAAAGTGTGAAGGACATGCTTTTAGAAATGTAAAAGTTTGCTCCATAAAGAACTTATAAGAAGTCGCCCTCAGTCATCTTGCCAATAGCCCTGAGGGTGACTTTTTGTTTATTGAGCCATGATGTTACGTAAAAAATTGTTATCGGTGTATCATTGTTTGTTGGGGAGAATACTATGATTAAGAATTTGCCACATAAAAAAATACCCTGCATAGGCAAGCCCATGATGTTACGGGGTACAGGCACACGTATGTGTATGGCTTTTTTTCTCTTATTATCTTTGACATGGGCAGGGCTCTTCTCCTCTTCTGTGGGTGTGACCATGGCTGCCACGGCGTCATCTGTGCCGCCCATACCCACCAAGCTTACGGAACAAAGTGTGCCTTTGGCACCGTATTTAGAGTATTTTGTGGACGAAACAGGGACACTCTCTGTGCAGGATATACAATTACCTGAGGTGCAAAAACAATTTAAACCCTATAATCTTTCCGATATAACACAAGACTTTGGTGTGCTGTGGCTACGTTTTACCTTGGCGGCATCTGGCAGCGCATCTCAAGCTAGTAACACATATTTACTTGATATGGGCAGCGATTTGACGGAAAATGCCCAATTATTCTTTGGGCAACAATCTGCCGCCGCCCCCCAAATATCACCACAAATATCTCCTTTAGCTTCTAGTTCTTCCGGTGCACCTGTTACAAATTGGCAAGAATACAGCCCAAGCTCCAATGGCATTTTTCTTATGCCAGAAAATCAGCCTTACGCACTGAGCGCTTATGTGCGCTTAGAAGGGCTACCCGGCATGTGGTTTTCCCCTGCCTTACGCACACCGCATAATGCCGCCACCTCCTGGGAGCTGTTAGCCAAGCCTGCCGCCATAGTGGCGCTCTTTGTGGTTATGTTGCTTTGTGTACTGCGCGGCATTACCGGCAAAGGGCAATGGCGTTACTGGGCAGGCCTGTACACAGGTGTGGTACTTTTTTATGCCATGGTGGGCATACCTGTAAGTGCCACTGGTCATATACCCATGGCACATTTAGCCGCTGTGTTGGCCCCCGGTGTGGCGCTGATTTTACTACCCCATGTGGCACGCCATATTATGAATACACCGCAATGCTCTCGCGCCATTGATATGCAATATAGAGCTCTTACCTTGGTGGGGGTTATTGTGGCGCTTTTGCCCTTGGTGCCGGGCTTTGCATTTACCATGCGTTCTTTAGAGCTGTGGCCTTTGCTTACTTTATGCTTTGTACCCACCACCTTGGCCGCTTGGATGAGTGGTTATGAAGGCTCGCGTCGTTTTCTTTTAGCCTGCTTATTGCCGCCCTTGGCAGTGGCTTTGGCCTTGCTTGGTTTACTTGAGCCTGTGGGCTTTGGTCTTGTGCCTGCTGGCGCTTTGGCTGCTTTACCCTTATGGGGTATTGCACTGGGTTCTTTAATTTTAGCCGGAACAGCCACCCCTTCGCACTTATTGGAAGAAGAACGCAGTATTGTGGACACATCCTTGCCCACGGTGGAAAGCTTGGTGCACAGTGATCCCAATTTACGTTTGGTTCCTGTGGAAGAAGCCCAAAGCCTTGAGTCAGAACATGATGTGGAAGAAGGCACCGCGCCCAAGAAAGTTATTTCTCCTTTAGAGGAGCAATTGCGCTGGCCCGTGGAGCAATTATCGCGCGATGTGGCTTCTTTGGAGGCGTGCGCTCTCCCTGTGGCGGCTAGAGAAAATATAGCTTCTCTCACCTCGGTGGCGCGAGAAATCAGCAATATTTTACATGCGCCGGCCAAAGAACGCATGAGCGCTCCTTCCATGGGCGGCATTGAAGAACATATTTTTGATTTGCAAAGCTTATTGCGCCAAGCGCATGATTATGTTTCCCCTGTGGCGGATAAGAAAAATATTGCTTTATCGTGGTTTATGCCGCCGCATTTGGCGCAGTGTTATAAGGGCGATGCCATGCAATTGCTCTTTGTGCTACGCTTGCTTTTAGAAAGTGCTGTGCGCTCTACGCATAGAGGTGCCGTACAACTTGCTGTGCGCCGTGTGCCGGAAAGCGTGAACCCCGGGCATTTACTTTTTACCGTCACTGACACAGGCACAGGCAAACCGCCACAAGAGCGAAGCGTCACGGCATTGGCTCGCGCTTGGGAGCTTTCAGCTTCGTATCATGGATTTTTGGGCGTGGAATGCAATGCTTATGGCGCGTCCATTTCCTTTACGGTGAATTATGAAGTAAGCACAGCTGCCAGTAGAGAAGCGGCGGAACATGTGCAAGATGCTGTGAAAAAGCGACCTATTATTTTGCTTTCGGATAATACAGAAGAAAGACATATGTGGGGATTTTTCTTAGAGAAAATTGCTCACCCTGTGGCAGAAGCCCGTAATGCCGATGAAGCGCTTGATGTGTATAAAAATCATTCCGCAGCATTGATTATTTTAGATGCGCGCATGCCCATGCAGCAAATGGAACAAATCATGCGCTTTTTACAACAAAAAAGCCAAGAAACAGGGGAAAAAGCCCCTGAGTGCATGGCTATTTATGCACAAGATGTGACTGTGGTGCAGGCAGAGGCTCTTTTTGATGAAATGGGTTTTGCGCATTTGATGGCCTTGCCGGTGACACGTCAAAGTTTGTATACGCAAGTGGAAGAAATTTTAGCGCAACAAGCGGATACGGATTTGAGGTATGCAGCTACTGAGCAAGATATGGGGCAAGACATGGAGCAGGACGAAGAACCTAATGCTTTTATGTCTCATGAAAGTATACCTCATGAAAATATAACAGATGATCTTTTTGCCGATACCTTATTGCAAGAGCAAACTGCCTCAAATGAGAGCTATGAAAGTCAGGAGCCTCATGCAGATGAAGAAGAGGAAGAAATCATAGATACAGGCCTGCCCATTTTAGATTTGCATGCCCCAGAGCCCTCTCCTTCTGGCACAGCAGGTGCTTCTTTGAGCGATGGTATTTTACTTATAAATACCGATGCAACGCCGGAAAACGCTCAGGCCGCTGAGACTCATGTCCAAGAAAGTTTTGGCTCCATGGATGAACATGAGGCACGTCATATAGATGATGTACTGCAAAGTGCGGAAGCGCCTTTTATGGCAGAGGCGCAGGCTTCTGCACATCCCTTAAGCACGCGTCCGGCGCCTACAGAAGATAAGAGTAATGCGGCTTACTTAACCTCATTGCTAGACTTAGGTGATCCGGCCATTTCTATGGTGCCTGAAGAAGAGGGGCAACATGCGCCCCTTGCAGATGATGCAGCTACTTTTGATGAAGCGCAGCCGCAAACAGAAGCTCAGGTGGAGCCGCCGCAAGATATGGGGTTAAATGCACAAAGCGAAGAAGAGCTTTTGCAATCCATCAATGATTTAATCAATACCATGGAAGTGCCACCGGCGCCTTCGCAAGAGCTGGATATTGCGGAGCAAGATTCAAGCTTAGGTGCCACGCGCCCTGTGGTTCGTTTACGCTCTGAGAGTATGCGCAAGCCAAAGGGTAAGGTGCCTTTTGAGCGTAGAGCGGTGAGCCCTATGGGGGGCGGCGGCGATTGGGTAGGCGAGCCCATGCCCATGACTTCTAAGCCCAATGCTGCGGCTCATGAGGCTCATGAGGATGCACCTGAACAGGCTACACCCGCAGGTCTATGGAATATAGGGAACGCAGCAGGGCAAAGTCATGCCGCCATGGATAAGGGGCAATCAGCAGATGCGCCCAAAGCACCGGTGAAATCTTTAGCAGAAGACTTGGTGGAAGTGCTTGCTGAAGCCAAGCAAGAAATAAACACGCAATTGGCCAGAGATACTTCTTTTATGAAGGCGCAAGAGAGCGCCCAGTCAGCCCACTTGCGTACAGGTGCAACGCCAAAGTCACCTTTGGATATGTTAGGTGACGGCGACTGGGTGGGTGAGCCCATGCCCATTGCCACAAAAGTACAAGAAGATGCTGACCTTCCTTTAAGCGTGCAGGATGACCCCTTAAGCATGACGCCTTTGGGAGCCACGGCTGAAGATGCTTTGCCAGAATTGAATTTTCATCGCGATGAAATGGGGGAAAAGCGTGGCCGTGAAGAGCTTGGCTATTTGAAAAAATATTTGAATAAGTTTCAAAGAAAGCAGGAAAAAAATGCTCCAACACAGCCTGCCTCGCCTCTGCAGTCTGAGTGGGTGGGCGAAGCCATGCCTGTGAGCGCGCCTGCTACTGTAAAGAATGATGCAGAAAGCTTTGCAGACCGTGCCAAAGCAGATTATGCCAGAGCAGACCATGATAGTCCAGACCATGTTAGGGAAGAAGAGGCTCCCATGTCCCAAGCTCCCTCTTCTTCTGCGAAAGTGAGAAAAGCTTTGGATGATAAGGCCATTCATGAAGCGGCGCCTTCCATATTTGCCAAAGAAAAAGCGGTAAGTATACCTGAGCCTGAAGAGCTTCAAGAAGTGCAAGAAACCCTGAATGCTCCAGAAGTGTTAGATGTACAGGCATTTGAAGAACCACAAGAGTATCATGAGCCCCAAGATTCCCAAGATTCAGGGGCTTTACCCTCTGCACCTGAAAATGTAGCGCAAGAGACTTTGACACAAGAAGCTCTAGCAGAAGAAGCCATAGAAGAAATATTAGATGAGCTCATGGCTGAGGCAGGGCAAGGTGTAGACTTTGCACAAGATAATGTTCATGTTGAGGAGCAAGAGGAACCCACCATAGCCTTAACGCCCATAGATGAACTTTTGCAGAATTTGGATAGTCAGCTGGCGGAAACCAAAGATCATTTGGCTGCTCAACGTTTACGAGGTGTGGAAAGCGCCGCCGCTGCCATGGCCATGAGTGCTGAAGATTTTGGCCTACGCACCTTGGGGCGCTTAGCGCGTACTGTGGAGGCTGCCGCCAAGGCAGAAGATACAGAAGCTTTGGTGGATTTGTTGCCAGAGCTAGATATGAGCGTACAAAGAAATAAAGCTGCTTTACAAGGATAAAAATATATGGCTGTCTTGTAAAAAGCAGCCATTTTAGTATGTTGCATATATGTGAGGGAGTTTCATGAATATTGATTTATGGCCCTTTTTAGATGTTAAGCCATTAACTTTTGCATATATTTTGGCAAGTATTGGCGTGGGGCATGTACTTTTGCATAAGAGGAACCCGCGTTCAGCCTTGGCTTGGACAGCGGCCATGTTATTTTTGCCTTGGCTTGGCATAATATTATACGCGGCTTTTGGCATTGCTCGTGCGGAAAGCCGCGCTGTCATTCTTATGCGTAGGGCAAAATTGAAAGCTTTTTCCTCAGAAGATTATGAGCAAAGCTGCACTGTGCAAAAAGCACCACAAGGGCATGTGCGCAGTTTACTTATGCCCAAAAAATTTCAAGTCATGAATACGGTGGGGCGTAAGCTCACGGGAAAATCCGTCAGCGGTGGCAATGCCATTCACCCCTTATATAATGGCGATGATGCCTATGATGCCATGATTGCCGCCATAGAAGAAGCAGAAGATTATGTGTATTTAGTGACATATATTTTCAATGGCGGGGATGCAGGCGCGGCTTTTGTGCAAGCCCTTGGCGATGCGGCGCAGCGCGGGCTGGATGTTCGCCTTTTGGTGGATGGCATGGGGCAGCATTATTCGTGGTCGCGGCCGTGGCGTGCTTTGAAAGATAAGGGCGTACAAGTGGCGGAATTTTTACCCATGCGCCTATTTCCTCCCAATGTGTTCATTAATTTGCGCAATCACCGTAAAGTCATGGTGGCAGATGGTAAGGGCTTTACCGGGGGCATGAATATTGCGGATTACCATGTGCGCACCCATGCGCGTTTTTCTGTGCAAGATGTACATTTTGCCTGTTCTGGCCCCTTGGTAACGCAATTGCGTGAAGCTTTTCTTTTAGATTGGGGCTTTTGTACGCATAATTATGCCGTGCCTGTACGCAGTGAAGAAGAAATGTGCGGTGATGTTTTGTGCCGTGTGGTGTTGGATGGGCCGGGCTCCGGTAAAGATCCTCTACATGAGCTTATTTATTGCGCCATAGGTGTAGCTCAATGCCGTGTGTGCATTATGACACCGTACTTTTTGCCCACTCATGAAGTGGTGGCAGCGCTCAAGGCAGCGGCTTTGCGCGGCGTAGAAGTGACTATTATTTTGCCGGCAAAAAATAATATGTTCTTTGTGCACTGGGCATCTTTTCATTTATTACCCACATTATTGCAAGATGGCGTGCGTATTTTTTTCCAAAACCCGCCTTTTGCGCATACTAAATTATTCTTGGTAGATGATTATTACGTGCAAATAGGATCAGCAAATTTTGATGCGCGCTCTTTGCGCTTGAACTTTGAGTTAAATGTGGAATGTTTTGATTCTTCTTTTTCACGCGAAATGCATACGTATTTTAGCATTGTACAACAATCAAGCGCCGAATATACATTAGAAGATGCCCACAAAAAAAACCTACCCATTCGTTTGCGAAATGCGGCTTGTTGGCTTTTTTCACCCTATTTATAGGGGAAAGGGGCAAAATCACTCTTGCTCGCCATAGTTCACATGTCTGTCGGTGCTTAAATGATGTGTATTGGTAATTTTTTTGATATGTTCTGATGTGGAAGTAAAGACAATGGTGCCAATGATGCAAAAAGCGCAGAAAAATACTATGGCAAGCTTTATGCCCATATATGGCAGTTGATGCAAACCACAGTGCTGACAAAAAGTGTTTTTTTCTTGCACCTTAGCTTGACAGCGAGAGCAAATCTTGACCTTTGTAGGTATGTCTGAAGAGTCTTTGTTAGAATGTTTAGGTGTTTTAAGCATACATAGTCATGTACTTGGGAGATCAAGTATTTTGTTAAAATTTCTGTGTCTTAACGACCTGTATATTTTAAAGACCTTTTTTTTATTAGTCAATGTTTTTACGAGGTTTTCATATATACATTGTATGGTAGATAAGCTACCATTGTGTAAAAAATAGAGCCTTGTGTGGCACTTTGTAGGAAAGGAGGAGGTATGTCTATTATAAGCTCTTTATTACAGCGCTTTGCGCCGCAAATCATAGCCTTTCGTCGCGATATACATGCCTATCCTGAATTGGGCTGGCTTGAATATCGTACCACCAGTAAAATTGCGGAACTTTTTCAAAGTTTAGGCTATGAAGTGATGCTGGGGGAGCGTGCCATTCATGCTCCGTCGCGTTTAACGCCGCCTTCGCCCGACTTGTGCGCACGCCATAAAGCCAGAGCTATTATCCAAGGTGCTAGGCCCAATTTGGTGGAATGCATGGGCGATGGGCTCACAGGCTTATGGGTGGATATTACCTTTGGTAAAAAAAACACTGATGCGCCGCCGCATGTTACCACGCAACCTGAGCAACCTGTGTTGGCCTTTCGCTTTGATATGGATGCCAATGGCATTGAAGAGAGTACAGCGCCGGAGCATATGCCTGTTGCTCAAGGCTTTGCTTCGCAAAATGGCGCCGTCATGCATGCTTGCGGACATGATGGGCATGTGGCCATGGGAGTGGGGCTGGGGCTTGCCTTACATGCCTTGGCACAAGAAGGCACAGATTTACAAGGCACCGTACGGCTTATTTTTCAACCTGCCGAAGAAATTGGTCAAGGGGCCAAGGCCATGGTGGCGGCTGGCGTTATGCAATCGGTTCAAGAGGTATACGGCATACATGTGGGTATTCAAGCGCAAAAGCCAGGTACTCTCATTGGTGGCACCACGCATTTTTTAGCCAACACCACCTTTGAAGTGACCTTTGAAGGTCAATCGGCCCATTCTGGCTTGGCGCCACAAGAAGGACGTAATGCCTTACTAGCCGCCACCACCGCCATACAAGGTATGCACAGCATTGCCCGCCATGGTAAGGGGGAAACACGTATTAATATAGGGCAATTGGAAGTGCATGGCGCACCCAATGTGGTGCCGTGTAAAGCTTTTCTTGTGGGAGAAACACGTGCTGTACATGCGCATATTAATGGGTGGATGATGGAAGAAGTGCAGCGTATTTGTCAAGGCGCCGCGCATATGTGGGGATGTAGCTATGAATTTCGCCCCATTGGCGCTTGTGTGAATGGTTTTTCTCATGTGGCCTTGGCAGAGCAGGTGTGTGAGGTAGCGCAAAACATGCCGTGTTTTGAGACCATTGTGAGCAGTGAAAAATTCATGGCTTCGGAAGATTTTACATGGTTCTTGGAAGAAGTTCAAAAAAATGGTGGTCAAGGCACTTTTATACAATTGGGTGTGTCACTCTGTGGCGGACATCATAATTCCAGTTTTGATTTTGATGAGGCAGCACTTCTACGCGGGGTGGAATTGCTTTTGCGCATAATTGATAACAAATTGAGATAGCATCATGGCACAGTATGCAGGGTATTTTTTTATTTTCATGGCCGCCCTTTGTTGGGGTTTTTTAGGCATTTTAGGGCGTATTGCCATGGATGCAGGCTTAAGCCCCATGGATGTGGCCTTTTGGCGTGCCTTACTGGGCGGCGCCTTTCTTTTTTTGCATGCCTGCGCCATTAAACAGGCCAAGGTGCACTCTTCCAAGGATTTTATTTTCTTTTGTCTTTTTGGCTTGTGTTCCATAGCCACCTTTTTTGTGGTGTATCAATACGCGGTGAAAGATGGCGGCGCGGCTTTGGCCTCCGTACTTTTGTATACGGCTCCGGCTTGGGTGGCCATATTTTCGCGTATTTTCTTAGGTCTTCGCTTTACCTTGATTACCGGTGTGGCCATAGGTGTGGCTTTGCTGGGTACCATTTTCATGAGCATTTCACCGGCAGAAATGCCTGCTGAGACTGCGATGGCGCAATTAGGTCAAAACACTGCGCCCGAACAAAGTTCTTTACCTATTATGGGCATTGTTTTTGGGCTGTTATCAGGCTTTTTGTATGCCACACATTATGTGGTAACCAAGAAGTTTTTAACAAGGTATACTCCTTTTACCTTGTACGGATATAGCTCTTTGGCAGCTGCCGTATGTATTTTTCCCTTCGCCACCATACGTTTTGATTTGGGGCTTACGGCTTGGCTAGCCATTTTAGGCATAGCATTTGTGAGTACCTATGTGGCATATTGGACCTATTGTGAAAGTATTAAGCGTTTGCACCCCACCAAGGTGGCGGTGCTAGCCACTTTAGAACCTGTGGTGGCCACAGTGGCCGCATGGGGCATATGGGGTGAAAATTTTTCTGCTCTGGGTTGGTTTGGCGCTGTGCTTATTTTATCCACAGTGGGAATCTTTTTGTTCGATGATAAAAGACGTTTGACAAAATAAGGAAATTTGTTTTAAGGAGTGTAGTGATTCTGGTAGCTGCTTTGTTGCTACGTTTTTTTACCTGAGAATTGTTATGAAAAAGTTTTTATCTTTTTCTTTACTACTGATATTCTGCGTTTTTTTGAGTTTTTATTCCGTTAACGCTTTAGCTGCGGCACAGGCGAAAGAGAATACAAGCTCCATTAAAGTTCCTGCGGATACACCGCGCCTGAAGCTTTTGGGGGCAGAGTTTATCTTAGTAGAAAAAGCAAGTTTAAGTGAATCGCTTGATGTTATGCGTCAGCGTTGGCGTGATATTCAGGCCTCGCATAATAATGATCTTTTTAATACGGCCACCATCCCTTTAAAGGGGCAGCATAAAAGCCAATGGCAAGCCTTGGTGGGCATAAGCAAAAAATCTTCTGATCCATTAAAAACGCTGCGTATGGTTAATGGCTTTTATAATAGGCTTGCATCACGCAAGGATGAAGATTTTTATGGTATTGGCGAGTATTGGGCTACGCCGCTTGAATTTCTCACCAATCGTAGTGGTGATTGCGAAGATTATGCCATAATCAAATATTTTGCTTTGCAATTTATGGGATGGAATCCTGATAAGTTGTGGGTGGTTTTTTTACGTGAAAATATCAGAAATAGCGGACATGCTGTCTTGGTGGCAGAGAGCAAAAGAGGGCAATTTGTGCTGGATAATTTGAGTAAGCCAGAGCATTTACTCATTCCGGCCAAACAATACGCTAAGCAAGTGACGCCCTTTGCCTTAGCCAATGATCAAGGCTTGTGGCTACGCATTAATGCCATAGAAAAGCCCAAAAACACAGCTCAAACGCATAAATAACAAAAAATAAGAAAGCCGAAGCTAAAAACATAGAGTACTATTTTTTAGCTTCGGCTTTTTGTATCATTCGTTTTTAAGCGCCGACTATGTGGAGCGAATGCGCTGCAGTAAAGCTGTGGTGGAATAACCTTGCAAGAGCGGCAAAGAATACACAAGGCCGCCATAGCTTTGTACAAAATCCGCTCCCACAATTTGCTCCACGCTCCAATCGCCGCCCTTGACCAAAATATCCGGTTTGAGCAAAGTAATAAGCTCAAGCGGTGTATCTTCATCAAATGCCGTGACATAGTCCACACTTTGCAAGTGAGCTGCCATGAAGGCGCGCTGGCTTAAATTGTTAATGGGTCTATCTTTTCCTTTCCCTAGGCGACGTATGGAATCATCGGTATTGAGCGCTAAAACCAGCACTTCTCCGAGTTTTTTGGCATCATCCAAAAGAGCCACGTGACCGGGGTGCAAAACATCATAACAGCCATTGGTAAAGACCACATGGGCTTTGTCTTGCTGACCATTTTCCTTACGATTTTCCGACAGTTCCAATGCCAATTTGTGCACCAGATCCTCTGCCTTCCAAATCTTGGGGTGAGAGAGGCTTAAGCCTTGCGTTTCAAGGTGGGGCATGATCCGAATATCACCAATTCTAGCCATTCATAGGCAAAGTCTAAACACGCTTCATCATGAGCCATGATGGCTGTACAGCGCGCTGTGTCAATTTCTACTTTATCAAAAATTTTCATGTCCGCCAAAAAGATACGAAAGCGATCCAATTGATAAAGACATAAAATAACCATGGTTGCCATTTTGGCAGACACAGGAGCGCCGGAGGCTTTTACCTTGGCCATGAGGCACATATAGCGATCGTTAGATTCGTTATACGGTTCAAGCCCTTGGTCTTTGAGCCATTCTTGCGCTGTCCACTGTCTGCCTTGGTCAAAGCCCTTACAGTGCTCTTCTTGGACGATGAAAAAACGTTCCACCACGCTGTTATTTTCGCCCACCTTGGTGCCGCGTCCCAAGGGATAGGTGCGACAAGCACCGGGTCTGTCTTCATAAATGGAACAGCCACCGGGGGTCACAAAGGGGCAAGGCTCCGTGGGGCCATCTTGCATTTTTAAAAGCGGCAGGGGAAAGCCTGTATCGGGGAAGGTACGCATTTGAGTGTGGGCTTTTAAAAATGTATCACTGGGGCTTTCAAAGTGGCGGCAAAGGCGCAGTACGTCGTAAGGGGTGAGGGGGAGCGTAAGCTCCGCGCAACATCGATTAAAGCATGGCACTGTTTCGTTACAGGTAAAGGTAAAGCGCTCGCCATGGGCCAGTTCGGGCAGAGAGTCCAGAAAATTTTGTGATGCGTCGGGTTGTGCCATGATGCCTTCTCTTGTAGATGGTTATGGTTAGTGTGTATTTTGTTTTTATAGCTTTTATGCGGCGTGTTTTGCAAGCCCTTTGCCGTGTATTTGTGTTTTACTTATGCGGCGCTTTTTGCGCCCTTTGCATTATATTTGCACAATTTTGCGAAATTTAGCTTTTTCCAGATGTTGGTATAGTTCAAATACTAACTAAAGCCTTGAGCGTTCGGCGTATTGCCTCTACGCCTCCCCAAAAGCCTCATAAGACTGCCATAGTCATTGCATTGACAAGTACTGAATTCTTTACAATAAAAAATTTACTGTGTATTCTTACACAGAAAAATTATCGTTAAAAATAGCCACTAACAAGCATATATGCGTCAAATTTTGCTTTATGCGAGATAGTTTTCGGTGCGATTTTTGCATTCTCTTACATCTATAATTTGCAAGGGTTTTTTGTTTTAAATTTTAGCCAATACTTAGGAGCTTACATGCAATCAAAAAATG
>CAYJHH010000056.1:0-17950 GCA_964369995.1 uncultured Desulfovibrionaceae bacterium
CCATGAATAAAGAAGATTATTTGCAAGAGTTTGAATGTTCTTTTGCCGCCGCCGTTCGCGGGGCGTACTTTGCAGAAACCTTAGAGCGTTTGGAGGCAGATGGGCGCGTGGGTACGGTGCCTTATGCGCCGGAATTGCCTGTGCATACAGCATGGGACTTAGGCATGGATGACGCCACAGGTATATGGTTTTTTCAAGTGCCAAGTGGCGGGCAGTGGCGCGTGCTTGAATATATAGAAGATAGCGGGCAAGGTTTAGCGCATTATGCGCAATTATTACAATCCAAGCCCTATGTGTACGGCAAGCACATTGCCCCCCATGATATCAAAGTGCGTGAATTGGGTACGGGCTTAAGCCGCTTGGAAATGGCGCGTCAGCTAGGTATTCAATTTAGTCTTTGTCCTTCGCTCAGCTTAGCCGACGGCATTAATGCCTTGCGGGTGGGGCTCACGCGCATGTGGTTTGATAGTAAGGGCTGTAGCGAGGGGCTCAAAGCCTTACGTCAATACCGCAGGCAATGGCGCCCGCGCCAAGAGGTGTATTCTTCTGCCCCCATACACGATTGGAGCTCTCATGCCACCGATGCCTTGCGTTATGCTGTTTTGGGTTTTCGTGAGCAGGATGACAGCCAAGGTAAAAAAGCACGTATAGCTTATGATATTTGGAGAAAATGATGGAATATGCCTATTTTATAGTGCCTAATGAGGCTAAGCTTGCATATGCTATGCGCAAGGCTTTATTTGAACGTATGCAAGAGGAGGGCTTGCTACCCTTTACCATGCATGCCTATGTGAATCCGCGTTTGGAGGATTGGCTGAACATAACCCAAGAGCATAAAGGGCATATTCTTTGCTGTGTGCAAAAGGGCAGTGCATGGGATGATGTGCGGCAAATACGCGCCATGGCGTGGATAAGCCCTTGGCAGGGACGGGTTTGGACCTTTGATTTTACGGTCTTTAGAGCCCATTTTACAGAGGCCGCAGCCATGAGCCGCGGCGCTTTGCAGTGGATATTTTCTCACCTGCCTTGCGATAGTGTTTTGGGCATAAGCGCCCAGAGCAATAGGCATGCGTGGCGCCTTGCGCAAGCCGCCGGCTTTGAAGTGCTCGGCAAGGTGCCGGGGGCATGTTATAAGGCTCGTAACTATAGCTATGAAGATGGCGTGCTTGTACAAGCCACACGACAGGCGCATGGCTTGTATTAAATGAGCTCACGCCCCACCCATATGGCGCGGCCAATGATACGCACCATATGTTCTGTGTGCTCACAACTATCCACTTCAATGGGCTGGTACTCTGGGTTTATGCTAGAAAGAATCAGCTTACCAGGCACGGCATTGACTGTTTTTAGATACACCATATCTTCCACGCTCACAGCGTACATATGCCCCGGTTTTGGGATGGTTTGACTTTGGTCAATGAGCACCACATCATTATGCAAAATATTAGGCTGCATGCTGTCGCCTGCCACGCGTAAAAGCACCATGCTGGAAGGCGTGCCTTTACGGCGTAAAAAATCAAAGCGAAAAGCATAGTGGCGCACATGTTCTGTACTTGTTTCAAAGCTTCCGCCGCCGGCAGAAAGGCGCGCTTCTACCATGGGTACAAGCACAAGATTATTGGCGGCGTTTTCTTCAGAGTCTTCAGGACCCAAGGCAGCAGGGCGTCCGGCCAAAAGCCAATCTAAAGAACAGTTCAGGGCTTGCCCAAGGCGTACGGCAAATTCGCCCTTGGGCATTTGGCCATTTTCATATTGTTGAATGGTGGTAAGGCTTACTCCAATGCTGGAAGCTAGCTCTTGTTTGCGCATGCCAAGGCTTTCGCGCCTTTTGCGCAGGCGGTGGCCAAAGCTGAGTTCTTGTTCTGACATACAACATCCTTATGCTTTGGATAGCGGGGAAAAAGTGTAGCCTAGCAGTGTATAGCTTTTTGCCTTAAAAGCGTGGCTAGGCGTGAAGAATACTCTATATACTGTCATGGTCAAAAGCGCCCATAGCCCCTCTCCTCTGAGTGCATCGGTGACTAAAGTCTTCTTCTTTGAAATTTTACTTTTTACATGACAGTTTTTACATAATGGGAAATGCGTAAAATATGTGAAAGTCATGCAGAACTCCTGTTTTATAAGAAAAGTTTTGAAAATAAGCTAGGGAAATTTTTTTTATCAGCGCAAGCTAGCGGAGGTATTATAACTTTTCTGCTTAAATTCCTTAAAGGCTATGATGTATTACGAAAAGTTTTTCGTGATTCACAAAAGGATTTCATGTAAAATAAAAGAAAAGTTTCTGTTTTAAAAAAAGACTTGCACAGAAAGAAACATTTGTTTATTTATATAGAATAACGGTTATTCAAAGAAAGATAAGTTGCAAGGGGGAGATATGGTTTCTATATGTGATGACTTGCGGCGATTGGATAAAGTGTTGCTGCGCCTAAGTCAAGGTTCAGCTCGTAACCTTCAAATGTATGTATTACTCACTTCTGCGCGCAGGCGTGTGCAGGCTTTAGAAAAAAAAGCTCGTGCCTTAGGTGGCATAGATGTCATGTGGTGCATGATATCTTCATCCAATTCTTCGGGTGGGGCTGCGCCCATGTACGCCCATGCGTGGCCTCAGGGGGGCCGTGTTGTAGCTTCAAAGGTTGCGCATGTAGCTTTGAGCGAACATTGGCGCGGCTCTACGTCCTTTCAGACAAAAGCTTTTTACGCTGAAGATGTATACTCAGCGCCTTGTTATCAACAGGTAGTTCCGGTGGAGAGTTTTTATGTACAGTAATTCTTCCTCTTGTGTCATGCGGCCTTTGTCTGGGCTTGAAACGTCCAGCTCAGGTCTTGCTCCTTACCATAAGCCACGCATTAAGGATGTGCTCAATAGTAGCGATGTTACGGGTATGTATGCAAAACTTCCCGAAAATGCCTATGTTTTTGGGACCGTGCTGAATGATTCTTCGGTGCTATTACAGCTTATGAGCCAATTTGGTGGGTGTACGGTACGCATTCCTAAGCGTTGGCCGCCGCGAAAGAAAACATCTTGTAAGAGGCAGCATCCTTTGCAAGAAGTGCTCAGCCCTGCACAAATGCATCAGATTGTTGCGCACTTTGGGGGAACAGAAGTGTACATTCCCAAATGCACGCGTTATATGGCTGAGGTGCGTAATGCGCAAATTATACAGTCATTTAGCCATGCCACGCGTCAAGGTGCTAGCTCTGTGCATATGGTGCAAAGACTTGCACGCCAATATGCCCTTTCAGACAGGCGTATTTGGGATATATTGAAAAAGTCCATTACTACACAAAATATAAAGGCTGATGGGAATTGTTTAAGTGAGATGAAGTCTTTGTGACTATTTGACGTTGACGGTCACTGTCAATGGCAGTACTGTGCTCTTAAGAGAGTCGACATGGAAAAAAGATGTACGTATCGACTCATAGAGACATCTCCCTCATGCTCGCTTTGTTGCAGGTGCATGCGGGAACGTAAGGAGTTTGTATGCTTGATGCTCTAGCCGTTGTTTGTGTTATTGTGGCTGCTGCCTATGTGTTAAAGCGCTACTTAGGTATTGGTGCAAAAAAAGGTTCTTGCGGATGCTCTGCCTCGCAATGCTCTGGTTGCTCGGATAAAGCAGGCGCAGACAATAATAAGTGCTCATAAGCACCACGGCTTTGCTGAGGGAGCGCCTGCATGGGCTCTTCCTTGGCAAGGCCGTAAACACATTTTCTGCTTTTTTCCTTCTTTTCTTTTTTATCTTCTTTTTCCCTTCTTTATCTTTTTTATTGAACTCTTCACCATGGAGCTTTTTTTGATTTTTTGTACGCTGGCGCTAAGGCTTTTAGCATCTTGACAAAAAAAGGATGCTCCATGTGACTTTTAGTGTAAAAAGCAAGATGAAGGCCTATTTGGCGCTAGCTATCCCATTTTTTTTTTGCTAGTCTCGCTCTTTCTATTTTAGTTGACGCTTAAAAATGTGTTCCCACTGGTTTTTAAGAAAGGATACGACACCATGTTAGCAATACTTGATTATGAGGCAGGCAATCAAACCTCTGTGAAGCGTGCGCTTGAGCATGTGGGCATTGAGGCTGTCATCACCGACGATGTGGCGGTAATCCAAAAAGCTCAAGGGCTTATTTTCCCCGGTGTGGGGGCTGCAGGTCAGGCCATGCAGTATTTACAGTCCAGCGGTCTTGATGCAGTGCTTAAAGAGAGCATAGCCCAAGGGCAACCTTTGTTAGGTATTTGCTTGGGATGTCAAATTCTCTTAGATTATAGCGAAGAAAATACGCAAAATACCTTGGGCATTATCCCCGGAAAATGTGTGCGCTTTCCCTCAGGCCTTGTGGAAGAAGATGGCACGCCGGTGCGTATTCCGCATATGGGCTGGAATGGTTTAAAGCGAAAGCAAGATTCCCTTTTGCTCAAAAATGTGCCTGAAGATGCAGAATTTTATTTTGTGCATAGTTATTATGTGGAGCCTAAGCCAGAAATGGTCATTGCCACCACGTATTATGGCATGGAGTTTTGTAGCATTTATGGTCGTGATGGTTTGTGGGCATTGCAATTTCATTTGGAAAAAAGCGGCATACCCGGTTTGCAAATTTTACAAAACTTCCATGCGTATTGTGTAGAAAAGGGAGGCAATTATGCTAAGTAAACGCGTTATACCTTGCCTTGATGTGCGCGATGGTAAATTGACCAAGGGCGTAAAATTTGAAGGTAATGTGGACATTGGCGACCCTGTGGAAACAGCCAAACGCTATTATGAAGAAGGCGCCGACGAAATAGTGTTTTACGATATTACGGCCTCGCATGAAAAACGCGGTATTTTTCTTGATGTGGTACAGCGCGTAGCTGAGCAAATTTGTATTCCCTTTTGTGTGGGAGGGGGTATTTCCACGGTGGAAGATATGCGCGCTGTGCTTGTGGCCGGAGCCGAAAAAGTTTCCATTAACTCTGCGGCGGTGACGCAACCTGAGCTTATAACACAAGGTGCCACGGCTTTTGGTTCACAAGCCATTGTGGTGGGTATGGATGTGAAGCAGGTGGAAAAAAGCGAAACTATCCCCTCTGGCTATGAAATTGTTATTCATGGCGGGCGTAAGCATATGGGATTGGATGCCTTGGCCTGGGCTAAGCGCTGTGAAGAGCTTGGCGCTGGGGAACTTTGCATTAACTCCATTGATGCCGATGGCATGCGCGATGGATATGAGCTTACCCTAACGCGTCTTATTTGCGAAAATGTGACCATTCCTGTCATTGCTTCCGGCGGCGCGGGTAGCCCCGAGCATATGTATATGGCGGTAAGCGAGGGCAAAGCCTCGGCGGCGCTCATAGCCTCCATTGTGCATTATGGGCAGTATACCATAGCTGAATGTAAACAGCATATGGCAGAGCGCGGCGCCAAGGTACGACTTAGAATTAAATAAATGACAGTACAAAATTTTGATTTTCAAGGTCAGTGGGAGGCATTACAGCGTTTTTTGCAAAAACAAAAGACCGTGGCTCCGCTGGCCTTGGCTTTTTCTGGCGGTTTAGATAGTCGCTTTGTGGCGCATGCGGCGCAGCGTGCAGGATGCCAAGTGTATTTATATCATGCCACCGGTGCGCATGTGCCTAGCGAAGAAAGCCATTATGCACAGCAATGGGCCATGCGTCATAATCTGCCCTTACAGCTTTTCACGGTGGATGTATGCTCCTTGGAGCATGTGCGTGATAATAGTGACATGCGCTGTTATTATTGCAAAAAACATTTGCTAAAGCTGTTTTGTACCGCGGCGCAGAGCAAAGGGCTTATTCTTTGTGATGGTACCAATGCCGATGATTTGCAAGCTCATCGTCCTGGGCTTAAGGCATTGCAAGAGCAGGATGTGCTCTCCCCCTTGGCCATGAACGGACTTAACAAGGCCATGGTTCGCGCTTTAGCGGCGCATACAGGATTAGAATGGCCCGCACAAAAGGCAAGCCCATGTTTACTTACGCGCTTACACTATGGCATGCAGGTGCAGCCGCAATTATTGCAGCGCATTGCGCAGGCAGAGGTTGATTTACACCGCGCCGGTGTGCAGGAATGCCGCATACGCATGCGCCCTGAGCCTTTATTGCAAATGAGGCCTCATGATGTGCCTGAAGCAGAAATACGCCGTATCTTGCAGAGGCATGGCTTTGAGGCCGTACAGCTGTTGCAAGAGCAAAGTATAAGCGGCTTTTTTGACAGAAAGTCATAGTAGGGGCTACACATTTATGCAGCAATGGTATGTCTATTTATTGCGCTGTGCCGATGATACTTTGTATTGCGGCATTACCACCGATGTGCTTCGGCGTGTGCAGGAACATAATGGCCAAAAAAAGGGCGGTGCCAAATATACCAAAAGCCGTCGCCCTGTACATATATGCGCTGTGGCGCCCAGTGAAAATCGTAGCGAAGCTTCTAAGTTAGAAGCGCGCATTCAAAAATTGCCTAGAGGACAAAAAATTGCTGCTTTACAAGCGCAATGCCCCCAAGAACTGTGTAACTCGTTTTGTGAAGCTTTATAAGAATAAGGATGTATCAATGATTCCATGGGAAGTTGCCACCGCTTTTTGTTTTGCTGCCGTATTATTGGCCTTGGCTCCGGGGCCGGATAATATTTTTGTATTAACGCAATCGGCCTTATATGGTGTGCGTGCAGGTATTGCCACCACCTTGGGGCTTATGACAGGTATTATTGGGCATACCTGTGCTGTGGCCTTGGGCGTGGCGGTGATTTTTCAAACTTCACCCATGGCCTTTTTAGCTTTAAAAATGGTGGGTGCAGGATATTTATTGTATTTGGCATGGCTTACCATACGCAGTGGCAGCAGTGAGGCCAACTTACAAGGGCAAAGCTTTGTGGGAAATTGGGCTTTATATAAGCGCGGCATTATAATGAATATCACCAACCCCAAAGTGACATTATTCTTTTTGGCATTATTGCCGCAATTTGCCAGCCCTAATTATGGCTCTTTGCCTGTGCAAATGTTCATCTTGGGGGGATTATTTATTATTTCTGCCTTTGTGGTTTTTGCCACGGTGGCCATGCTAGGTGGACAATTGGCGCGTTGGTTTAACGCTTCTCCGCAATATCAAATCTATATGAATCGCGCGGCTGCCGCCATTTTTGTGTGCATGGCAGGAGCTTTGCTTTTTACGGCTTAAAAGTAGATGAGCCATAAAAAATGGCGGTGGTACCTCTCGTCATGCGAGAAGGGCCACCGCTATACTATATTAAAGCATGCTATGCTTTTTTTATGGCTTCTTGTAAATCAGCCACGGCATCGGTGATTTCCCAGGTGAATTCTGGGAGCTCGCGACCAAAGTGGCCATAGCAAGAGGATTTCTTATAAATAGGACGACGCAAATCAAGGCGCTTGGTGATGTAATATGGACGTAAGTCAAATACATCGCGTACAGCATTGGTGAGTTGTTCGTCTGTGTACTCACTGCTTCCCATGGAAGATACCAATACAGATACGGGCTCAGCTACGCCAATGCAGTATGCAATTTGTACTTCACAAGCTTGTGCAAGGCCGGCGGCCACCACGTTTTTAGCTATATAGCGACCCATGTACGCGCCGGAGCGATCCACTTTGGAAGGGTCCTTACCGGAAAAAGCACCACCGCCATGGTGACCATAGCCGCCATAAGTATCGTTGATGATTTTACGACCGGTGAGACCGCAGTCACCCATGGGGCCACCCACCACAAAGCGACCTGTGGTGTTGATGAAGATTTGGCAATCTTTTTCGGTGAAGAAGCCGGAAGGCTCTAATACTGGGCGGATAACATGGGCGCGCACTGCTTCTTCAATGTCAGCTTGGCTTACGCCATCGGCATGTTGTGTGGATACCACCACATTATTAATGCGTACAGGCTTGCCATCCACATATTCAAAAGACACTTGTGTTTTGCCATCAGGACGGAAGAAGTCAACGATATTAGCTTTACGCACGCGTGTTAATTGTTGAGACAATTGGTGAGCCCAATAAATGGGGGCAGGCATAAGCGTAGATGTTTCATTGCAAGCAAAGCCAAACATCATGCCTTGGTCGCCAGCGCCTTGATTTTCTGGGTCAACGCGATCCACACCTTGTGCAATATCAGGGGATTGCTTATCTATGGAAGAAAGCACGGCACATGTTTGCCAGTCAAAGCCCATTTCAGAACTATTATACCCAATTTCTTTGATGGTTTCGCGTACCACTTGAGCAAAGTCAGCAAAGCCCTTGGTGGTGATTTCGCCTGCCACCACAGCCATGCCGGTGGTTACTAAGGTTTCGCAAGCCACACGAGAATCTGGATCTTGCTCTAGCAAAGTATCCAAAATGGCGTCGGAAATTTGGTCAGCCACTTTATCGGGATGGCCTTCAGTGACAGATTCAGATGTAAAAAGATATTTGCCCTTGGGGAATTTCATGGAGGCTCCTGTATTAAAGAAGAATATTATCAATAAGCCTTGCTTTGCCCATGCGCACTGCACAGGCCAATAACGAGGCCTCACCAACGGTTTCTTGCGGTTCTAAGGTGGCCGCATCCACCACACTCACATAGTCCAAGCGACCCAAGGTGAGTTTTTCGGCCCAGCGTGCCAAAAGCATTTGCTGTAATATGGCCGTATTTTTTTCGCCTTGAGCTACCATTTCTTTCACAAAGCGTAAGCCTTGTTGAATTTGTGGCGCTTCGGCGCGTTCTTCTGGGCTTAAGTACACATTGCGTGAACTCATGGCCAGTCCATCAGCCTCGCGCACAATTTCATGTCCCAAAATTTCTATGGGAACATTCAAATCACACACCATACGACGGATAATGGCCAGTTGTTGCCAGTCTTTTTGTCCAAAAATAGCTACGTCTGCTTGAGTGAGCATAAAAAGCTTCATAACTACCAAGCAAACACCATGAAAATGTGTAGGACGCGTTATACCACAAAGACCCGTGGAAAGCTCAGGCACGGTTACACGCGTGGCAGAGCCTGCAGGGTACATATCTTGCGCTTCTGGGGTAAAGAGCACATCCACTCCGGCGGCACTAGCTAAAGCTGCATCGCGCTCTAAATCTCGGGGATAGGAGGCTAAATCTTCGCCTGGGGCAAATTGAGTGGGATTTACAAAAAGGGAAACCACCACCTTACCGCCGCAAGCATCGGCCTTTTGACGCGCATGGCGCATGAGAGCCTCATGCCCTGCATGATAATAGCCCATGGTTGGCACAAGAAAAATACGCTGGCCTGCACTTTTCCATGCAAGGCAATGCTTTTGAATATCGTGAGTTGTGTTTAGTATCTGCATATCAAGTTATAGTAATATAGTTTTAATGAGCCATATTTATACACCGCCACAATGCATTTGTCTAGTGTGTTGCGCTACCTTTATATGGCAGAATTTTTCTAAACTTTGACAGGTGAGCATGAGTGGTGTATGAAAAGGAGCGGAGGCCTTATGAAACCTTTTTTTCAAGGAAAAATAGACGTTTTTTGCGCTTTATATGCTGTGCTTAACGGCCTTAAAATCACCCATCACATACGCACCTTGCATGGCAGGGATATTTTTCATGAAGCGCTCATGGGTCTTGCCCAAAACCCTAAAGTGTTTAGGGCTGTTTTGGAGCAACAAACGGATTATATAGCCATTGTGGATGCCATGTTGTCCATTCAAGAGCGTAAACTGCCGCTTGTGGTACAGCGCCCCTTTGAAAATTATGTAGGCACCCCTACACCACAAGAGGTGTGGGATTGCATAGCCGAGTGGTTAGAGCCCAATGTCTTTAAAGGGGAGCCTTCCTTTCTTAACAATGTGCAAAAGGTAGATCAAAACAACCTCATGGGGCGTTGCGTTATTTTTCGCTTTTTACGCTATCTTATGCCTGGAGCCAATCCCAGTAATAAGCATTGGACCACGGCGCATTATATTAATGATAGGGGATTACAATTTTTTGATTGTAGCCTTGAGGAAAGCGCCATCTATAGCGTCACGGTGAAGGATTTTGTAACAAATCCCAAGGATGTATGCGCTGAGCGCCTGTGTTGCATAGACCCAAAGTCCATACGCTTCATGGCGCCAAAAATTCCTCACGCCAAAAAATGGTAAGGTTTTTCTAAGCCCATTGCACGCAAGAAGGCACTTGCCCATGCTGTACAGAGCGAGCCACATCATCAGCGCTCACACAAGCTACACCCACGTGTTCCAGCACAAGACCTGCAGCATAGGTTGCCAAAAAGCATGCTTCTAAAAGATCTATTCCTGTGGCTCGTGCCAAGGCTAAAGAGGCAATAACGGTATCTCCGGCGCCGGTCACATCAAAAACAGAGCGGGCGTGTGTGGCAATATTCCACACCGTGCCATCGGGTTGAAATAAGGCCATGCCCTCACTTCCAAGTGTCATGAGTAATTGCTGGCAATGGTAGGTTTCGCAAATATATCTACCGGCCTTAAGCACATCTTGTCTTGATTCTATGGGCATATGTGCCATGGCCGAAGCTTCGCCTCTATTGGGCGTCATGAGGAAGGTGGCTCCATAAATAGCAGCGTTTTGCGGTTTAGGATCCACCAG
This sequence comes from uncultured Desulfovibrionaceae bacterium, assembly GCA_964369995.1. Taxonomy (GTDB): domain Bacteria; phylum Desulfobacterota; class Desulfovibrionia; order Desulfovibrionales; family Desulfovibrionaceae; genus CAYJAD01. The sequence goes on from CAYJHH010000056.1 coordinate 10,548, forward strand.
TATTTCTAGTGGGAGATTTTGCTCTGTTCGCACGCGCTGTATATGTTGCGTTACCGCTGGGCATACCAATCCCTTGGCATAGTCTGAGAGTAAGAGCACATCATGAATGGGGAGTAGCGAATCCAGCGCATGGCATAAATGCGCATTTTCCTCTTCGGTATTTGGCAAATAATCTTCTTTATCAAAGCGTAGCATTTGCTGATTTTGTGCCATGATGCGCGTTTTCACCGTGGTGCTACGCTGTCCCCCCTGAAAAATATGCGCGGAAATATACGCCTCTTGGAGCAAGCGCACCAAACTTTGGCCATCGCGTCCTGAGCCGCAAAGACCTATGAGCGTGGGCAAGCCGCCAAGGGCTCGGATATTACGCGCCACGTTGGCAGCGCCGCCAGGCATGTGTTTTTGCCTCTGCACATGCACCACAGGTACGGGGGCTTCAGGGGAAATTCTTTTGGCATCGCCTTGCAAGTATACATCAAGCATGACATCGCCAAGTATAAGCACCTTTTTACCGCGTAAATGGGCTATACTTTGGCAGAGCTTCTCGGTATCTAACTGAAAGGCTTTCATGTTCCATTCCCCTTTGGAGTTGTTACTTGCTCATATAGTAAACAAAACCTCAGTAAAAATACTGAGGTTTCATAAAATTAAGGTCTGTCGGTAATGGCCGCCGTGAGCGTGGCTTGCGCCACAAGCTTTCCATCTACAAAGGCTTTAGCATCCATCTTACACAGCTGTAATTTCCATTTAGGATTAGAGCATTCTAAATCTAACCTATCGCCGGGAATAACTTGCTTGCGGAATTTTACCTTTTCAAGCCCCGTAAAAAGGAAAAGTTTATTACTGGTGTCTTCCATTTCAGCCACCCCTAAAAGACCACCCACCTGTGCAAGGGCTTCTAAAATAAGCACTCCGGGCATGATGGGAAGTTCAGGGAAATGCCCTTGAAAGAATGGTTCATTATATGTCACATTCTTATAGGCTTTAATATGTGACCCAGGAACACATTCCACCACTCTATCCACCAACATGAAGGGATAGCGATGAGGCAAAATAGAAAGTATGTGCTGTAAATCCATAGGTGACGATTGACTCATGATTGCTCCAACGTGTATGCCCCCAAGATCATATCCCAAAAAGGGTCGCAGCCAAAGCCGCACAGAACTGGGGGGCACATATTCTTTATGTTAGAAATGCAAGACTAAGCTTATTTCTTCTCTTGCTTAAGGGCGCCGGACTTCCAAAGCTTGTTCACTTCGGCAAGAACGTCTTGGGTAAGATCCATGCTTTCATCAGCATAAAGCACGCCGCCAGCGGTAATATCTACCACATAGTTCAAGCCCTTAGCTTGGGCAACCGCATAAGCAGAGCGAAATACAAGGGTAACCATTTCTTGACGAATTTTTATTTCGTCTTGCTCAACGCTACGCGCAAACTTGTATTGTTTTTCATCAAAAGCACGCTTAAGTTTTACAAATTCCACTTGCTTTGTGTCAGTGAGATTTTTTTGTAAAGCTTCACTCTTGGTTTGCAAATTTTTAGCAAGTTTTTCTAATTCTGCTTTTTCAGCGCCAAATTTGGCATCCATTTTTTTCTTAGCGTCTTTTGCAGGCTCACTTTCGGCAGCAATAACTTGCATGTCAACAACACCAATCTTTACTTCTGCAAGAGCTACACTAGCTGTCATCATCGTCAGCATAAGAGCCATTAACAACACTTTACGCATGGAAATCTCCTTCCCAAAAATCAGTTAAAAATTTATTAGTATTACCTTGAAATAAAGAGGCTTTCAAAGCAATTGCTCATTATGGTAAACAAGTTTTCTAAACATAGTCTAGAAAAAACGAAAAAGCAAGCACAAATCAGTACTTAGTGTGTTTTTACACCCTTTTACCAAAAAAAGAATTTACACACAAAGGCCTTTTGCTTCTTGCTATATTTGTTTTCTCTCCCTATTTAGGTAAAAAGCCTGTGGGCTCACCTAGTTAGGTGGAAAGTCACTTACCAGAATCCGCACTTTGCGTCAAGGCAAAATGCGCTGCGCTTTGCTTTTCCAACTGTTTTTTATATGCCACAATACCTTGTACAATGCCTCTGGCTAAAAGTTGGCGATAATCTGCTCTTTTAAGAAGCTTGGCTTCGTTTTTATTGGTGCAATACCCCACTTCCACCAAAACCGCCGGCATAGATGTACCTATAAGCACATGGAAGGGCGCCGCCCTTGTGCCACCATCGCGGGTCTTAAACCCTTTAGAATGCAAGGTGGATATGGTATTTCTTTGTATGGCTTGTGCAAGACCTCGTGACTCCTTGGTACGCACATTAAGCAACATTTTAGCCAAGACGTTTTGCAAATCTCCAAGGCTACGATCACTGACGGAGTTTTCTAAGGTGGCCACACGCGAGGCTTCACTATTACGTGTAAAGTCGAGATAATAGGTTTCAAAACCATGTATGGATGCCTGGGTAAAGGCATTCATATGAATGGACACAAATAAATCTGCCCCCATTTCGTTGGCGCTTTCGGGGCGCATACTTAAGGGGATAAATATGTTTTTAGTACGACTGTAGACCACATTAAAGCCTTGCGCTTTCAGTAGATTGCCTACTTTTTGACCAATATCTAGTACCACCTCGCTTTCAATTAGGCCATTGTGCGCTGTACCTTGATCTTTGCCGCCGTGACCAATATCCACGTACACAGTGCGAATGGAGAGCCCCAATTGCGCCGCTAAATTTTTAGCAGGTGCATGCTTCATGCGTGAATTGAGCTCTTTTTCCGTCAGCGTTTCAGCCAAGGCTATGGGATCTTCCTTTTGAGGCGTCTGCACAGGCTTGGCAGGAGCCTTAGTTTGAGTCTTTTCTTGCGCTTTGGGTGTAGCAACAGACTTCTGCGCACTGGCTTTGTTGTTAGCATCTTGACGCTTTTCTGTTTTCTCCGAAGTTTTTTTCGAAGCTTTTTCTGATGAAGCCGTGCTCATCGTAGCTTTTTGGGAGTTTTTTTCCTTGCTCAGAGGCAGGGCTTTTTCCTGCACCTTAGGAGATATTTTTGATGCCACTAGCGGCACCACTAGGGGCGCAGGCTTAGGCGGTGAAACTAATTTTGCCTTACTGCTTTCAGAAACAATGGGCTTGGAAGCTTCTGCTGTTTTTTGCCCTTGCGCTTTAGCCACAGGTGCCAGCTGTTTTGCTTTATTCTTCTGTGTAGGTTCTGCGGGGCTTACTGCCACTGTGTTTGTAGGTTTTGTGGGCGTTTTGGACGCTGCTTTGGACGCTGAGAGCAACGCCTTGTCTGCTTTGCCAGGAGCGGTGCTTGGTGAAGCCTTTTTAATCGTAGCTACGGATGGCAAAGGTTTTGTAGGCACTGCCTGCTTTTCAGCTTTTACAGGCGCGATGGCTAGCGCCGGCGTCATGGAGGCTGTTGGCGTAGCTTGGGGTGATTTTTTCTGAGAAGCTACTGCTTTATCATCCTGTATTTTCGGTGCATTTTGCGCCGTGGCGGCAGTGGCAGTAGTGGCAGCAGAAGAGGCAATCAATGGCTTTGTTGTGGCTTTTATGTCTACGTTTTTAGCTGTCTCCTTGCTCGAGTCTGTACCAGTATTTACGCTCACAGCTGTACCGGTATTCACGCCCACGACTGTGTCTAATCCCTTTTGCACATGGTCTTTAGAGTTCACCGCCAGCTCCAAGGGGGGACTGGCAATTGCTGGCAATATTGCAGGGGGTACAGTGGTAGCTTTAGGGGCCTCATCTGCCCATAAAGCCAGTATACTTTGGCTCATGCGTTGCCATAATGAGGGCTCAGTGTGCGTAACAGGTGAAGCCTTTTGCTCTTTACGCGCCAATTCTGCATGAGATTTGTTTGCGCCAGACAAGTTTGCGCTAGACAAGTTTTCACCAGACAAGTTTACGCCTGCATTGTCAGGTTTTTTTTCTGTGGCCGATGCCGTAAGCTTTGTGGGGCTTTTTACCGCAAACTCCTCCGCCCTGATATGGGAAGGAATATGCAATTTTTCAGGTAAAGGCGCCACAGTTAATTTTCTGGGAAGGTCTTTGGCCGGCGTAGGCAGATTTTGCGCCACTGTTTCGGCTTTTGGCGACGGCTCAAGTGTGGGAGGCGTTGGTGCAATTGGAACTATTGGCGCAGGTGAAGCTGTCGGCGCAGGGGGAGCTTTTTGTAAATCTGACAGCATATGTACCGCTTGCGACATAAAGAGTGATGCCGGCATAAGTACAGGCTTATACACCAGCTCTGGCACGGCGCGCGTTTCGTTTTGCTCTTTTATGTGCGCTGCTTTGGGCTCACTTTGTACTTTCATATGCCCTTGAGCTTGTATGTCTTTCTTCGTGGGCTTTTCCACAGGCTTAGCCTTTGCCTCTAAAGAGGGCTTAGGCTCAAGAGAACTTTGCGATGGAGTGGATGAGGCAGATTCAGCTGAGGACGTTTCCACAGCTTTTTCAGCCGTCTCTTCTGAGCGTAAAAAAGGAAATAATTTTTTCCCCATATTTGCCACGGAGGTTGTCCATGAGCTTTCTTGTTTTTTCTCATTTTTTTCTTGGCTTTTTTCGACTTCCTCGCTGGGCTCGTTTTTCTCCATTTGAGCCACTTCCATCGCAGGGCTAGATTTGGGTTTTTTGGGCGATGCAGGCTTCGTAGGCTCAACGGGTTTTACGGGCGCAGGTGGGGGCAAAAGCTTTTCTTCTAAAGCCGCCGCCACTGAAAATTTATCACCTTTAGGATATTTTGTGCGCAGCCATGTGAGGAGTTGCAATGCCTTTGGGCTGTCATCCAAAGCGAAAGCCCATATATGCGCCGCCGCATACAAGGCATCGTCTGCCAAAATACTTTGCGGAAATTCCTGAGCAAGCTTTTCATATAAATCTACGGCAATGATATAATCATTGTGTTCTTCCATGGATTTTGCTGAAAATTCCATGACTTCAGCTGCACGATATAATGCCGCAGGGCGATTGGGCCATTGTTTTGCCTCAATATACAAGGCATGAAAATCTTGAGAAATGGCCAGCAAATCATCCCTATCAATGTCATCCACATCTTTTGCAGCCACGGCTTGCTGTGCCATAAAGGCGGCTTTGCTGTATTCATAGCGAGTCTTAAATTGCGCAGCAAGACGCTCTTCTTTTGTGGGTGCACTTTCCTTGGATTGCCCCCTAGCTTGTTCCTTGGGTGCAGAGCTTAAAGGCTTAGTGGGGGAGCTTTTTTGTTCTGTTTTGGGAGTGCGTGGGGTATTTTGATGTTCTGGATCATAAAAAGCCCAGACCATTCCCACCAAAATAACCATGAAAAATATGGCAGGCAAAAGCCGCCGCCCTAAACTGGGGGGCTGAACTTTTGGCTCATTTTCCACAACCTCCACAGGTTCTGGCTTTGGAGCGGCTTTTTTTCTTGCAATTCTAGCTGCCATATTTACCTACATTCAACTAAATCAATTGAATCAACACATTAGCATATGTATATGCTTTTAATGAGTTTATGAGCCCTTAGCTTATAAGTATAATTTTTATAATTGGTTAAATATTTTTTGTGTTCATTGTCTTACATCATGATGCGCATATGCATTTGCTCATGCCAAGTATCACCAATGTAAAGAAAAAAATCAATGCTCTTTGCATAACAAATTCTGCTCACAAGCTCAAAATTACAAGCCAATAAGCTTTCCAAATGCCAGGAAAAAACATACCTGGCAAGCAAGTTCCCTTTCAAAGCCTTGCCTTTTACCGTGGACTGTCTTATATTCTGTTCGTAATTTTACTACTTTGCCTTCGGGCATTTTGGAGGATTCTATGCATTCTACGCAATCTATAAGTCGTTCTGAGGTAAGTGTTGCCTCAATTTTTATGCGTCAAGTATACCAATGGATGACCCTTGGTCTTGGCATCACCGCCGCCACCGCTTGGATGGTTGCCGGCTCACAAAGCATGCAAGCGCTTATTTTTAGCAGCTCCATCGTACTTATCGCCTTGGTTATTGCTCAATTAGGTCTTGTTGTGGCCATTTCTGCCGCCATTCAGCGCATGTCTGCCGCCACAGCCACTGGTCTTTTCATGCTGTATTCCGCCCTCACAGGGCTCACCCTTTCCAGTGTCTTCATGGTTTACCCCATGGGCTCCATTGTGACAGCCTTCATAGTGACCTCAGGCACTTTCCTTGCCATGAGCCTTTATGGTTGGGTAACCAAGCGTGACCTCACTGCCATGGGCTCCTTCCTTATGATGGGTCTTTTTGGTATTATCATCGCCATGGTGGTGAATATTTTCATGCAAAGCGCCATGATGGACTATGTTATCAGCGGTGTGGGTGTGCTTATTTTCACCGGTTTAACCGCTTATGACACACAAAAGATTAAGGAATTTGGCGCCAATGCTCCTTTAAATGACAGCACAGCCGTTCGCCGTGGTGTTATCTTAGGCGCGCTGACTTTATACCTTGATTTCATTAACCTCTTCCTTATGATGTTACGCTTTATGGGCGGTAGCAGAGATTAATGACAAGCTTACATATGAGGATGATTATTGAAAAATAAGCTAAGCCTCACATCATATTGACACAATCCAAATGGTATTTACTTTTTGTATATGCCATTTGGATTTTTTATTTTATCACCACCGTAAGCGCACTTATCACGTACGCAAAACACACACGCGGAATACTTATGGGCGAAAAAATACCCTGTAAATGCGGAAAAAAGAAGTGCAAGAAGGAAAAATGCAAAAAATACGTAAAGATGCTGGAAGAGCTCAAGGGCAAAAAAAAGAAAAAGGCTTAAGGCCTGAAAAAGAAAAGAAAAGCAAAACCCAAATGGCGCCACAGCCTGATATGCTCGTGGACCTTTTGGAAGCGGGGCAAAAACCGCTACGCCTTGACCAAATCTTGCGCTACTTAGATATTCAAAGACGCCAAAAACGTTTTGTGGAAGAAATGCTGCATCAATTGGCAGACAATGGACGCATTACGCGAATGCATGGCGGCCAATGGGTTGCCAATGGGCAATTGCGTACCTATGTGGGGCAATACAGTGTACAGCGCTCAGGTGTGGGCTTTGTGGATATGGCAAAGCTAGAAGCGCCTACACAGGGGGACATTTCGGACAAAAAATCGTCCAAACATAGCAAAGAAAATGCGTCTTTTTCCATTTTTATTCACCCCACACAGGCCGGTGATGCATGGCATGGTGACACCGTGCGCGTTATATTGCTTCCGGGGCGCGGTTCTAAAGAAAAGCCCGAAGGGCGTATTGTGGATGTGCTTGAGCGTAAAGCCGCAGAAATTATGGTGCGCGTGACAGATTTACGTGAACACAGCTCTCGCAATGCGCATTCTGCCCGGGGCAAGCGCCAACGAGCCGGAACGCATGCCAGCCCCGATGCTCCTTTTCTTTTTT
>CAYJHH010000057.1:0-17823 GCA_964369995.1 uncultured Desulfovibrionaceae bacterium
AAAGCAATTCCCATGACCCAAATATGACCCAAAATATTTTTTGCCCTTGGTAAGTATTTGAAATCATAGACCGCATGCACGCCATGCACAAGCGTGAAAATGCGAGAAAATGGCGGTAGATTTTATTTTTACGTGTATGATAAGGGTTTGCTTTATAAGGACTTTTATAAAACAAAATTCATCTAACTGTCTGAAATATAAATGCTATTTTTATAGCATGGGGTTCAAGGGGTCGAAGGTTCAAATCCTTTCATCCCGACCAGAAATTTTAGGGACTTAGAGCAAATTGCTTTAAGTCCCTTTTCTGTTATGTACTGTTTTGTGCCACCCCTGTGCCACTTTTGGAGATGAAATAAGGTGAGCTGACGTGAATCTATGGGAGTTGTGAACCTCTTGATAGATTTTTTCGTGTATGCTCATATAGGGTGTATTCTTGTTGTGCCACTTTTGTGCCACTCATTTTTGTTCTTCACCAAAGAAAGGGGCAATAAGACTCGGTATGTGTTTTCTAACGGTTAAAAGTTTTCATGTAGGGAGCACAAAAAAATGTCACAGGCTCCAGTTTCAACCATTTCTTTTTCTAACAACGAAGCCTACGAACACGCAAATGGTATTTCTCAAAATTTTTAAATTCATAAGCTCATCGCTGAATAAGTTTCATTTTTCATGAAAGCCTTCTGTGATACCATTATTTTGGTTCTTCATCAAAGAAAATCGTTCAAGGTCACTCCCTGCAATGGGGAGTGACCTTGTGTTTTTTATACTTCATATTTTTCTCTCTATCGTTTGATAATCTGAAACGATTGCATGACATTCTCCATAAAACAACAAGGAGAAGGTCATGCCACATCATCGTAGAGTCAAGCCACACATATCTTCCACGGTCATCCCTCAAATTACTAGCGAGCCATCGCAAAGGTACATACAGTATAAAATCAAGCAATGGCTTTGCCGTGCGCTTATGGCTAAGGCGCAAGTGGATTCGTCCTTTTTTGAATGTCTTGCCTATGCACAAAACGGCCTTGACGGCATAGCCAAAGCATTGAGAGGTGTGCTAAGTGAAAATAGCACTTACAAGGTTCTTTCTGCCCGTAAAAGGCAAGAATTAGTGGAAGAGTTAAAGACCACCAATGCGCGGCGTTATGATTCCTTGCTGGAAGATATTTGGCAAGAGCACACAGTTTTGCATCCTATCTTACAGGATATAATTCTCAGCTCTTGTGCTCTTTCAAAAAAAGTATCCATGCCGCGCGAAGTGCAACGCATTCGTAAGAATATTACGGCGTTTTTGGGCTGTTCTTCTGCCATGCTGGATTTTTTGGAATTTGTGTATGCCATACGTAATATTTCTCAGGTGGAACACTATTTTGAGGATGCATTGGCTGTTTATAAAAAAGCGCATTTGCCTATGCTTGCAAAAGTCTTAGATATGCCTAGCGCTACCTTGCGCGATATTGTGACAGAAGCTGAACGGTGCGGTTTTACCGATGATGATTTTAATCAATGCTTTACCCTAACGCCGCTCATGGACAAATTGTGGAGTACAGAAGGCAATGCTTCCATGGAAGATATGCTCTATGTGCCGCTTAAGGGCAAAGCTCTACCTTTGGAAAATTACCACCTTCCTGCCGATACTGTGAGTCATGTGACGCGCCTCATGGCTTTACAAAGTGATGAACCCATGCATATTTTGCTTTATGGAGCGCCCGGTACTGGCAAGACTTCTTTTGCACATAGCCTTGCTCACGAGCTGGGTGTGAAAGCATGGGCTGTGGCTAGCGGTATAGATGATGGGGAGAGCAATCGCCGCACCTCGCTTTTGGCTTGCACACGCATTGCGGCGCAGAATGAGGGAGCTTTTGTCTTGGTAGATGAGGCGGAGCGTCTTCTTGATACGGACTTTAGAGGCAGGCACAAAAGCAAAGATAAAGCGTGGCTCAATGCTTCTCTGGAGCATAAAGGCCGTCGTGTTATCTGGATTACCAATCATATAAGCCATATCGATGATGCCGTGCGTCGTCGCTTTGCTTATAGCATTCATTTTGAAGCTCTCACCGTGGAGCAAAGATGCCATGCTTGGGAGCAGATTATTAAAGATGCTAAGGTCATTTCACGCATTACGCAGGATGAAATACAAAGTCTTGTGCGTCAATATGCTGTGCCCGTGGCAGTGGTGGCTAAGGCTGTGCATCAGGCCAAGCTCATGCAAGAACCCAAAGGCGCTTTCGCTAAGACTGTTGAGCGCATTTTAGAAGCGCATATAACTCTTGAGCATAATGGACATAAGCAGAAAAAACAGATGACAAGGGATGAAGCTTATACCCTTGATGGCGTGACGCTTGAACAAGGGCGTGAACACAATGTTACTAACATCATGAAAAAAGTGCGTAAAATAGACGCTATTCTCAAGGAAGGTTCTTTGCCTAAAGGCGGTGGCACCATGCTTTTTTATGGCCCTCCTGGTACAGGCAAGTCAGCATTGGCGCAGTATATGGCGCAAGAACTTGGGCGTGAGTGTGTTATTAAAAAAGCCAGTGATTTGCTCTCCATGTATGTGGGGGAGGCAGAAAAAAATATTGCTGCGGCTTTTGCAGAGGCCGAAGCTAATGGTTATATATTGGTTATAGATGAGGCCGATAGTTTTATGTATTCGCGCGAATCTGCCACACGCTCGTGGGAGGTGACGCAGGTCAATGAATTTTTGACGCAATTGGAAGCCTTTAAGGGTATTTGTATTTGCACTTCTAACCGGCGTACTTCCATGGATGCGGCTGCCATGCGACGCTTTTCCTTTAAAATTCCCTTTGCTTATGCAGGAGCGGAACAAGTGGAAAAGCTGTATGCTTCCATTTTAGCACCGCTTTGTGGGCAAGAACTGACCGAAAAGCAAAGAAAGGCCTTGCTCTCTTGCAAGAGCCTTGCACCGGGAGACTTTGCCGCCGTGCGTTCGCAATTTTGGCTAGACGACGATATAAATCATACCAAGCTCATAGAAGCGCTCATACGTGAACAAAAGAGTAAGCTGGATTCTGTGAGTAAAGTTATGGGCTTTAAATAGGGAGGCGCAGATGGGACGAAAGCTCAGTCAAGATACCACCGCTGTGGAGAATATTTTAGCCTTATATACCTTCTTGTTGGCTAATAAGGGAGAGTATTCGTTGTCCATGCTCTCTCAGCGTTTTAACGTGTCCAAAGCTACCTTGCTACGCTATTTGCGGCAGCTGGAAAAATCGGAATTTGGCAAAGTTCTGTGTGAAAAAAAGGGGCGTGAACATTTTTACTCGCTGCAGCGTCCCAAAGCATTACCTAAAATTGCTCTTAGTGCACAAGGCTTGCAACAATTAGCCTTGTGTCGCGATTTTATGTCGCATATGCTGCCCCTTTCCATGCAAAGAAGTCTTGATGCTACCTTGCAACAGGCCACGGCCTACTTGCCTGAGGCTTCACTGGAAACCATGGAGGCGCAATTCAGGGACATAGGTCAGTCTTTCAGCAAGGGCAAGATTGACTACGCCCCCTTTGAGCCCATGCTGAAAACGCTTATGCAGGCTATCCACGAAAAAGCTGTGTGTACTATCTGCTATAAAAAGCGACGTTTTGAAGATGCCTACACTTTTGACTATGCGCCGCAAAGGCTTATATCTTATAATGATGCCATCTATATTCGCGGCTGGAAAGTGACAGATAAGGGAGCCGTAGAGCCCTTATTTGAGCGTGGCACTGACCTTGTGCTACATCGCTTTCAAGACGTTACCTTTACTAAACGCAGCGCACGAAATTTACCCCTCATACCCGAAAATGCAGTGGGCGCCTTTGGCTATATGGATCACGAAGCCTTTACAGTGAAGATACGTTTTGAGCCACGCCTAGCCAATTACATGCTGGAACGAATCTGGAGTGAAGACCAAGAAATTGAAGAACTTGATGGCGGCGAAATTATCCTCACCCTCACAGCACGGAATAAATACGAGGTTGTGCCTTGGGTGCTGGGCTTTGGTGCTGAAGCTGAGGTGCTGGAACCGCAGTGGCTGAGGGAAAAGGTGGGGGAAGTTGCAGGGGAGATGGTTAGGGTGTATGGGGGCTAAATTAAGAAGTAAAATGTTATTTTTTGCTAGTGGAGGGTAGTATGGAAAACTCATGGGGACTTTTAGGTCCAGAATTGTTACCAAAAACGCGCCGTACTCGAACCCTTGGTTTAGGGGCTGCTGTACGCACATTTAATGATTTGGCTGTACCAGGTTTAGGTGGTGTTTGGTATGGCAAGAGACTCTTACTTGCGACACTTGGAATTATAGTAGCTGAAGAAGCAAGAAAGCGTGGAACAAATGTATCTAATATCAATGTTGCAAATGCTATTGAAGCTGTAGCGTGTTGGCTGTCTTTTAAAGAAGAGAAAGATAAAGATTTCTCTGATTCACGTCTGCGCGGTAAAATTAAGCTACAGGGAAAAGAAGACCTCAGTTTTAGCGCAGTCAACAGGAAGAATTTTTATGTCGTTCAGCCTATGCGTATGGCTACAGTACAAGCTTTACCAGCACTTGGTTTTGTTTCAACTCAGAGTTCAAGATTTAATAATTTTGTTAGTTCTGATGAAGGTCGTGATTTTGTAGAGGAAGCAACTAAAGGTTCTCGTCCATATAACAGAACAGTTATTGAGCATTTAACTCGTTGGGTTTGTAAGCAAGAGGATAAAGTTAATTCACCAGAACTTTATCATGCTCTATCTCCATTAGTACCATTGTCAAAAGATGCTACTGTCTTATTAAATGAAAGGCTTAAGCAAGGTGGTAAAATTGAAGGAACTGACGAAAAAGTGCGTCGTAATAATGCTTTGGCATGGGTTAAAACTCTTGCGAGTAAATTACATAAATTACCTAATAAAATCACATGGGAACAAAAACCAGATGAAATTACAGAAGAACATTGGAAAGACCTTCATGCTGGAGCTGTTTTTTTTGAAACCCGTGAAGCCGCCATTGAAGTGCTTGACGCTTTAGAAGCATATATAGGCAACCTTGCAAAAAGTAACTACTTCTCTTTTTATGCTCCTCCAGATAAAGCGGAATTAGAAGATGTTTTCAATAAAATAGAAACCTTACAAGGTTTAGCTACAAGATATTTACATTTTGAGCATACTAATACAGATGCGGACTCATTCTGTAACGAATGCATACAAGAAAATTATTTAGATGTTTTACAAAGTCTTGTTAAAAGAGATGGCGTTGTTTTAATGCTTGACGAAGATAGGGTAAAAGCTGGTCCAGCATTTCAAGGTGTTATTAATACCAGCTCTCCAATATATTCCATTACTGATGAAAATGATGAAGAAAATTCTCTACAATCTCAAACAATTCCTATACCAGAAGGAATTTCTTATCGTGTACGCAACTTATATTTATTAAATCTTGATATGCAAGGTAACTTAGGTGAGTGGTTACAACAAAAAAATGTCGGAGGTGATGAATGAGTACCTCATCAGAAAAAGTGCTTTCTTTGGCTGAACATTTTGACGCACCAGATGATTATATTGGTAGTTTCGGGTGGATATGTGGCTATTCTGCGGATGACGCATTTCTTAATAATGCTGCAACGCGATTTACAGGGCGTACGAAGGCTCAACGAGCACATTGGGGACATATTGCCCTTGTGATAATGCTTGACCCAAGTAATAAGCCAATATCTTTGTTAGAAACGCCAAGTGTAGCGCATATTTTACTAAATGGAAATTCGCTAAAGCCTTTTCGTCTTCTTCATGCAAAAGTTGCTTTACTTGGCTTTAAGCATCAAAAAAATAGCGATAATTGGAAATTGCGTTTAATCGTGTCTACTGGCAATTGGACTCGGCAAACTGTGGAGGAAAGTATAGATTTAGTTTGGCGAATTGACATTTCAAGTGAAGATTTAAGAAATAAAACACAATCATTTGAACAATATTGTACTGAAATAAAAGCAAGTTGGAATTTGCTATCATGGCTCCAAGAGTTCTTTAATTTTAACTTACTCAAACACAATAATGATAATGAAACAACTGACGCCATGCAACTTGTTCAAACATGGGTTGAAAGCTGCATAAAAAAAGCAAAAGGGCAATCATATTTTCTTGATAATAGAAAATCATCGTTGCTAAGTCAGCTTATCAAAACATTGGAAAGTAAAGCTGGAACAAAGAGAAATTACTTAGCTATGGGGTCTGGTTTTTATGAAGGAACACAAGACAATGAGCACATGCCCAATGTACCAATGAAGATTATTGAAAGTCTTAAATTAGGGAATTTACTTACAAAGAATCCTGAAGTTGATATATTTGTTAATCCTAGTGCATGCCAATCAATAGCTAATAAAATAGATATATTAAGCGAAAATAATATTACAGTTCGCCCTGCATCAGTTTCAGAAAAGATTTTTGGAAAGCATACACGCACATTGCACGCCAAATTTCTTTTTAGTGCAAACTATCGTGAATATTCAAATAAATGCGCAAATTCTTGGGTGTATTTAGGCTCAGGAAATTTGACTAATCCAGGTTTTATTCAAAAAATGAGTTCAAGTGGGGGCAATCTTGAGGCTGGAGTCATCTTCTTTCCAGACACGCTTTACTGGCGTATGAATAAAAATACTCCATACGCCCAAGTTATTTCACATTATTTACCCCTTCAATGGGATGATGAAGTAACTAGCGATAGTAAAAATCTGTGTGCCGGAGTAGATTGGGAACCTAGCGAAGATGATTTTTTTGCACCTCCAATCACTTTTCTTTTATGGAAGTCAAATGATACTGGAGGTGAGTTACACACTACAGACGATGCACCAGAGGACTTTTGCGTCCTTTCTGGTAGCAATGAATGCCCTAAGAGTTCCACAGGTTTTCAATGGTATGGTGAACAGCCACGAGAGGTAACTGTAAGATGGGATAATGGCAATAAAGAAACTAAAATTCCAGTTATTGATAAATATGGTCGTATTGCAGCCACAGCACTAGCACCCATTGATATTGAAGAAGCATGGTGGCAATTAGCCTCCTTTCCTATTCCAACTAACGACGATGAAGATAACGATGAAATTGCTTATGATGAAGCTGGTGCCATAAGTAAATTGCAAGCATCTTCTCTAGCTATAAAGACGTATCCAATACGCCAAATGATGGAACACATAGAAAATATAGCATTAAAGCAAACGCAGCTTAAAGAACACGACTGGAAGCATTGGTGCAGAAACCTTGAACAAGTCTTAGAACAAGCTTCTAGTTGTGCGTGCGTGAAATATTTTTGTGAAGAACTTAAAATAAATCCGCTAAGTTCGCTACGATATGAATGTTTTCGTCCAGATTTTGCCGAAGATAGTACCACTGAGCTTGGAAAATTATACGATGAAGTTCTAACCCATATAGAAGAAGTATGGAAGTGCAATCACTTAAGAAAAATTGGGAGTTCCTTAGGAGGCAAAGTATGAGTACAAAATTTAAAGGATGGCATAGAGTAGCTAAGGAACTTCATGATATTATTGAAAACAAATCTGTAATTTTAGATATTGGTCAAAAAGCTAGTATAATAGCCTTAGCAGAACGCTTGCAAAACAATGGTGTTATAATTGCTGATGAAGTTGGTATGGGAAAAACACGCATCGCTACCGTAGTTACACGGGCTGTTGTGGCGGCGAGTGGGCGCGTGGCTATATTAGTCCCCCCAGGTTTAGGGTATCAATGGAATGATGAGTTACAAAATACAAAAGTCAGTGCACCATTAATTTTACGCAGTTTGTATCAATACCTAAGCGTATGGAAAGATAAAGAGGATTCAAGACCATGGTTTAATGAGTCTATTGTTGTAATTTCTCATGCATTTGCCAATTGGAGGCTTGGATGGAGGTCTGATCCTTGGCGTTGGGCTTTACTTCCTGAGGTTTATGCAAAGTATAGAAAATACACAAATGGATGTTACCCACGTGGCTACCATGGTAGTGCAAAACTATGTGATGAATGGGTATGCAATGCAGCCGATAGTATCGTGAGTTTTCATAAAAATTCTCAAGCAATGTTAAAACAATTAACTGATGAAACTCCATGGCCAGGGGCATTGGATGCTATTGAATATGAACGAAATGCTAATTTACGTCCGTGGCTTGAACGTGCCGTTGGTTTAGGTTTGGGGGAATTTGATCTTGTCATCATTGATGAAGCGCATAAAAGTAGAGGTGAAGAAAGCATGCTTTCAACTTTACTTAATAATATTGTGTTGCCTACAAGTAATGCTCGATATTTAGCAATGACGGCAACACCTGTTGAACTGAATGCCCATCAGTGGTCGCAGATGTTAGGAAGAATACGCGTTAATGAAAATGAACTAAATTATGTAAAAACAGTAATTAACACTTATATAAGTGCAGTTGCCCAAATCAGAAAATGCCCCAGCGATGCGCATATTTGTGAACAATTTAAATTAGCAGCTGAAGCTTTTAAAGAAAAACTCAACCCCTATTTATTACGTCGTGACAAACGACAAGATGATGCTGTGAAGAAATTTCAGCAAAATTCAGGAAAAGAATATCACGCATACAGGCAAGAGCGAGAACTTGTTGTAGATACTAAAAATTTATCTAGCCAATGGCAAGATTCCGTATGTGCTGCCGAAGCTTTATCGTTTGTAGTTCGTAGTTCTGAAAACATGGCGGCTAAGCGTATGCGTTTAACTTTTGCTAATGGGCATGGCATTGCAGCTTGCATAGACCAAGTACGAGAAGATATTAATGAAGATTATGAAGAACATGAACGTACAGTTGCTGTCCAAGATAAAGGTGTGACTTCAGAAGAATTAGACACTTTATGGGAAGAAAAGCGCCAGCAAAGGGTAAACTGGTGGCAAAAAGTAATGACTCAACCTTTTAGTAGTAGTGATTCTGCTTTGTATGAACATCCGTCTCTTTTAGTGGCTATTCGCGAAATTGAGAATATTTGTAAGCAGGAAGAAAAGGTTCTTGTTTTTGGAAGGTTTACACGTCCTTTGCGTGCATTAGTACAACTATTGAATGCAAGGGAAATGCTACGATGCTTAGATGATAATCGTTTATGGCCTCAGTCGAAAGTTCATGAAAATGATTCGTGGGCGGCAATTCAAATTGCGCACAAACAGCTAAACAGAAAGGGTACTATTTGTAAGGACAGCATAGACAAACAGCTTGCTGAACAATATAACGAACTTATAAATCAACGTCGACGATATCGTGAACACCTCATTGAACGTATAGAGCAAGGCTTTGAAATAACAAAGCCCGATGAAAAAATTAGAAATATATTTAATGCTTTTAAGAATTCCCTTAATGATGATTATTCACAAGGAAATGATGTTGAAGAAAATTCTTTAGCTATTGTAGCTCGTGCTATATACGAATTAGTTGGGGAAGAAAAAGAAGATAGTAAAAATGACTTTTGTGAGATAATTGCAAATGCTTTTGTAGACCTTATTTTGGCTTCTAGTGAGCGTGATGAAGGTGATACTGATGGAGATGGAAAATTAGACCCGCAGGAAGCATCTGAGCTGTGGAAAACTTTGATAGGGCGATTGCGTGAGGAATATGACCGTCCAGAAGGTGGCTATGCACGTTTGATGTATGGACATACAAAGCCTGAAACTAGGCGTTTTTTGCAATTGGCTTTTAATAGAAAGCATGGATATCCGAAAGTGCTTGTTGCTCAATCCCTTGTTGGCAGAGAAGGTCTTAATCTTCATAAAGCATGTCGTACAGTAGTATTGCTACATCCAGAATGGAATCCAGGTGTAGTTGAGCAACAAATTGGACGAGTTGATAGGCTTGGTAGTTTATGGGTAGAAATGCTTAACGCAGCTGTAGATAGCAAAGCAAGCGAGCTTCCTAGAATAGAAATTCGTCCTATCATATTTCAAGGAACTTATGATGAAAAAAACTGGGAAATTTTACGTGAAAGATGGGATGATTTGCGTTCACAACTTCATGGTATAGTAATCTCATCACGTATAGCAGAAAAATATATAAATTCTGAAGAGTTAATTTCGCAAATTAATGATTTAGCTCCCAAGTTTTATCCTGAATAGAGATAAGAGTAGCTCAATTAAATCCCCTCCATCATTCCGTACTCTGAAACGATGCTCCTTTACGCTACAAAAAAATACGTAAAGGAGCATCATTATGTCCCCCAAATCCATCACCAGTGCCGAGTTAAAAGCCTTCCTTGATTCCACAGAATTTGAAGAAATTGTGCAGAAAAAGCATGATATTTACAAGAAAAAGTGGTTAAAATTGGCAGAAAAGAAAGCCGTTATCAAGCCGCAATCCTATATGTCGTGGAACTGGGCGGCCTTTCTTTTTCAGGAATTTTGGCTTGCCTACCGCAAGATGTATTTGCCCTTTGTTACGGTGGTCATATGTAGGCTAGCCATTTTAGGGCTGACGGTTTTTCCGCTATTTCCTCAAATAGATACAGCGCTCAACGGCGCCACCATTGGGCTTAGCATGATGATAGCTCTTTATGGCAATGCGTGGTATTTGGGCAAAAGTCTTGCCTTGGCAGAAAAAGCCAAGCAGCAATTCCCCGTCAATAACAGTGCGCATGCTGAAACGCGCAAGGCTTTTTTTATCAAAAATGGCGGTACAAGCTGGGCATTTAGCCTTGTTTCTTTGCTTATCTTTTGTGCTCTCATTGGTGGGCTTATGGCTGTGCAAATGGCTGAACAACCAACAACTCAGCAGTCTGTACAGCAAAACCCCACTGAGGGCATCATAGACAGCGTGCGCAATGGCACGCTTAGCTTGAATCCGTCCATAACCTTGCGTCAAGCCATGGAATCGCATTCTTATATTGTAAACCCCACTTGGGGGGCCATTGCTGTGGAAGAGGGTGGGCATGTGGTGCGCTTCACCGCACAGTGTGACTTTGTGCAAGAAGGTGTCGATGTGCAGGTAGAGCACGGACATCAAGATATACAAGAACTTATCCACGATATTGAAACGGTACATCTTGTTCTAGATTTTTATATGCCTACTGGTGGCGCTAGCTTTGAATTATACCAAGGCCATATGCTCATCAACGGTGAAAATGCTTATACGGGTGACGCTGGTTTTGTGGAAAATGTGTTGCAAGCTCTGTACAATAAAGGCTATTTTATTTTACAAATAATTGACCATATCCGCGGTTAAGGAGGATGTATGGAGCTCAATAATTTTAATGATACTATGTGTGAACCTGCTACATTTATGATTATCGGCGTAGGCAGCCAAGGGTGCGCCATCATCAATACTGCCCCTGCTAAAGAACTGTTAACGGCAGCAAACCTCATTTCCTGCGTTGCTATAGCCACTGATGCCGCTACGCTTGAAGCATGCACGGCAGAACACAAGATATGCATACCGGAAATTGTCTTATCTTCGGACAACGTGCTCTCGTTTTTTTGGGATGTATTGCCCGATGCAGATATGATATTTGTTGTGACAGGTGATGATAGTGAGGCCGATATAACCATCAGCTCTTATATGGCTAAATATCTTTTAGCGAAACAAAGTACGGTCTTAGGGATGGCTTTACTACCAAGGAATTGCGAGCAAAAAGGTTATGAAGCGTTTACGCCTCTGTTAACCTCTACCACTGCTACGCATATGATTCCCTGTGAAGAAGCGCATATTTCTATTGTAAAAACCCTGCAATGTATTGTAGATACTATTACTGCAGAAGGTATGATAAGTATTGACTTTGCAGATGTTTATACAGTTTTTGATTCTTCTTATTCTATGATACAGCAAGATTGGCCTTTCGTCCTACAATCTTGCATAGGTTATGGTATAGGCAAAGGAGATGAAAAATCTCAAAGGGCTGAGCTGGCTACCAAACAAGCCTTGCAAAAGCTTTCCTTGCCGAAAGGGAAAACATGTAAAGATGTTCACGCTGTTTTGTATTCCATAAGAGCAAATTATGAACTTTTGGGGGACGAAATAAATACCATAGGTGAAATAATTGGCGAGTCAGTAGCTGAAGATGCCAATATTATTTTTAGTGTGCTCTTTGTGGACGATGCAGACAGCTTGGAAGTGCAACTTATTGCTGTTTATGGTGAGAAAATATGATAAAAATGCTACGTAACTCTTAAAATAATTGACAGCATTAAGAATGGAGGGATGTAATGGCAAAGCACCTATGGATAATCGCTCAAGAGGGTATTCGCTATTATGAACATGAGACGAGGAAGCATGAGAACGCTCTTGACCGATTTTATGGTGTTTATTTTCTTGATGGGGAAAATCCTATCCATAAATCTCTGGGCTGGGCTTCTGAGGGATGGACGCTTGATAAGGCCGAGGTAGAATTGGAGCGAGTTCTAGATAAGAGGGAGATGACAAAATTCAAAGACTCTCTTGTACAAGCAAGCTCTTATAATGTTGAAAGAACCTATGCTAAAACACAGGACGATTTTACCGATGATGATTTTTATGATGCAATGAAAGAGCTGTCGACTGCTTCGCATAATCCTTCAGAATATAGTGATAGGGCAGGTTTTCTTATTATTGGCGTGGGCACTGAGGGCTGCGCCGTCATCAATACTGACCCTGTTAAAGAATTATTAACGCAGACAAACCTCATTTCCTATGCTGCTGTAGCTACCGATGCTACTACACTTGAAGCATGCACGGCAGAGCAAAAGATATGTATACCGGAAGATTGCTTAGCATCTGCCAGTGAGCTTTCTGTTTTTTGGGATGCACTGCCCAAAGCAGATATGGTCTTTATTGTGACAGGTGGCGATACTTGGGAAGATATAGCCATAAGCGCTGCCATTGCTGAGTATTTACGCGGAAAAGCGCATTGTGTCATGGCTATGGCTTTGCTGTCAGAAGGCCATGAGCAAGAAGGTTATGATGCTTTTATGCCTTTGATATCTGTTGCTAATGCTACACATATGATTTCTCGTGAAAAAGCAAACACGTCTATCGTCAAAACTTTACAGTGTATCATAGATGTTATTTGTGAACACAGTATGATTGCAGTTGATTTGTCTGACGTATCTACAGTTTTTGGTGCTAAGGCGTACTATGAGGAACAGAGTTGTTCTTTTGGCTGGCAAGCATATATGAGCTATGGCGTGGTTTATGGGGATGAAAAATCCCAAAGAGCTGAGCAGGCTGCCAAGCAAGCTGTGCAAAACATAGCCTTACCAGTAGGGAGAACACTTAAAGATACCTGCGCCGCTTTGTTCGCTATAAGGGCTAGTAGTGACTTTACAGGTGAGGAAATACTTATGGTAAGCAAAACTATAAGTGATGCCTTGTCTGAAGACACTAATATTATTTTTAGTGTGCTCTTTGTAGACGGTGTAGAAAGCTTAGAAGTGCAGCTTATTACTGTTTTTGATTAGAAAATATGGCAAATAAAACTTTTGGTGATTTTTTACCTTCAAAAGAAGGCAACAGTGATGCTGTTTTTTACTTTTTTGCACAGTTTCAAGCTCTACTTTCTTCAAAAGAGCGAGATGCGTTGCCACAGGCTGTAGCACCGCTTTCAACGGAACATATGAAAGAATTTTTCCTAAAAATGCGATTAGCAAGTGACTAAAGGTTTCACATGAATTGTACTGATGATATGCATAAACTTGTTATTCAACATATGGAAATTGTAGAGAGTCTTCCGTCCATTGCGCAAAGTGTTGAATTAGATTTTTTTCAAGCTCTTAATGATAGGCTTGAGCAGAAAATATTTGATAGAGGCGGGTGGAGTGGCGAGTATGATATGGTTATCAATGAATACTCTAATGAAACGTATGTCTACCCTAATGCCTGGATAAAAAAGGACTATTTTAAGGCTTCCTTTGCTTTGAAAGTGGATGCGGAAGAGGCACAGTCAACGTATTTACTCAGTCATGCTCTGGGCATACATGCTCAGGCGCCGCTATGCTTTTGTTTTGAGGTGAATACCCATGTGTATGATATTCATGAACGAAACCTTAAAAAAGCATTGCGTATGTTTCTTATGCGTAATGAAAAACTACAAACCGTAGGCTTTAGGCTCTCTCAAAATAAAAAGTGCATAACGCTTCCTGTGCTCTTTAGCCCTGAGGCACTTGCCGAGTGTTATCCCATTTTAGATGCTTGCTTCACACCTTTGGATGACGCTATAGAGGCGATTTTTAGTGTGCTTAATGAATTTACAGTGTTTTTAGAATCCATAAAGGATGGAGAGGCCTACTTGATTAGATGAAAGGAATTTTCATAGGTTGTGTACGAAACTTCTTGTAAGCAGGGCACTCCCCATTACAGAGAGAGTGCCCTTGATCTTTTAGCTGTTTTCAGTCAGGCTTTGAGTGGATTCTGTTATATCCTCTATGGGATTGTTTTCCGAGAAATCTTCTTCAATTTCCTCATCTGAGTGGGAACTGTCATCTCCCTCAACATCAAAGAAGTAAGCCGCGCCGATGATACTTGCTACGCCGGCTACAAAGCCGCCGATGACGTAAGGCCACTTTTTACTTTTATCGTTAGGTCTTTCAATGATGACGAGTTGATTTTTTGTTATATTCATAATTTCCTCCAAATTAGGTTACCGGATTATAATAAGCGGGCCGGATGTTTTACGTGGGTAAGGCATTATTTGTCCTCCATGCTGTCTTTAACAGCACTCAGCACTGCAATGACTACTGCAATCCAAGGTACAAAGCTCATATTTTCTCCTAGGGTTAAAGGGTGATACTGTTCTTTAGGCAAGGCGCATAAAGGCGCAGCAGGATGTATTGTGGCATGCGAAGCAAGGTGAAACTTTGCTCAG
This sequence comes from uncultured Desulfovibrionaceae bacterium, assembly GCA_964369995.1. Taxonomy (GTDB): domain Bacteria; phylum Desulfobacterota; class Desulfovibrionia; order Desulfovibrionales; family Desulfovibrionaceae; genus CAYJAD01. The sequence goes on from CAYJHH010000057.1 coordinate 14,777, forward strand.
CAGGCCTAAACGATAGCGATGGCAATCTGAAAAGAATTTCATATTTACCTCATTGTTTTAACAGGGATTGTTGTAGCATGCTGAACATGGCGGAGGGCAGCATGTTCAGGTCATGGATGGTGCGGCTGGTTTTAGGCAAGAGCATTTCAAGGCTATTGTCTTCCATGCCAAGGGCTAGTACCTCAAACCCCAGCTTATGCGCATGTGTCAGAGCGTGTTTTGTGGTGTACAGCGAATCGGGCACGCCATCAGAAAGGATGAGGATAATTTTGCGCTCTTCCTTCAAGGTGTACATTTGTTGCATGACCCACCACAGGGATTCTGTCAGAGGCGTACAACCGCTGGCTTTTACTTGAAAGCGCGGATGCACTTTCTGGCCATGTTTAAGCATGGGGAAAACAGCCGTTGTGCTTTTCTGATTGCCTGTAACTGTTGCCGGAAAGGCCGTTACGCCCACATTGACGCCTTGGCAGTGTTCCAGCGCCAAGGCCACGCCATAGGTGGCTTTGCAGGCCAATTCCATCTTGCTTCCATCCATACTTCCACTGCAATCTAGCAGCAGATGCACGGCTGTAGATAGGGAGTTTTTGTGTCCGTGTTTGAGAAACACGCGCGGGTTATGACTTGCTACATGGTGTAACTTTGAAGAGCAAAGCTTACCCCGTCTGCCCAAGATGCACGGCGTCTGTGTATTTGCTTGTAAGAGTCCATATAAGCGCGTGCGTAAGGCAGTGCTGCTGCGCTTAATTTCTTCAAGCGTATCTGACGAAAAGGTCGTACAGGTTTTGTGCCCTCCACTGGCAACGGAGATGGCATGACCTTTGTTTTGGGATTTCTGACTTTGAATGCTTGCGCCCAGGCTTTCCCCCATATGCTGAGGCATGGCGTCTGCATCTGCTAGTAGCATTTTCTGTAATTGTTCTTTCTGTGCATCTCCTTCGTTTTGTAATATATTTTCAGCGTATTGTTGCATGACCTTATACAGCTCTAGGGCATAGGCAATGCAATTTTGTGTGCTTTGACAATGGGATTTTGCACGCCTCAAGATGGTATCTATTTGAGGTAGAAGTTTGGGGAAATGGTTTTCAATTATAGCCACTTCCGTTTCTTTTTGCTCTTCAAGACTGGGGGCATCCCACGCCCGAACTGTGAGTAGCACATAGCTTAAAAGAGAGAGAGCCGGGTTTTGCCCAGCTCTCTCATATGGTGTTTGTTTGTGTTTTCCAAAATGCTCTTCAATGAGTTTGTGGAAATTTCCTTTACATCCCGGATATATTTTAGCAAGAGCGTTTTCCACTCGCCAATCTTCTAAGGCATTCCAAAGGTATTTTTGTACAGGATTGAGCCTTGTTTGTTTCAATGCCTCAAAGTTTGTGTAGCGAATGTGTGCGGATTCATGATCCAAGAAACCGCGTACTTGTGCTAGCAATTGTGCGTCACAAGTCAGTGGCATGTCAGGCAGATAGATGGTATTTCCATCGGTGCAAGCAGTATCACCACATATACGCACTTCAACACCGTATTTATTGCCCAGCACAGTAGCCAACATAGGCAATGCCGCCATGATATTTTTATTATGTATCATAAGTTTATCTCCGTTTTACCATAATCCCATGCTTGGAATATGCGCTACCGGTGGCAGGTCTGGCATGGGCAGTACTTCTAGTATTTCTGTGTTTTCCTCCGTGTCATTTGTAGAAATAATTGGCTGTGAATGTTGTAAAAGCGCGTTCAAAAGATTAGTATCTTCTGTGCCTTGTATGCGCAATTGTGCGTGATTCAGTAGGGCTTCTGTATCTCGCAAGAGGCACACAAGACCTTGTAAGGTTAGAAGTTTATCACCTAAGATGGGGCCACGTTTTGGCATGTGCTGCAAGGCCGTATGGATGATGTCGCCCACAGGTGCCACATGGGGTTCCACAAAACTGAGTCCCATAAGTTTGTTATGCAAGGTTTTCAGTGGTGACAGGGCTTTATGCGTCACCTCTGTTTTACCGGCATAGACGCGGTTCCAAATATCATTGGCGGTGCGGCTGATTTCATCGAAAAGCGTGTTTCCAAGGTTTTCCACTTCTTCAGTTAATCCTGCGTGCATAATGGCATCACTGTCATCATGTTGCATAAGCGGTGCCACTTTGTACATTTGCCATTTAAAATCCATACGCGCCCGTACATAATCGGGGCTAACCACAGATGAAGCGATAATATTACCCCATTCTTTGTGCTTAGTAATCCAATCCTCAATGGTTTTGTGGTATTCTACGAGGAATTGCTCCTTTGCTACCATGAACTCATCGCGTATGCCTATGAGCTCACGCATAATGTCAGCGGCCTTCTCTTCGGGAATGGCCCAACCGGACATGAAGCGTACGCCGTGTCTATCAAGGTAATTGAAGGCTCGTGCTTTAAGCGTGCCAAAAATGCGCAAGCTTTCAGGCGGAGCAATACGCTTACTTCCAAGAGTGGCTAAATCGTCAGGTGGAAGCTCCACATTGCCAAAGTCTTCTAAAGTTAACTTCTTTCGTGCAGACCACAATGAAACGTCGAGATTCAGGGCTAATAAGCTGTCTAAAACGCGCATTTCTACGGGATGTGGGGTGCTCCCTTGATGGGGTGCATTTTGAGTATTCATATGTTCTCCTTATACTTTAGTATTTGTGGCGTCTAAGAGGTAGCCACCGTTGAGTTTAGATTTCACTCGACTGATGCACTCAAGAGCCGGATCGTTTTGCTTACATTGGTCGCATGCTATGGAAAGGCTTTGTCCTCGAGTTCCCAATTTTCCCCATGTGATAAGCACAGAGTCGGCTTGTAATTCTGCTTTCCAGAATTTGCCCCCGCTAGTGCTTGATTTAACCAAAGCAACCAATGGTAAAGGGTTTACCTTGGTTAAATCCGCCGCTACCAATCTCCCCACACGATGCTCCCAGTGGGTGGCATCGTGGGAATCGTGTGTTTTTGTAGCATTGGGCGTGAGGTATTGTGCGCCGTTCGTTTGTGCGTTTTGTTGGGGGAATATGCGTTGTGCCAGCTCGTGCAGCAGTGCT
>CAYJHH010000058.1:0-17654 GCA_964369995.1 uncultured Desulfovibrionaceae bacterium
TTCTTATGTCTAAACATTGCCAGAAAACGTATTCCATACGTTTATTTCTGGCAATCTTTATTACGTTATTTGATTTATAAGTTCTATTTTTACTGATAGTTAAGTTGTTTTTCAGTGTCGACTATCTTAATTTGGCGTAATATTTAAAATATCTAGCGCTGTAATTTCTTCTTCCGCCACGCGAGCCGCTTCTGCCATAATGCGTCCTTCGCTTTGTTTCCATGAGGCTAGTATCTGCTTTTTAAATTCTGCCCCAAAGGCTTTGAGCTGTTCATTGCACAATTTTTCCAAACGCGCTTCACTGAACAGGCGCTTACGAATAAGGGAAGGCGTAGGCACATGCAGCACTTGATCCACCACCCATTTATTTAAGTTAAACACCTTCATAAGCACTAAACCGCTGACCCCAATGACCGTGGCAGTAATGGGCGCCCCTGAGGCTGCCAAAGCCGCCAAACCAGGGCCTGCCACCATGGTGGCCATTTCCGCCGCGTTACGGTCTTGGCTTAGAGTGCTTTTGCCAAGTTCCTCACCCATATGCGCCACAAAATTATCCATGGCCACGGCTAACCACGTTTGCTCAAGGCGTTCCGGCACAATGGGAATGCCCTTTTCATGAAACCAATTTTTCAACTCCAAACGGCATGCTTCCACCATTTGGCGCCCCATGCGTACCATGGCAACGTCCAATAATTGTTGCACGCGCCCTTCTTCGTCCACCAAGTTTTTAGCTATGCCTTCCATAAGCTTATTTAACGCGCCGCCATGTTCACGGTAACGGCGAAATTCTGGCATAAGGATGACATCTCGTAAAAAGGTTCCCATATCCTGCATGAGCAGTTCAGAGCCATTTTCCAAAATACGCTCTATGGCATGGCGCCGAATGCGCTCATTCATAAAGGACGATAATTCCTGCTTTAAAGCCTCCCGCCCTTGCCGTAAATGCGCCGCCAATACATGGTACTGCGCCAGCCCCTTGGCAATATCAGCATAAGGCTCATCACCCATAAGAATTTTTACTTCTGAGCCCAAGTTTTGATGAATAACATCTTGCACAAAAGGCCAAGCGCTACTGCCCCCTGTAAGTAAAACCAAAGGCATATTTATATACGGACTGTTTTCTTCCACATTATGAGCACGAACACTTTTTACTGTTTCCAAAAAGCTATCTTCAAACCAAGAAATTAAATCCGTCCGCTTGCCGCCAAGTAACCCTTCCCCCCGCACCGAAAGACCAGCTCGCATTCCATGCTCTTGCAAAGAAGCTAAAAAATCCGGCGTGGGGCTATAATTGCCGGCGCGTTGCATAAAGTCTGCCCAAGTGAAGTTCTCAATATAGGCAGAGCACTCCTGACTTTTTTTGCCATCAAAATACGACCAACGCACCCTCACCGTCAGGCTTTGCTCACGATTTTCGGCCATGGCGGCGGAGAACTCTTCCTTGGCACGGCGACAGGCCACCCAATGCACATAGTATTCATTATTTTCCTCATGCAATTGCTGCTTTAAGGAAGGATTATGTTCTAATAATATTTGATAAAATAAATCATCAAAAAGGCGCCCGCCGTACAACATGTCTCCATGACGCCCCACCACATCAGCACGGCGCAAGAAGGCAAAATCGCACGTGCCTCCGCCAAAGTCCACCGTGAGCACTCCCTTGGCCGCTTGTGAAGGGGGCAATGCCCCGCTGGCTATATAATGCAAAAGCGCCCCCACAGGCTCGCGCAAAAATTGCACCTGCGGCCAACCTGTATCATGCAAGCATTGGCGCAATACCTGTTGATAATGATTTTCCGCTTGCGAGGGAATGCCCACAAGTACGTGCTCAACCTTTACTGTGTCTTTGGACTCACTTTCGCCCTGCTCTGAAGTCTGGCCTAAAGCCTGTTCTGTATGTAATTCCGGCACACGACTGCGTAACAAGCGCAAAAAATCCACCATCCAGCCTCTAGCTTCTTCATTGACAGCCACATCAGGCTTAAATTGGCTATACAAGGCATAGCTTTGGCGTTCCGTTTGGCTGGCTTCGCCAAATTCATATTCCGCAGCGGAGCCAATAAGAAATGGCTGTCCATCTTTATATAAAATAAGCGTGGGAATGGCGCCGCCAAGGGCAGGATTATGCCAATCTTGCGGCTTAATGACACGCACTTTATGAGGATTGTGCGGATCTATTTGCTTCATATTTTCACAGGCAGCAATACAGGTATTACTGGTGCCCAAATCCATGGCTATGACATTGGTTACATATTGCATACTACACCCTTACCTTACGCACTGTCCCTTTGCGTGCCAACAAACCTTGCTCCATAAGCGGCGGTTCATCCACATAGCAGGCATCACCCACGGTCATATGCCCCAGCGGCGTATATCGCTCTGCCATATCTTCTGACCAGCGCAAAACCCCTTGCTCACGAGTCACTTCTATACCTAAGCGGCGCAAGCGCTCTTCAAGCCACTGCCCCCGAGCCTCAGGCAATTCTCCCGCCAAGGAGTACAGCTCCATGCCCACTTTTTTCCATGCTTCCTTGCTAGGATCATTTTTTAAACGCATATTTTCTTGAAGCAATGGCCCCACCAAACGTGCACCCGCCCACCATTGAGCTATGGCCATATGCAATTTTTCTTCAAAATCATGACTATCAAAAGAAAGCGGCCTTTTTAACAATAAGCTAAAAAGAAAAACACAAAGTAGTATACCGTAAATATTCGTAAATACTGGTATGACTTGGCCTTGAGTCAACATAAGCCCCACAGCCTGCACAAAATGCAATAATCCCACCTTGGCAGCTAAAAAATCTCTGGCAAGACTTAAGGCTAGCAAGCCCATAAAGCCCCAGGTGCAAAAACGCCGAAAGCGCTTCCATGTGTACACTTTTGCCCCCACCTTAATGCGTCCCAAAGTCATGGCAGCCACCAAGTATTCTGCCAACCAAACCGAGGCCATGGCACCCAAAAGACCGCAAAAAAATTGTAAGCCCGTATGTAATTCAGTTTGTACACTCATGCTTGCAAGGGCGATGTCCCCTTGAGCCTCAGCAGACAAAGCCGCCACAGAAGAAAAGCCATGGCTTAGGGCTTGCCCCAAGGCTAAACCCAAAATTAAGCCCAGTAAGGCCAAAAAAGCTGTGCGCCATGCGGAAAAATGCGCAATTTGCCGTATGGGAGGAAGCATAAGCGGAGGCAAAGCTTCACGCCATATATCTTCTTTTTCCAAAATATCTGACATATCGGGGGAGGCAGAGCCTTGTTCTCCATGTTGCATGGCGCATTCTTGCATAAGATGTTGCACAAGACGTTGTCTCGTGTCAAAAATTCGTCCTTGAAGAAGGCGCTCATCAGGTTTGTTCGGCATATCTTCAAGGGCTTGTGCCACCAAATGTGCGCTAAGACGCTGCGTCTCTTCCTCGCTAATCTGTAAAGGGCGCAAAGAAGAATTTTCTGCGGAAGAAGGAAGTTGTGTCATAATAACCTCAAAATCTTAAACTTGAGTCCTTGCAGTCTCAATTATTAGGCATTTTTTACTAAAAGGGCGGTTAGGAAAAACCATAACCGCCACTTATGAAGAGTTGCTTAAGAAACCACTTCTTCAGGATAAATACTTTCCATGCTCGCCTTAAAGCGGGCAAATTCTCCGGCCTTAATGGCCTCTCTGGCTCGGCGCACCGTATCCAGAAAGTAGGTCAAATTATGCAAGGAATTTAACCTAAAGGAGAGTAATTCTTTACTTACATATAAGTGACGCAAATACGCGCGGCTAAAAGTGCGGCATGTATAGCAATTACATTGTGGATCCAGCGGGCTGTCATCCTCAGCGTATTCTTTACGTTTAATATTCACCTTACCCAAGGAAGTATACAAAGTGCCATTGCGCGCATTACGCGTGGGCAGCACGCAGTCAAACATATCGATGCCGGCAGCAATACCATTAACTATATCTAAGGGGGTGCCTACGCCCATGAGGTAGCGCGGCTTGTCCTTGGGTAAAAGCGGCGCCGTATAGTACAAAAATTCCATGAGAACTTCTTTACTTTCGCCCACAGAAAGACCGCCAATGGCAAAACCATCAAAATCAAGGCCGCATAATTCTTCCACAGAGCGCTTGCGCAAATCTTTATAAAAGCCCCCTTGAGTAATGGCAAAAAGCAAATTGGCCGCTGTGCCTTGAGGATAGGCCTCGCGAGCACGTTTGGCCCAGCGCGTGGTCAATGCCAAAGACTTTTCCGTATATCCATAGTCCGCGCCAAAAGCTACGCATTCATCCAAAACCATCATGATATCGGAATTTAAATTACGCTGAATTTTAATAACATTTTCTGGCGTGAAAAAATGCTTTGAGCCATCAATATGAGAGCGAAACTCTACGCCCTCTTCACTGATTTTACGTAAATCATTGAGGCTAAAAACTTGAAAGCCGCCACTATCGGTAAGTATGGGCTTATCCCAAGCATTAAAGCCGTGCAAACCACCACGGCGCGCCACCAAATCATCTCCGGGACGTAAGTAGAGGTGATAGGTATTACCAAGGATGATTTCAGCCTGCATGGCGTGTAAATCATCGGGGGCAATGGCCTTTACCGAGCCCACCGTACCTACAGGCATGAAAATAGGCGTGTTAATGGTGCCATGTGCTGTTTGTAAAATACCGGTACGGGCGTCACCGTCCTGAGCTGTAAGGGTAAATGTTGTATTCATGAGGTATATATAAGGGTATTATGAGGGTTACGCAAGGGAGAAGCCAAGAGCCATTGTACTTTCTGGGTAAAAAACTCCAACATACTGGTAAAATACACATGCGAGGGAAAAAATATGGGGAGGGAAAGAACCTCGAAAGTTTTTCCCTCCCCACGACAATGTGCATACTGCAACAAGATTTTAAAAGGGAACGTCGTCCATTTCTGAAGGAAAGGGCGAGCCCATATCTTCATTGGGGCCCATATTTTGCGGAGCCTGATTGCCCTGATTGCCCTGATTACCCTGATTGGCATAGCTTCTGCGCTGGCCTTGGTTGCCATAGCTGCCGCCCTGATTACCACCTTGGTAACCACCCTGATTGCCGCCCTGTGCAGCACCTTGATACGCGCCGCCACCTGCACCGCCGCCTTCACCTTTTCTATCTAAAAACTGCACTCTTTGGGCATTAATACCTGTGCTAAAGCGATCTTGCCCATTTTGGTCTTGCCATTTACGGGTTTGCAAGCTGCCTTCCACATACACAAGGCTACCCTTAGCCAAATAGGTGGCGCAATTTTCTGCAGCGCGTTGAAACACAGAAACACGATGCCATTCGGTACGCTGTACTTTATTACCTTCGCGATCTTGATAAGATTCATCAGTGGCAACGCTTAATGTGCACACGGGGGAACCTGTTTGCGAATATTTTAATTCAGGATCAGCCCCAAGGCGCCCAATAATTTGAACTTTATTTAACATGGTCACTCCCCATATTAGCAATAGTGTCTTTCAAGTGTATCAAGAATATCTTCCAGCGCGTCGCTGAGGGCATTGGCTTTGCGCGCATCCCAATCAGCCAAAGCGCTTTCAAGCTCTTTCACTTTTTCCATTGCTTTTTGTATATCTTCGCCCAAAGCTGCATGGCGCTCTTTGGGCCATTGTAAAAACTTTAGGCCATCATATAAACGATACACCATTTCCACCACGCCAAGTTTGCTTTCAGAGCTTGGCACAGTACTGGCCAGTTCAAAAAGGCGCGGCCAGAGTTTTTCTGGCAAGGCCACATCCCAAGTCACCGCGGAAACGCGAATTTGTAATGCTTTACCCATGGCTTATGTGCAGGTTTACTTTTCTTGCCATTCTGTTTGCACGCGCAAGACCACTTCTTCAATGGCGGCCAGCTCATCAGGTGGGCATACACCAATGAGGGCTTGTCCTGCATCCACATTTTCTGTGTGCTTAAAGTACACAGCGTAAATGACACCGGCAGGGCCAGAGTAATACAGCGGCGCTTCGCGCTTCATACGAGACATGATAAATAATTCCATGCCGTCAGAAACAGTCACCGCGCGCGAACCAGAGGCTCGTACCTTTTTATCCACTTCAGGGGTGAAGTAATATTTAGCGCGCTCCGGAGCTGTAAAGAGGCTCAGAGTTTGCTTTAATATTTTTTGTTGCACTTCGGCCTTGGTCAGGAAGTGACGCACCGTGAGTAAGGGCGTACCTGCTTCCACAAATTGCCCTTCGAGCTCTTTGTGAATGGCGCACACTTCGCCCTTTTCAGGGGCGCAAATGGGCTTAGGGTTACGCTCACGATCAATGGTGAGCAAAGTGGTTCCGGATTTTTCTTTCCACATGCCCTGCGGGCCATGAACCTTGCTACCTTCGTCAATATTGGCAAAGGTAATAAGGCCGGTGTGCGGGGCGCGTATAAGTACTTCTTCGTAAGGAGAAGCTTTTATTTCATCAAGTAATGCAGTAACATCAAGCATAATATTTCCTCAAATTAGCGGTAATATACATTGCGTCCGCCAATGGTCAGCAGCGCTTGCTTTAAATTGGCACGAATATGGCGTCTGTCCCAAATGCCTTGGATATGGCCGCGGGAAAGCGCGTTGCTGGAGCTGTGATAATTTGGTGGAATATCAATGCCCGTGGTTTCTTTAATAACGCCGGGGCCGGCAAAGCCAAGGTTGGATGAGCGCACGGCAAATTGATACGGTGAGCAACCAAGGAAGCTTGCCACAGGACCTGCAAAGGAATTGGTATCATACAGCACCATATACAGGCCCCCATTATCAATATAACGACGCACAGCCACGGTACATCTAGGCATTTGAATAACGCCATGCGTACCTTCTTGAATGCGAATACCTGCAGTGCCATGCACATAGGCGATGAAAGGATAACGCTTTTTCATGGCAAGTTCGCAAGCTTCCACAAACTTTTGCCCTTCGGCTGCACCCACAGAGCCACCGCGGAATGTTCCCATGAGCATGGCCACAATAACCTTCACACCATCAATGCAGGCTTCAAAGGTCATGCAACCGCTCTTGGCGCCGGTTTTTTGTTGCGCTTCGTGAATGCGCTTATCAAAGTCTTTAAAGCCTAAGGGGTTACCGGCTTCAATGGCTTTGTTAAACTCAAATACAGAGCCTTCATCAAAAACGTTACGCACATACCATTCCGGCTCCATGCTAAAGTGATGCCCGCAATAGCTACATACACCGGCAAATTCGCCAAATAAGTCCGGCCCCCACAAGTCCAGGCAGCCATCTTTGGCCGCATTGGGGCAGGTAATGGTTCTGTCAATTTTATAACGCGGAGAAATATAATTCCAGCGGCTCACACGACCTTCGTCTTTCCATGTGGAAAGCTTGGTCAAAGCTTCGGTATCCACCGGCTTACTGGTACTGCCACCAAGACGTTTAAAGGGCGCTTTCACGCGTTTTTTCATTAAAGAAAATTCGTTTTGCACTTCTTCCCAGAAGAAGGTCAATTTACGCTGATGATTACGATAAAAATCGTATTTAATCTTATTCCAACGTGTCAGCATGGCGCCGGCCACTTTGAGCCAGCTTTTCACATACCAAGGGCGACGGTCGCGGGCAGCGGTGCGTGACAATCGTAAGAATTTTTCTTGGCGTAAACGTACAAGACGATCTTTATTGCCATAAGAAAGTGCCCAGCGCATATAACGCTCTTCCAAATTGATATTGGGATTGCGACGACGCGAGGTGGCTATGCCACGTAAAATAGGCATTTTACGGCTAGAAATCACCACTTCATCGGTGGAGCGAATAATTTCTTGACGCAAAGTACGATAAAAATCGAAATGGCTTGGACGTGCACCCAAGGGAGGCTCTTGAATAACTTGGTCAATATAACCGGCCTTTAGGTTATCTTGTGCAGTGATGTGCAAGGCCTCAGCGCAGTATTCAATGAGCTCAGGGGTGGCGCGTTGTCCAGCTTTAATACGCCCTTCAATGGCGGCGGCGCCTTCGGGCGAAATAACGGAATAGTACCCATGGGAGAGCATGAGGCGTTTATCGGCAAGACCAATGGCTTCGGCGCCGCCGGAGCCACCTTCAGAAATAACCGCCACCACAGGCACGCGCAATTTAGCCATGCCATAAATATTACGGGCAATTTGCTGCGCTGCACCAGGGTAATCTTCCACGGGGTATGAGCCGGGGGTGAAGATAAAGGTATGAATGGGTATACCTTCTGCTTCGGCAACACGCATATATTGCAATGCCTTAGCATTACCCCAAGGCTTTACGGAGCCGCCATTACGAAACTCTGCGCCATGGCCTTTTTCCTGACCAATAACCATAACAGATTGGTTATAAGTTTTTTTGCCGCGGCGACGGGTAATAATGGCTCTGGCAATAAGCATACTTGGGTCAATACTAAATTCGTCCTGACCACCAATTTCGGTGAAATTGTCATACACATTTTCCAAAATATCACGCAAACACATGCGCTGTGGATGGCGCACAATACGCACTTTATCCATGGCAGTAAGCTTAGCTTCAAGCTTACGCTCCATGAAAATAAAGAGCTCTTCCACGGTGATCATTTCCGTTTGCGGATCTTTGCAGCTATCTTCTAAAAGACGCGTGGAAAGTTGCTCAAGCTTTTCGCGCAAAAGCTGCACCTTGTCTTGATGCTTATCGGCAAAAATATCTTGTATATATACAAGCCTGTCGGTGAGGCTTTGTAAACGTTTTTCTAAAGAATTATCCATGTTAGACCTTTCTATGCAGTGTTTTCTGCTGTAAATGGTGCACAGAATATCATAAATTAAAATTTAAGAATTCGTGCAGTATTGGTGCGCAAAAAGTTAATATTGGACTTAAGCTCTTCGCCGGCATTATTATGCCCTTGCAAGGTCATGGTGTCCAAAAAGTCCACACCGCGCTCCTTGGCTTCTTCAATGTCTTTGCCCCAAATGATACCCAATGCCAAGTTGGGGTCAAACTCTGTGGGGATAACATAGGGAGCATCGGTGGGTACGTGAGTGAGCATGGTGAGCCAATCGTGGTCACGCCACCCATAACTGTCAATGGTTCCCACCCAAGGGGAGAATCTATTGTCAGGATCTTCTGCAATGAGACGATACTCAATGCCCACGCCTTCAAAAGAAATATCTTCTTGCGAATAACCAAGAGGATCCCCAAGGCCAATGCGGATTTGCTCGGCAATAAGATCCACTTCACCCAATTCCATACGATTTTTCACGCTTGAAATACGGGCAGATACGCCATTTTCCACCTGAATACGCGTGTTCACTTCCATGAGGAAGGGCTCGCCATCGCGGGTAACAATCCATTCCCAGGTACCCACATTGTCATAGCCAACGCTACGCGCCATGGTAAGGGAATATTGAATAATATCACGCAAAACCTGCGCCGCATCAAAAGTGTATTTGATATTTTGCGGGTCAAAACCAGGGGCAATTTCAATACGTTTTTGCAAGCCCGTGGACTGAATGGAACAGTTACGCGTACCAAAATGCACAGGGTTTTTACCACTTCGGTCAGAAACAATCTGCACTTCAAGGTGGTTAAAATCCATGATGCGTTGCTCAATAAGCACGCCTTCGTCTTTAAATTGACGTAAAGCATAGTTACGAATACGGCGATACACTGAACGGAAGTTGTCAATGTCATACACTTCCTCAATGCCCATGCCGCCGCCGCCGGCCGATGCTTTTACCAATACCAAGGGCTGCTTGATGCCGCGCTGCAATTGGAATTCAAAAACCGAACGAGCAACTTTTTCCGCTTCCATCTCATCATAGATGGGACGATCAGAGCCGGGTACCGTAGGTACGCCAAGACTACGTGCCAAACGCTTGGTGTTAATTTTATCACCCAGCTCGCGAATAATCTTCCAAGAAGGCCCAATGAAGGTAAGTTTACGGTCGCGTTTGGTCACGCGGCGTGCAAAGCGAAAATCTTCGGCAAAAAAACCATAGCCTGGATGTATGGCTGTACATGCAGCATCATCAGCCACGGCCACAATTTCATTGGCGTCATGGTAGGAAGCCACTTGGTATAGGCTTTTCTCGCCGCCAAGCTCACGTGCCAAACGCACATGGCCGGAGGCGTGATCTTCAGCGGTGTAAATACAGGTAAAGGCTACGCCAAGCTTATGACAAGCCCGTGTAATACGCATGGCAATTTCACCTCGGTTTGCCACAAGAACCTTTTCATTGTTTAAATCCATTCTTTTCCCTTTGGGTGGTATATAACGGTATACATTATTGAGCACGCAAAAGTACAAAGCTTATATAAAGGTATAAAAGCTTTGTACTTTGCATGAGTTACTTTTTATTTGCTTCAATAATACGCTTTTGAATCTCTAATACTAATTTGTCCAATGCATATTCTTGGCGCTCATTCATCCCCACAAAGTTACAGGCCACTACACCACGTGGAGTGACACGAATAACCTTGGCGCGCAAACTTGTTAAAATGGAACGACCACGCACTTCTAGCTGCACAGCAAAGGTGGCACCCTCTGCCAAATTAATGTTTTGCGGTAGCTGAATAGCACAACCGGTCACACTAATATCCACCACTTCATACGTGGATTTACCGCCATTAATACGGGCTTCGATACCTTGCACCATGGCCCTATAGGCCAATCTTTGGCCTTGGTCATCATCATCTAATGAAAAATCGTATTTATTTGACATTATGGACTCTTTGTTACATCTCGTTGTAAGACAAATTCCACGCGCCTATTGCGCGCTTTGTTTTCTTCCGTCGTGTTAGGCATAAGAGGATTGAGCGAGCCATATCCTGTGGCCGTGAGCCTGTCTGCCTCAATACCTTGCGAAAGCAAATAACGCAATACTGTAACAGCACGTAAGGCGGACAAATCCCAATTATCTTTAAAGCGCACATTGTCTTCCACAGGGCCATCATCTGAATAGCCGCGTATATCCACACGCTGTTCGCGCCTTTTGACAAAAATATCTTTTAGTACATCTAATACTTTCAAGCTTTCTGCATTAAGCTCTGTACTGCTGGGGGCAAAAAGCACTTTACCAGGCAAGCGTAAGGTGATGGTGCCTTCATCAAGCACAGCCCCCACTTGACCCTCTACGCCATTTTGCACCAAAAAACTTCGTATATCGTTAAATGTTTGCTTTTGCGCTTCAATAAGTTCTTTACGTCTTTTTACTTCTTCGTGCAAAGACCCTTGCGTTTGGGTTGGGTCATTATGTGCAAGAGAGCTAGCATCGCCGCCAAGGGCTCCTTTAATGGAACCTACTGTGGCTAAAAACTTACTTTGCTCCACCGAAGAAAGTGAGAAGAGCAAGATAAAGAACACCAGCAAAAGCATGGAGATATCAGCAAAGGTAGCAAGCCAGCCTTCCCCCTCATCACTGTCATCATCACCACTTTGTAAAGGATCGTCACTCATAGTTACTTCCTATGCGTTTGCTGTTAATAAACGTTTAACCTTTGCCTTTGTCTGGAGCCTTGCGTTGCTTTGGAGGCAAGAATGAAGAAAGTTTTTCATACACAAGGTTAGGGTTATTATTTTCTAAAATAGACTTGGCGCCCTCAAAAATAATGAGCAAAAGCAACTCTTCTTGCATGCTTCTGGCTTTCATCTTACCGGCCAAAGGAATAAATATAAGGTTAGCAATGAGTGCGCCGTAAAATGTTGTCAAAATGGCCACAGCCATGGCCGGCCCAATGGCCGCTGGGTCAGAAAGGTTTGCAAGCATCTGCACAAGACCAATAAGCGTACCTACCATCCCCATGGCAGGTGCCAAAGAAGCTAGGCGAGTAAATACGCTGATGCCAATATTGTGGCGCTTTTTCATGGACATGATTTCAATGGCCACGGTGGCATGAATGAGCGAGGGGTCAGCACTGTCAGCAATGAGCTGCGTAGCTTTTTTCAGAATAGGATTATCAGTTTGCACTTTTTCCAGCGCAATAATACCTTGGCGACGGCTGATTTCCGCAATTTTCACCATGGTAGCCACCACATCAGCAGCGGCGGAATCTTTGGCCGTAAAGGCCTTCATGCCGGCCCCGAAGGCTTGCTTCACCTCACTGGCCGGAAAGCAAACCATAATGGACGACAGCGTTCCCCCTACCACAATCATGATACTGGGAATGTCTATAAAGTTACCGGGTTGAGGTCCGATAAAGATAGAGCCAAGTACAAGGCCTAAGCCTCCGAGCATGCCACCAAGGGTTGCTATATCCATATGTATAATCCTCTAAAAAGTGCTTTTGCTTGCAAGACGTGTTCTTTCCAAAGAGGCCATGTGTAGAAAAAAAACAAAAGCAAAATTTGTTTGCCATAGTCTAGACATCTTTTAACTAAATGTCAAAACTAAGAACAAGAAAATTTCTTCATTTAAAGTGAAAAGAAAGCCTGTGTGCCTGACGTAAAAAAGCGCATGCAGACTTCTACCTAGGTTTTAAATTCAGTGCAAGTCGCACTTTCATTATATACTTTATCGGCATGGGAGAGAATTAATCAAGGGTAAAGGCATAAAAAATCTTGTGACTTAGCGCAACGCAGGATATAGAGGTAGCGGCCTTTGGGAAAAAATACGTCCTTAAACCAAAAAACCCAGGCTAACAATTGGTGTATCTATGCAAAAAAACGAACAAAATTTTTCTGAACTACAAAACGTCGTACAAGCTTTACGCAAACAAATACATGGCCCCATGCCTACGGTGGGCATAGTACTTGGCACAGGTCTTGGCGGCCTTGTAAAAAAAGTAGAGCATGCACAGCGCATTGCCTATGCAGATTTGCCCCATTTTCCTAAAGCCACAGTGGCTTCTCATGATGGCTGTTTTGTTTTTGGACAGCTTACAGACCAAGAGGGAAAAAGCGTTAACGTGGTTTTGCAACAAGGTCGCTGTCATCTATATGAAGGCTATAGCCCTGCTCAAGTATGCATGGGCGTGCGCGCCATGGCTAGCCTTGGCATTAATAGCCTTATTATATGTAGTGCCACAGGAGCATTGAACCCGCGCTTTGATACCGGCGATCTTATGCTCATGACCGATCACATTAACCTTACGGGGCAAAGTCCCCTCACAGGAGAAAATGTGGATGCGTGGGGCGTGCGTTTTCCCGATATGAGTAAAACTTATGATACGGCCTATCAGCGCCAATGCCTTGAAAGTGCGCAAGCCCTTGGCATTCGCCTTGAACGCGGCGTCTATGTGGGTGTGCTGGGGCCGCACATGGAAACTCCAGCAGAAACGCGCTATTTACGCCAAATAGGCGCCGATGCTGTGGGCATGTCCACGGTGCTTGAAGTTATAGCCGCAAGGCATATGGGTGTACGCGTGCTTGGCATTGCATGTTTGTGCAATAAAAATTTGCCTGACTGTATGGCAGAAGTACCCCTTGAAGAAGTTATTGCTGTGGCAAATATGGCAGAAGAGCGCCTCACGCGCCTTGTGCACCATGTCATTATGAATATCGCCTAATGGCGAAAAACCTTTTAATCTTATAAGATAGCTATGCAAAACAATCAATTTTTACGTAATGTGGCCATTATTGCCCACGTTGACCATGGTAAGACTACCCTTGTAGACGCACTTTTTCGTCAAAGCGGCGTATTTCGCGCTGATCAACAAGTGGATGACCGCATCATGGACAGCATGGATCTTGAGCGTGAGCGTGGCATCACCATTGCCGCCAAAAACTGCGCCGTTTCTTGGAATGATGTAAAAATCAACATCATTGACACCCCCGGCCACGCCGACTTTGGCGGTGAAGTGGAACGCGCCCTGTCCATGGCTAGCGGCGCCATTTTATTGGTAGATGCTTCCGAAGGTCCTTTGCCGCAAACACGCTTTGTTTTACGTAAAACCTTAGAAGCCGGCCTCCCTGTGGTGGTAGTGGTTAACAAAATTGACCGTAAGGATGCACGCCCACAAGAAGTACTCAATGAAGTGTATGACCTGTTCATCGACCTTGATGCCAACGAACAACAATTGGAATTTCCTGTATTGTACGCCATTGGTCGCGAAGGTGTGGCCATGCACGGCCTTGAAGATGAGCGCGTAAGCTTGGCGCCGCTTTTTGACACCATCATTAAGCATATCCCCGGCCCTGCTTATGATGCCGATGAGCCTTTCCAAATGCTGGTGGCTGACCTTGATTATTCTGATTATCTCGGCCGCTTGGCTGTGGGTCGCATCATACACGGTAAAATCAATGCTAAAGATCCCCTGCTTTGCATGGGGCCTGATGGTAACGTGCAGCCTTTACGCGTAAGCAAATTACAAGTGTATCAAGGTTTGCGCTTAGCCGAAGTGGAAAGCGCAGAACCAGGTGATATCGTTGTGCTTGCCGGCATAGAAGATGTAACCATTGGGGATACCATTTGCACTAAGGAAAACCCGCGCACCTTGCCACGTATTCGCGTGGATGAGCCCACAGTGGCCATGCGTTTTGGCATTAATACTTCCCCCCTCGCCGGACGCGAAGGTAAATTTGTACAAACTCGTGTCATTTGGGATCGCTTAGTAAAAGAAGCTTTGCGTAACGTGGCCATTCGCGTGGAAGAAACTTCCGACCGTGATGCCTTCTTGGTAAAGGGTCGTGGTGAATTCCAAATGGCCATTCTTATTGAACAAATGCGCCGTGAAGGTTTTGAACTTTCTGTGGGACGCCCAGAAGTTATCTTAAAGAAATCTCCCGAAGGTAAAGTTTTAGAGCCCATTGAACATTTATATGTGGACTGTGACGAAACCTTTATGGGTGTGGTGACAGAAAAACTGGCACAACGCAAAGGGCGTATGCTCAATTGCATGAATGATAAAAGCGGCGGTACCGGACGCGTACGCATGGAATTCACCGTGCCATCTCGCGGTCTCATTGGCTATCGCGATGAATTCCTCACAGACACACGCGGTACAGGCATCATGAACTCCTTGCTTGCCGGTTATGAAGAGTGGCGCGGCGACTTCCCCACACGTTTTAGCGGCTCCATTGTGTGCGACAGAACCGGCTCTTCCGTACCTTACGCGCTCTTTAACCTTGAGCCACGCGGTATTCTTTTCACCCCCGCCGGTGTACCCGTGTATGAAGGTATGATTATTGGCGAACACAATCGCGAAAATGATATTGACGTAAACCCCTGCAAAGAAAAGAAGCTAACCAATATGCGCGCTTCCGGTAAAGACGAAAACGTTACCCTTACCCCCGTGCGTCCCATGACATTGGAATTTGCTCTGCACTTTGTACGCGAAGACGAAATGGTGGAAGTAACCCCAGAGTCCATTCGCCTACGCAAAAATATCCTTTCTGCACAAAAGCGCCATCAAAGCGCAGGTGCTAAGAAAAAAGCTTTAGAAAGTTAATAAGTTGTAATTATTATCAGATTATTGACAAGACTTACTGGGGGGAAACCTTTTCTGGAAGAAAAGGTTCTCCCCCCAGACCCCCCTTCCAAAAAACTTTCATTGCGTCAACACCTTATCTTTAATAAACGCTTTTTGGCGCCACGTTAATTTTAACATAGTGTACTATATAGTTGACACTGAAAAACAACTTAACTATCAGTAAAAATAGAACTTATAAATCAAATAGCGTAATAAAGATTGCCAGAAATAAACGTATGGAATACGTTTTCTGGCAATCTTTAGACATAAGAAATGCTTTTTTCAGATGTCGACTACTCAAGACATGCCCTTGGCATGGCTTGCCGCGCGTAAAATAAGCCGGAATTTACTTCCGGCGGCCCCGAAGGGGTATTTGGAGCAGGCGTGCCTTGCTTAAAAACGAGTGGAAACACGTTTTTAAGCATTAACTATGTAGACTTCTGTTTACTCATCTTTCTTCATTATGGCAAAAGCCCATATAAAGCGCGTTTTGAAGGAGATGAGGGGAGTTTGAGGGGAGTTTGAGGGGAGAAGAGGAAACTTTTTGGCGCCAGCAAAAGTTTCCTCTTCTCCCCTCAAAAAAATACAATAAAAAACTGTCTTCACAGCACTACAAAGCCACTAAAATCATTTCCTGCATTTTCTTTATTTTATCACGAAGCACAGCCGCCTGTTCAAATTCCAGATTTCGAGCTGCATCACGCATTTCTTTTTCCCATGCTTGTACTTGTCTCGCCATTTCTTGGGGCGACAGGTCTGTGGGCACATGAGCGCTTTCTGGGCTCGTTTTTTTAGCTTTACCGCGTCCACGGCCTCCACCGGAGGATTCTGCATCGGCAAAGATACTGTCGAAGTGTGAATCCACACTTTTACGAATGGTATGTGGCACTATGCCATGCTCTGTATTCCATTCTTCTTGCATTTCGCGGCGGCGTGAGGTTTCGTCCATGGCTGCTTTCATGGAACGCGTTATCTTATCTGCATATAAAAGTACTTTGCCGCCAGCATTACGGGCCGCGCGCCCAAAGGTTTGAATAAGAGAGCCTTCAGAGCGTAAAAAACCTTCTTTATCGGCATCTAAAATGGCTACGAGCGAGACTTCGGGTAAGTCTAGCCCTTCACGTAAAAGGTTAATGCCCACAAGCACATCGAACTCTCCAAGGCGTAAAGCTTTTAAGATTTGCATACGTTCAAGAGTATCAATATCCGAGTGTAAATAGCGTGTGCGCACACCCATTTGTTTACAATATTCTGTTAAATCCTCAGCCATACGCTTGGTAAGTGTGGTTACCAGTACACGTTCATCATGGGCTATGCGCGCTCTACACTCCCCTAGCAAATCTTCCATTTGCCCCTTGGTGGGGCGCACTTCCATGAGCGGGTCAAGCAAGCCGGTGGGGCGAATAATTTGTTCTGTAATAATACCTTGGGACTGCTCTATTTCCCATTTACCTGGCGTTGCCGAAACATATACCGCTTGACCTATGAGATTTTGAAATTCATTAAATTGCAAGGGTCTATTATCTAAGGCTGAAGGTAAACGAAAGCCAAAGTCCACCAAGGTTTGCTTGCGGGAACGGTCCCCCTTGTACATGGCGCCCACTTGCGGCACAGAAATATGCGATTCATCCACAAAAAGTAAAAAATCTTTAGGAAAATAATTGAGCAAACAATGCGGCGGCTCTCCTTCTTGGCGTCCATCCAAGTGGCGAGTGTAATTTTCTACCCCATTACAATAGCCCAGCTCTTCCAGCATTTCCAAATCCAATTGCGTGCGCTGTTCAAGGCGCTGCGCTTCCACCAATTTATTTTCCGCGCGAAAAAGCTGTAGGCGCATGAGCAATTCTTGGCGTATATCGCCCATGGCGCGCTTTAAATTATCTTGTGCAGAAACATAGTGCGAGGCAGGATAAATAACTGTTTTTTCAATTTTTCCGCGAATTTCACCAGTGAGAGAATCAATTTCATGTATGTCTTCAATGTCATCGCCAAAAAATTCTATGCGTAAAGCACTTTCATGATGATAGGCCGGAATAATTTCCAAAACGTCCCCGCGCACGCGAAAAGTGCCGCGGTGAAAATCATAATCGTTGCGTTCATATTGCACCTCAACCAAGCGTCCAATGAGTGCATCCATAGAAATATGTTGATTAATTTCTATGGGAATAACCATTTGCGCATAATATTCCGGCGAGCCCAAGCCATAAATGCACGATACCGATGCCACAATGATAACGTCGCGCCTTGTGAGCAGGGCATGGGTGGCACCGTGGCGCAATTTATCTATATTATCATTGATGGAAGAAT
>CAYJHH010000059.1:0-17486 GCA_964369995.1 uncultured Desulfovibrionaceae bacterium
ACGTATGTCTTGATACGCGCCTTCCGTAAAAAACTTCGTCTTTCTCACATTTTACACTTTTTGAACAGCCTGAGGTACCTTCATAAAAATAGATGTTTCATAAGTATTTTTCAAAACATGGAGTTTTTCAACAGGCTGGTAGGGCTGCACCTCATGCCAAGCTGTTTTTAGGCTTCATTACGCACGGCGCTGCTTAAGCCAAAAGTTTAGGGTAGTAAAAAGCTCCTCGGGGTTAATGGGTTTGGTAAGGTGGTCATTCATGCCATTTTGTAGGCTAATTTCCCTATCGCCTTTCATGGCATGGGCAGACATGGCTATGATGGGCAAAAAAGCAAAGCGCTCTTGCAAGCGAATGGCCTTGGTGGCAGTGTAGCCATCCATAACTGGCATTTGAATATCCATAAGTACAGCGTCATAGGGCTGTTTGTCGAGCATGTCCAAAGCTTCTTGACCATTATTGGCTATATCCAAAGTATATTGCGCCGATTGTAGTATTTCTTGCGCAACAAGTTGGTTAATTTCATTATCTTCCACCAGGAGTAAATGCCCTGTTTGAAAGGGGAGCGAGCTTTGCGCGCCTAGGGAACTTTGCTCCTGAGTGTTATTGAGGGTAAGGCTGTTTTTTTCTGCAAGGCTAAAGATGGCTGTGCAGAAAAAGGTGGAGCCCTTATTCAGCTCACTTTCCACCCAAATATTACCGCGCATCATGGTCACTATACTGCGAGAAATCACAAGACCCAAACCTGTGCCGCCATATTTGCGTGTGACAGAGCTGTCTGCTTGTGAGAAAGCCGAAAAGAGGCGATCTATTTGCTGCGGGCTTAGGCCAATGCCGGTGTCTCGCACAGCAAATTGACAATATAATTCATTTTGGTTGCGCAAAGAGCTTTCAATTTCTAAAGAAATTGTGCCGGAGCGGGTAAATTTAATGGCATTACTCACCAAATTAAAGATAACTTGCTTTAAGCGCAGGGCATCGCCCAGTAACACGGTATCGGCATGCGTACCGTTTTGTACATGTAGGCTCAGGCCTTTTTCAAAGCTTATGGCGCCGTACAAATCTTTCACTTCCAGGCAAATGTCATGCAGGGTAAAGGGTTTTTTTTCCATTTCCAGCTTACCCGCTTCAATTTTGGAAAAGTCCAAAATATCGTTGATGATACGCATGAGATTGTTCGCTGAATAAACGGTTTTTTTCACATAATTTTCTTGTACATCGCTCATGGGAGTTTGCTCAAGAAGATGCAATAATCCCAAAATACCATTCATGGGAGTGCGAATTTCATGACTCATATTGGCTAAAAATTCACTCTTGGCCTTGGTGCTTTTTTCTGCAATTTCTTTGGCTTCGCGTAATTCTTTTTCATTTTCGGCAATTTCATGCAACATGGCATGATGCTCGCGTAAATCTTTAAGGTAGGTAATAAGACCGCGTTTTCCCTGATAAGAGGTGCGCACCACCCGCACATCCAAGGGAATTTCTTCTCCTGTAAAGGCGTGTAAACACACGGCTTCTCTTCTAGCTATACCCTTGCTAAAGCCTTCATCAATCATTTGCATGAGTAAATCTTTGGAAGGGGTGCCGTCAGGTTGCAAAAGCGGAAGGGTTTTTTCCATATTTTCTAAATAGTCTTCTTTGGAGTCAAAGCCAAAGGTATTGGCTCCTTCTAAATTGGTATAAATAAGTTTGAAATTTTCATCCCAAAAATGCACACAAAGGGGCATGGCGTCCAGCATAAGCGTGTGGCGTAGTTCTGCCTCTTTGACCAATTCTTGAGTGGCTTTGAGCTCGCGTAAATCTTTAGCATAAGAAACCACCACCTCTTCACCGTCTAGGGTAGAGCGCACAAGCACCACTTCCATGGGAATGAGTGTGCCTTCGCTATCATTAAGAAGCCATTCAAAACGGCAATAACCGCGCTCTAGGGCGTCCACATGATTTTGCGTCACAGCCTCTTTGGAGTTTCTGCCATCGGGTTGATAGTCGGGGAAAGTATTATATACATTGGCTAAATATTCTTCCTTGGTGTCATATTTAAAGGTGCGTAATACTTCTTTATTGCAATCAATCATTTGTCCGGCTTTATTCCAAAACATGATACACAAGGGAACATTTTCAGAAATAATGGCATTATGTTCTGCCTCACGAGCGGCGCTTTTTTGCATGGCTTTAAATTCGCGCAAGTCCCGCATATAGCCCAATGCCACCGTTTGATTTTTGTATTGCGTACGCACAGCGGTAACATCCATGGGAAGCTCATGGCCATTTTTATCCACATGCATCCATTCCACATGGTGATATCCGTTTTCAAAACACTTTTGTAAAACTTCGCCGCTGGACTCGCTGCTAAGGCGCCCATCTGGCTGATACTTCGGTGTGAGGTGAAAGAAATTATCTAAATATTCTTGCTTATTATCAAAACCAAAAATCTTATATGCTGTATCGTTGCAATCCATGGCTTCAAAGCTATCACTGACAATGGCAACGCCCAAGGGCATGCTGTTAATCATGGCACTCATGATGGCTTCGCTTTCTTTCACCTGACGTTGGCTTTGTAAAAGCTCACGTAAATCATAGGTAAAAACAGCTATGACATTTTGATCATTATAGCGAATGCGTAAGAAACATATGCGACTTGGGATGGAAGCACCATGCATATCCTGCCATGCCCATTCCTTACTGACAAAGCCGGCACTGAAGGCAGTACTTAATTCCTTGGTGAAATTTTCATAGGAAGATTCCATGGAGGCTTGTTTTTTCCCAGAAGCATCTTGTGAGGCAAAACAAAGGCGAAAGTTTTCCAAGCAAAATTCTTTGGATTTAAGAGTTAAAAATACCAAAAAACTTGTATTACAATCTATAAGATTTCCTTCAAGATCCCAAATGCATATGGGGGTGGGGCTTCTGTGTATAACATCGGTATAAAAAATTTCGTATTGCTTGTGCTCATGGGGGGGCGCTTCTTCCATGGGATGCGCTTGCAAAATAAAGATGGGCTCACTTTCATAATGAATGGCCGTGACGGAGTAATGTAGGCAGCATGCTTGTCCGCAAGCCAAGTGATGCCACCAGGTAAAATGGCTTATGCCATGTTTTAAGGTTTGTTGGCAGTGGAATAAAACTGTTTCTTCAATTTTATTGGGGTGCTGTATGGATATATGCATATTTTGCTGCCATTTTTCTTGGCAATCTTGCAAAGTCTCCGCGGTAAAAAGCTGTAAAAAACTTTGCGTACCATACAGCAATTGTACAGATTTAGAAATGCAGCATAAAGGAAGGGGGTTTTTGTAATAAAGATTATGTAAAAAAGTAGCCAATGTGTCATGAGGGGGGGATAATGTTGACATAGCAGAACCTTAGGTAAGACTTTTGCTAAAAATGCACGCTGCGAGATGAATTGGGAATGTTAAGAATATGTAACACTTCATATATAATTATTATTGGCTCTTTGTACATAGCTACGTTAAAAAAAGTATAAAATAGGTTAACAATCGTAGACAATACAAGCATAATACTGTTTGTTACATGGCGATTCATTTTTATTAGATGATATGTTCCTTTGCTTTTTAGGCTTTCATAAGTCAAAAGAGAAATATATTGACAGGAATTATCATTTTTTGTACTAATGAGAATGGTTATCAGCAAATAGTTGCTATTTTTCAAAAGTCTTATAATTTGGAGGTTTTCATGATCGAAGTAGGAAAGTTGGCGCCAGAATTTACCGCCAAAGCGTATGAAAATGGTGAATTTAAGGATGTTTCCTTAAGCGATTATCGTGGAAAATGGGTGTTCTTATTCTTTTATCCCGGTGACTTTACCTTTGTTTGAGTAACCGAAGTTGCTGCAGTTGCAGCAAAAATCGAAGCCTTTAAAAATTTAGATGTACAAGTGCTTGGCGTAAGTATGGACAGCGTGTTTGTTCATAAAATGTGGGATGAGCAAGAAGTTTCTAAAATCATCGGTTCTAACGTACCCTTCCCCCTTCTTTCTGATGCATGCGGCTGCTTAGGCAAGCTTTATGGTGTTTTCTCCGAAGAGGACTCCATCAATTTACGTGGTAGCTTTATCATTGATGCCAATGGCGTTGTGCAAAGCATGGAAGTGCTGGCTGCTCCTGTGGGCCGTGAATTTGATGAAACTTTGCGTCAAATCGAAGCGCATAAGCATGTATGCGCCACCAATGGATGCCAAGTGACCCCCACCGCTTGGAAGCCCGGCGCTCAAGTGCTTGAGCCTGCCCCTGCTTTAGTGGGTAAGGTTTGGGAAACGTGGACTCCAGCTTTTTATTATAAATCTTCCAAGTAAGACTTTTGTGCGTTTAGCTCCACTGGAAAACGTCTAAAATACGAATATACAGTGTGCTTATATAGTAAAGCCCCCTCATGCTTTTACGCTATGCAGGGGGCTTTTTCGTATTTTATTATAAACTTATGGATTTTCTTCCTGAGAAGTTTCCTTGGGCGCTGGCTTAGGCGCAGCTTTTTTCTTCTCCGGTAAGGGAGGGATGTAAATACTGCCATCGGGCTCCACCAAAGACAAGGCTCTCACGGGGCAAGCTTCCATACATGCGGTGATTTTTTTGCCTTCTTGTTGGCGCCACGCGGTGCACATATCACAGCGCACGGCCACTTCTCGGCGGGCGCGTTGCGCCATGGTTTCTCCATGTGCCTCAGGCAGGCCTATGCTTTCTAAAGAAATGGCACCGTATGGACAAACAAAAATACACATTTTGCAGGAGGAGCATAGTTGCACGCGCACGGTAATGCTATCATTATCTTCTTGTTGCAAAGCGCCGGTGGCACAAACAGCCACACAAGGAGCCGGAGAACATTGGTGACAGCGCACGGTGGTTTTAAAGTCTTCCCCCTTTACCACATGGACGCGTGAAACCAAGGTGTCACGATGTTTCATGGCTTCTTTAAAGCTCATGCCATGGTGCGCGGCAATACAAGCCACTTCACAGCGACGGCATGCACGGCATTTGTCGGGTATAACTTGAATATGTTCTGCCATAGTCATTCCTTTTCTATTACTGAGAGGCCGCTTCTAAGGCCAAAAGTGTACACCCATGCCCACCTTGAAATTCCACCTGTGTACTGGCACATTCAGGGCAGGTAAAATGCCGCTTTTGCAAGGTAAATGTGGCCTTACATTGTAGGCATTGGCAGGCAAGGGGCGCAATTTCTATAAGTAACTCTGCCCCTGCCGCCACGGTATTTTCAGCCAAAAGTTCAAAACAAGCGGTTAAGGTTTGGGCTTCAATGCAAGCCAATAAACCAAGGCTAAGCCGTACACGCACCATGCGTTGTACCCCATGTTTGCGGGCTTCCTCTTCAATGATGCGCAACAGACCCGCCGCCAAGGATGTTTCATGCATGGGACTTTAGCGCTCGGTGCAGGATACGCAAGGGTCAATACTATTGGCTATAAGCGCCACATCGGCCACTTGGCAATCTTTCATCATAACCCCAAGAGCTTCCCAATTCATATAAGAGGGTACACGCCACTTTAAGCGCTCGGGTATGTCGGTGCTATTACTACGAATATAATACATCACTTCACCGCGTGGCGCTTCACTGCGCGCGCAGGCCTGCCCTGTGGGAATTTGGCGCGGCGGCGTAATAAGTTTGCCTTCAGGAAGTTTGGCGCAAAGCTGACGAATAATGCTTATGGATTCAAAAATCTCCTGCAAACGCACCATGGCGCGTGAATGCACACAGCAACCTTGCTCCAAAATGACAGCAAAATCTGCCTCGGGATAGGCGGCATAAGGAGCGCTTTTTCGCACATCATTGTCAATGCCCGAACCGCGAGCCACAGGTCCCACCACGCCTAGGCGCAGAGCGTCAGCTTTGGGAAGCAAACCAAGGCCATGGGTACGGGTAAGAATCATTTTATCCGTGGCGAAAATATCACGTATTTCCTTGGTGTACTCTTCCACTTGAGTAAGGCTTTGTAAAAGAAACTGTATCATGGCAGGATCAAGGTCATATTTGACGCCGCCTATACAATTGGCCGCAAGGTTCATGCGATTTCCATAGATGTTTTCTTTGACATCTTGCATGATTTCACGCACTTCCATGGTGTGCATAAAAAGAGATTTAAAGCCGATAATATGCACTTGAATGGCCAGATTAAAAAGATGCGAGGCAATACGTTTAATTTCTTCCGCAATGACGCGCAAATATTTAGCGCGTGAGCTGATGCGCAATTGTAAAAGGTTTTCTACCACCATGCTGTAAGTAAAGGCATGGGTATTGGAGCATAAAGAGCAAACGCGCTCGGTGAGGGTCACATTTTTAAAAATATTACGCTGACTGGCTATGGCTTCCATGCCGCGATGCACATGCCCAGCGGTGATATGCACCTCACGTAAGGTTTCGCCTTCTACGGTGAGGTGAAAATATACAGGCTCTTCAAGAGCCACGTGCACAGGCCCAAGGGGCAAAGTGAAGGTGTTATCGGTACTCATACTATCCCTCGTTCTGGCTATTTGGAAGAAGCGCTGGAAACATTGTTTTCATTGGCGCGATCTTTAAGGATGCGTTCCCATAAGTCCACCGTACATGCACCATTCATCATGATGGACAGTGGCACTGCTTCACCCAAAATGCCGCCCTCAAGGTCTTCAGAGAGGAAAAGCCTACGCGGATTGGGTTGATTAAGCACTTCTATATCATATAATTCCATCATTTCACGTTCATGCCAATCAGCATTGGCAAAAATATGCGTAATGGAAGGCACTTCATGATGCTCAGCATCCAAAAGCACCGTAAGGTTAATGACAATGCCTTGAAGTTCAAAATGATAACACACTTCGTGCACAGGATCTTGTAAATGCTCACGATTATAAGCTGTTATCATGGCAAGGCGAGCTTCATGACTGGCTAGGAGCGTGGAGGCAAGAAGTATGTCCTTGGGTAAAGCCAAGCGATACCAATGAAAAACATTGCCTTCTTGATCGTGTTGTAAGCCATATGTGGCTGTGGTTTTATCGGAGGCTAGTGGCGCATGATTTTCCATAAGCGTATGTAGTTTCTGCAAAAGCTCATGTATATTTGGCGCTGAAGCGGGCGTGCTGGACATAGTATTTCCTTCAGGTTAAAGCGTCTTTTTAAGCTGTGCCAATTTACCTTCAACGCGCTTGGCATCTTCCCATTGGCGGCATTGCGGGCATAATGTACGTATATGTTCAGGATCTATATCAGTATTGGTGGCATACAGTTTTTGAGCCATATCCAAGGGTAAAAGGCGCATGCCCGCACCGCAACGACTACAGGGAACATAGGGCATGTACTTTTTTTCAATCCAAGTAAATTTTTCTTCTTGTATGTGCGCATTGTGCCAATCATTGCTGAGGCTAATGGCTTTGGTGGGGCAAAAATGGCGGCATTGTGCACAAAGGCAACAGCTATTATGCCATACGCTTAAGTCATAGCCCGATTGATCACTGCGCACCGTAATATTAATGGCACCGGGAGCGCAAACATGGCGGCAAATGCCGCAACCCATGCAGCGATCAGCATCAAGGGTCACCTTGCCGCGAAAACGCTCAGGGGTGAAGGTTTCCCCCAAGGGGAAGGGATCCGTGCTTGGGCCTTTACGCAAGTTTTGGGCTAAAACTTTGAGGAATTTTGACATACTATCCCTCCAATCCTAATTTTTTCAGCCATATTTTTCTGGCCAAAACCACCCCTTCCAAAATGGATTGTGGACGTGGCGGACAGCCGGGAACGTTGACATCAATGGGTATATATCTGTCTAAAGGCCCTTCAATACTATAGCCTTCGCGAAATACACCGCCGGAAATGGGGCAAATACCCACAGCCACCGTTACTTTAGGCTCGGGGATTTCATGCCAAACGCGCAAAACTTTTTCCTTTACCTGTGTGGTGAGGGGGCCGGTTATGAGCACAATATCGGCATGGCGTGGGCTACCACAATATTTACAGCCAAGGCGTTCCACGTCGTAGCGCGGGATGCAGGCTGTGGTGGCCAGCTCCACATCGCAGCCATTGCAAGAGCCTGCATTGATGCGAAACAGCCAAGGAGAGCGCACGGAAAGTTTTTTTAAAATATTCATGAAATCTCCTTAAGCTATTGTATCCATACAAGTAAAAGACTTATAAGGGCAAGCATGGTGGGATATTTAATATAAAAACCTAAGGCTTGGTCAATGCGAAAACGCCCTGTGGCAGACTTTACCAAAGTGAGAGCCAAGGCCATAAGTAGCAGGCATTTGACAAAAAACCATATAATATTCACAAACCAAAATTCCCCTAAACTTCCCGGAAAGGCTCCCGGAAAAAAGAGCGCCACCCCAAGGCCAAGAACCACAAAGGTTTTAAGAGCTGAGCCCAAAAAGAACAAGGCTAAAGGTGGGCCGCTGTATTCTAATAAAGGGCCTTCGAGGATTTCAGTTTCTGCTTCGGGAATATCAAAGGGCAAGGTGCCCATGGTGCCGGGTAAAAAGAGTAAATAGGCTATAAGAGCCGGAATCATGGCGGGATTTAAAGCTAAAATACCGTATTCTTGCTGAAAAGCTAAAATGGCTTGTAAGGAAAATTCCGCTCCCACACCTGTGGCCTTGCCCACAAGCATGGCCACAGCTAAAAGTATGCCCAAAAGTGGTATTTCATAGGCTAACATCATGAGCATTTCACGCGAAAAGCCAAGCGCTCCGAAAGGGGAAGAGGATGCGGTGGCGCCCAGCATAAGCGCTATGGCAGGAATGGGCAAAAGATAAAAAATCACCAATAGGTCACCCATATGACTCATGCCATCATAGAGGCCGCTGACAGGAATAAAAGCTGCGCATACAGCCATGCCCACAAAGCCCACCACAGGTGCCAACAAAAAAGCTGTACGGTGTGCCGTTTCGGGAATAAGGGTTTCTTTGGTAAGTAATTTGGCAATATCAAACCACGGTTGCAGGAGGGGAGGCCCCACACGCCTTTGCAAGCGCGCTTCCATGCGGCGATCAAGACCCTTTAAAAAGAGCCCAAATGCCAAAGCAAATATGCCGCCGGGAAAAAGGCACATATGAAAAAGGGCCAGTAATGTGTCTACCATGGTCTATTTCTCCTTTTTTCCTTGCGGGCTGAAAGAGGCACGCAATGCGGGCAAAAAGCTTTCGCGCCAAAAGGTCATGAGTCCGCCGTACACAGAGCTTGGCAGCATGCGACTGCTGGCTTGTTCTGGGTTCAGGCCGCAGGTGTGTACAGGGGTGATGCGATAATTTTTCCTTACAAAGTAGTTAAGCCCTTTCCATGTGCCTAAGAAAGCTAAAAACATCATGACAAACATATTGGTGGCATTCCACGCCGCAGGGCCGTCGGTTAAGCCGGTGAGTCCCACATGCAGGCTTGAAAAGCCGTACTCTTGAATAATGCCATTGATGGGCATAAGCATAAGCCCAGGGAAAAGCCCCAAAGCCACACAGCCCACAGCTAATATAGTCATGGGGGTACGCATGGAGCGCGGTGCATCTTCCATATGTGCCAAATGCGGCCCCGGTTGTCCCATGAAGGCCGTATGTAAAAATTTGGCAATATAGGCCAAGGTTATGACGGAACCTATGAGGGACAGTAAGGCTAAGAAAGGTTGTTGTATTTGCATAAGGGCATGGTAAATAATCCATTTGGACGTAA
Organism: uncultured Desulfovibrionaceae bacterium; assembly: GCA_964369995.1. Taxonomy (GTDB): domain Bacteria; phylum Desulfobacterota; class Desulfovibrionia; order Desulfovibrionales; family Desulfovibrionaceae; genus CAYJAD01. The sequence goes on from CAYJHH010000059.1 coordinate 9,652, forward strand.
AACCACTGGTGGGAGGTATGCCCACCACCGAAAGGCCGGCAATGGTAAACATGGTGAGGGTAAAGGGCATTTTATGGCCGATGCCACCTAGGTCTTGCAAGTGGTCTTTGTGGCTTTGGAACATGAGCACGCCGCACATTAGGAACAGTAAATCCTTAAAGAATATGTGGTTAACCACATGTAAAAGACCTCCGGCATAACCAAGGCTTGTACCGGCGGCTAAGGCTAAAACCATATAGCCAATTTGGCTCACGGTGGAATAAATAAAAATAAGCTTAAGGCCATTGCTGAGTAAAGCCTGAGTGGCTGCCATAACAATGGTGATGGCACCAATCCACATGATAATTACATGAAGGCTGTGTCTGTGATCGGCGTCTAAAGCAGAGGCAAGGGTGAGTCCGCCACCTATGAGCACAAAGAGCTTCATAAGTCCCAAAAGAGCGCTTTTTAAAAGCACGGAGGAGATGAAGCCAGAAACCGGCGTGGGCGCCAATGCCGGATGCATTTGCCAATCAATGCGGAAAGGTAATTGGGCGGCTTTCATGACAAATCCTAAAGCCAGCAAGGCGTAAGCTGCGTAGCCTATGTTTTCCGTCATGGGCCAAACACCACTTAAAGAATTACTTAAGATGCTTAAGCTTGCTGTGAGGCTTAAGGGGGTGGCAGCGCCAAGCAGACAGACTCCAAGGAAAATACAACCGGCTCCGGCAAGGTTGAAGAGGAAGTATTTAAAGGCTTCACGCAAGCTCTCTGCAGTGCCTTCATGGGCAAGGGTAAAGTATAAAGCCCATGAGCTCATGATTTCCCAGAAAAGGAAGAAGGAGTATAGATAGGTGGCCGAGGCAAGCCCCAACAGGCCTGCGCACAATACGCAGAAAAAGGCGTAAAAGCGCCATTGGGTGTGGCTATGTTCCATATAGCCCACGGCATAGGCCATATTTAAAGCGCCAAGTAAAGGTACAATGAGCGAAAAGCCGAAGGAAAGCTTGTCCATATCTTGCCCAAAAAGTAGAACCAAAAGCGCTGTAAGTAATAAAATACCCATGGCGGCGCGTCCGGCACGCACATGGTTTGCGCGCAATATATAAGGCACCAAGGCGCCTAACATGGGAACGATAACGTAGATGGGCCAAGAAACTTGCATGCTTTGCAAAAGTGCTTGCGCTGTGTCTGTGGCGGGGAAATACTGCGCCGCTGCCGCGGTAATACTACCTTGGCTCAGCTCAGGAAAGAGCCCTAAAAGTATGCAAAGGGCTGTTAATATTCCCAAGGCAATATTCATAAAGCCTTGCTGTTCTGAGCTTAAGTGAGGTGCAGCAGGTATGGTGTTGCAAGCTTTTTCAAAGACAAGGGTGCGCAAAATACGCGTATAATAGATGGCGCCCACCAAGGATCCGGCTATAATTATCACCGCCATAAGCCAATGTCCCGTTTGTATGGCCGCTTGAATCATAAGGAATTTACCCACAAAGCCGGCAAAGGGTGGCAAGCCCATGATGGCAATGAGGCCTACGCATAGACAGCCTACCGTAAAGGGCATGTGCTCCCCAAGGCCGCGTAAGTCTTGTAGTTTGCGGCTTCCTGTGCGTAAAATAAGAGCGCCCACACCCAAGAAGAGTAAATCTTTCATGATGGCATGGTTAATGACATGGGTTAAGGCTGCCACGGTGGAAAGATAGGTGCCAAGCCCTAAAACCAAGACAATTTCACCCACTTGTCCCAAGGTAGAATAAGCCAAAAGGCGCTTGATATCGTCTTGGCGTAAAGCCATAAGTTCGCCGTAAATAAGGGTAGCGCCGCCCAAAAAGCTTATCATATAGCCTATCCATGGCAGATGGCCTTGCATGGGGGCGTGTTGGGCCAAAGCTGCGCCGCCGGCTTGGCCTAGGAGTAACGAAAGTATGCCAAAAATGCCTAGCTTGGTAATAATACCCGATAAAGGCCCAGACACCGAGGAAGGCGCCGCAGGGTGCGCATCAGGAAGCCACGCTTGTAAAGGCACAAGGCCGGCTTTTACAGCAAAGCCTGTCAATGCCAAAATAAGGGTGATTTTAAGGGTAAAGGAAGGCATGGCTTGGCTTATGTCCGGTATAGCTGTGAGCAATGCTGAGGAGCCGCCAAGTAAGGCTAAACCGGGTAGCATGACCAAAGCGCCACCGGCACACATAATATAATATTTGGAGCCGGCATCTAAAATGGTGGTGCTTATGGCATCTATTTTTTTGCCTATGCTTTCATGTACCACCAAAAAGTAGGAGGCAAAGGTCATAAGTTCCCAATAGCCGTAAAAATTACCAAGGTGAGACGTGCTTACAATGCCCACCAAGGCCGCAAAGGTAAGCAGTAAGAAGAAATAATAAGAGCGTTGCCCATGTACCATATAGCCGGCGGAATAAAGCGTCACCACAAAACCCATGCCCGTAATGAGAAGGGCAAAAAGTTTGGATAAGGGGCTCATGTCCCCAAGGAAGGCGACGGCTAAAAAGGCTAGTGCAAATATGCACAGGGCGCATTTTTCTATCCATTGCGGGCGTGTGTAGCTTAAAAGTAGAGACACAAAGGCGCCGCCAAAAAGCAGCAGAAAGGCCATATGGCTTGAGGCATGTACTATTTGTATCTGCACCATGTGGGCGCAAATATCCGTTAAAGGAGCGCGGAAAAGCCCAAAAGTCATAAGCAAAAAGGCTAAGATAAGGCTTATGATGGAAGCTTTGCCCTGCAAAGATAAAGATGCAGAATGCGCTGGCACGTTGTGTTCATATTCCAAGTACACTTTGCGCACAGCATCAACATGCCAATAAATAAAGGTAGTAGCGCTGGCCACCACTAAAAGTATGACGGGAATGGCTGCAAAAAATTGTGCTTCTAATATGCCTTGTATAGCAAAAAAACGCCCTTCAGGTATGAGGAAGGGAGACCCGCCCACCGCTGCCAACATGCCAAAAGCAAAAAGCAGGGCGGCCAAAGGATTATGCGTCACCGCTTGATGTATACATCGGGCGCCCTTTTGCGTGCTGCCTCTTTTTTGCGCTTCATTGTACAGGGTTTCGTGAGCGCTAAAAGCCAGCGCACGCGCCGTGAGCTGAAAAAGCACAAAGAGCAATGCACCGGTGGTGGCAAGGCCTTGGGCGGCGGCAAAGGCCATCATGGCAAAACTCATATCGGCCAAAGCGCCCCAGCTTAAAAGCTTACGGTAGGAGGCGCGCGTCAAAAAAGCTTTATATGTACTATAAAGCAAGATAAGAAGACCGCAAAAAAAGACCAAGCTATGGCCGGAAGGCTCCAATAGAGTAGGTGTCATAACTGTCTCGTGTTCATGCGAGTAGACTGCTCCAAATGAATAGAGCGCTACCCCATGCAATGTGTAAGGTTTACCATGGCATGGAGCTGTATCCATATGATAAGTTCATGCCATGTATAGCAATATATACTTATATGTAAGGCTATTGTGCCACGTAAGGCTGAGATATGCTTTGCATATGTGTCATACAATTCCACAAAAATGTATACAATAGAAATATTTTTGGCAAGTGTAAAATGTCACAAAGTTGTATTCTATTATGTCAACGCCAATGCCATACTTCTACATGCCTTCACAGCGCGTGCATGTGGACGACATATGGACAAAGAGTTTTTTTCTGGCTAGATTAGCTTGAGAAAAATAAAATACCCTTTAGGAGGAAGACAGTATATGAAAAAGATTATTAATGATGTGAGCCGCGTGGAGCAAGAAATGATTGAGGGCTTGGTAAAAGCGCACCCTAAGCATTTACGTAAGCTTGATGCGGGCAATATTGTGGTGCGTGCCACAGCCAAACAGGGAAAGGTCACACTTATAAGCGGCGGCGGTAGCGGGCATGAGCCTGCCCATGGCGGCTTTGTGGGTGAAGGTATGCTTGATTGCGCCGTAGCCGGAGCTGTATTTACTTCTCCTACGCCTGACCAAGTGTATGAAGGCATTAAAGCTATTGCCTCAGAGCAAGGTGTGCTCATGGTGGTGAAAAACTATTCCGGCGACATTATGAACTTTGAAATGGCTGCGGATATGGCGCGTGATGAAGGCCACACTGTGGATTATGTGGTGGTCAATGATGATGTGGCTGTGGAAGATAGCCTGTATACCACAGGACGCCGCGGCGTTGCTGGTACGGTATTTGTGCATAAAATTGCCGGTGCCAAAGCAGAAAGCGGCGCTAGCCTTGAGCAAGTAAAAGCCACAGCGCAAAAGGTTATTGATAATGTGCGTACCATGGGCATGGCCATTAGCCCTTGCACCGTGCCTGCAGCGGGTAAACCCGGTTTTGAATTGGAAGAGGATGCCATGGAAATAGGCATTGGTATTCATGGGGAACCCGGCACGCATCGTGAACCCTTACAATCTGCCGACGCCATTGTGACCTTGCTTATGGATAAAATTTTGGTTGATATTGACTATGCCAAAAGTGAAGTGGCGGTGATGATTAATAGCGCCGGTGCTACGCCCCCCATGGAACTCTATATTATTAATAATAAAGTGCATGATATACTCACCGAAAAGGGCATAAGCATTTATAAAACCTTTGTGGGTAATTATATGACTTCCATTGATATGGCAGGTTTTTCCATTACCTTACTTCGTCTGGATGCAGAGCTGAAGGCTTTACTGGATGCCCCTGCAGATACACCTGCCTTTGTGGCGTAATGGCTGTATAGGTTGGAATTTTTTACAAGAGAATTATGAGGAAAGTATGTTTGATACCATAAAGCTTAAGCAAGTGATAGCCCAAAGCGCTTCTTGCATCATTGAGCATAAAGAAATGCTGACAGATTTAGACATTGCCATAGGCGATGGCGATCATGGCATTAACATGGCGCGCGGCGCAGAAGAAGTGCAAAAAAAGCTTGATAGCTTAGATGGAAAAGATGCAGGTACCATCATAAAAAGCGTGGGCATGACCTTGGTGAGCACCGTGGGCGGCGCATCAGGCCCCTTATACGGCACGGCGCTCATGAAAGCCGCCGCCGTGGTGGCCGATAAGCAAAGCATAAATGAGGAAGACGCCCTTGCCATGCTGGAGGCAGCCATTGAAGGGGTGAAGATGCGTGGTAAGTCCACTCAAGGGGAAAAGACCATGCTTGATGCGCTTATTCCCGCTTTTGAGGCCTTGCAAAAGGCGCCTGTAGGTCAAAAGGCGGCGAGCTTTGATGATGCTGTGCAAGCGGCAGAGCAGGGCGTGGCCTATACCAAAACCATTGTGGCCACCAAGGGGCGTGCATCGTACCTAGGAGAGCGCAGCCTTGGGCATCAAGACCCAGGCGCCACTTCCACAGCACTTATTTTGCAAGTCATCGCTTCGGCGCTTAAGGCTTAAACAAAGGGATTATATGTTAGGAATTGTTTTAGTTTCTCACAGCGCTAAGCTTGCTGAAGGCGCTGTGGAGCTTGTTAAAATGTTAGCGGAAGATGTGCCTGTGGTGGCGGCCGGCGGTTTAGAAGACGGAACCTTAGGCACCAGTTTTGAAAAAATCTCTGCAGCCATTGAAAGCGTGTATGACGCGCAAGGTGTACTTGTTTTTTGCGATATGGGCAGTGCCATTATGACCAGTGAAATGGTGCTGGAAAATATGCCTGAAAAACGCATAAAAATTGTGGATGCTCCCTTGGTGGAAGGCGCCTTGGTGGCGGCCATGGCTGCCCTTGGCGGCGATGATTTGGACGCGGCTCTTATACAGCTTAACGCACCGAATGCTTTTGCAAAGGGCCTAAGCTCTTAAGGCTCTTAAGGCTTACTTTTAGGCTGCTGGTAAAGCTTACTGGGGAAAACCTTTTCTGGTGGAAAGGTTTTCCCCCCGCTCAGAGCTGGCCCCCTTTCCAAAAAACTTTCATTGCATCAACACCTTATCTTTATGAAAGGCATTTTTATCACAATGTAAAATTCTACAGTGTATGATTTTTGCACATTTTTAAAAGATGAAAAAATAAAATTTAATGTTTGGTTCATCTTTTTACGTAGAGTTTTTTAATCTTATACTTTGTCAATGGTCTGTGAGCTCTTAAGAGTTCTCTTGTTCTACTGTAATCTCTTTGGGGAGAGTTTTCAAATTTTCCTTAAGGAAAGTGTAGTAGGATGCTTTTTTGCGTAATAAATATAAGTAAATAACTATGAATTTTTCCCACTTGTCACCGCGCTTTTTTTGTCTTATGTAGCACTAAACCTGACCTTCTTTTGGTATATGAGGTTGTGGTTATGTATATTGAGATTAAAAGATTTGTTGGAAGAATAAAATGTTACAAGTGCAAATTACAGATTTAGTAGAAGGTATTTCCAGAGCCTTAGACTCCATGACCACAGATTTGGCAAACCATCACCGCCGCACTGCCATCATTGCTTTACGTTTAGCAGAAGTTCAAGGCTTTCCCTCCACCACGTGTCGATATATTCGTAATGCGGCTTTATTGCATGATATTGGAGCCTTATTGTTACGTCGTGATATTACCATTAGGGATATAGAAAAAAATTTACAGCAGCATGCTGTGGCAGGTTGGACTTTACTCAGTCATTGTGAGATTTTAGCTCCCATTGCCAATATGGTATTATATCATCACACGCCATGGCATCAGCACAAGACTGTGGCCGAAGAAAGGCATGAAGATATGCGCTATGGCGCTTTATTGAATCTGGCCGACACCGTGGATATTTTGCTACGCCGTAATAAAGTGTATGGCCATGTGCTACAAATTGTGAAAGGTATGCCAAAGGATACCTTTGTGCCGGAAGACGTGCAGGCTTTGGAGCAAATTTTTGCCCAAGAAGATTTTATTCAGTACTTTAGGCGCGGTTTTCCAAAACCTGCAATCCCCTTTGTACCTCGTATACTCAACACCCCTGAAATTGTGGAGTTTTCCTCCATTTTTTCTTATGTTATTGATTCTCGTAGCCCAAGTACAGCAACGCATACCGTGGGCGTTGCCGAGCAAAGTCGCACTTTGTATGCGCTCACCGGCGCCACGCAAGATGCCATTGATGACTTATATGTGGCCGGACTTTTGCACGATATTGGTAAAATGGGTGTGCCGGTGGAGCTTATTGAGAAAAATGGTCGCTTAAGTGCCGATGAATATACCATTGTACAGCAGCATGCCAGCATTTCACGTCAAATTCTTATGCCCATTCCGGGTTTGGAAAAAGTGGGTTTTTGGGGCGCTTCGCATCATGAACGCTTGGACGGTAAAGGCTATCCTTGCGGTATTGGCGCCGCGGAATTGCCCTTGGAAGCGCGTACCATTGCCGTGGCTGATGTCTTGACAGCCCTAACGGAAGATCGCCCCTACAGGCAAGGTATGCCGGTAGAAAAAGCCTTTGATATTCTCACCGGCATGGTGAAAAATGGGGCTTTGGATGGAGAGCTGGTGACTTTGGTACATGATAATATGGATTTATTGGAAGAGCGCCGCCGTGAGGCTCAAAATAGTGCTGCCATGCGTTTTCAAACGGATCGTGGGCAATTTAAGCAAGATATTTTTGATAGCTTTCATGAATATGGTGAATCTCTTTTGGGTGTGGATGTGTATTTTCCTAAAGATGCCCCCAAAGAGCCGGCATGGGCTCAGGCTGTGAAGGAATAATATAGTCGACACTGAAAAACAACTTAACTATCAGTAAAAATAGAACTTATAAATCAAATAACGTAATAAAGATTGCCGGAAATAAACGTATGGAATACGTTTTCTGGCAATGTTTAGACATAAGAAATGCTTTTTTCAGATGTCGACTACTCAAGACATGCCCTTGGCATTAACTAGTTTACCCTTAAAAAATACATATCACACTGAAATACATTGAAAACATATAAAG
>CAYJHH010000060.1:0-17324 GCA_964369995.1 uncultured Desulfovibrionaceae bacterium
AAGCAATCAGAAGAAGCCTTACAACGCATTAAAAATGTTGTTGTAAATACCGCCATCACCATGGAAAGTATGGCTAAAGCCACTCACGAACAAGCAAAAACCGTGGAGCTTATGACAAAGGATGTTAACACCATAAATGGCATAGCAGTTGACACTTTGGAGGCCATGGACATTGCGGATAAGGCTGTGGAGGAACTCGGTACCATAACAAAGCAATTGGATGGCATTATTGCGAATATGACAAATACACTTAAAAGCTAAGATTGAGCGGCAATTCCTAAAATTAAATGGGAGCAACGTAGTACACTGTAAAAAATCCATCTACTGTAAGAGTGAACTCATTGTTGCTACTGTGAGTTTTTCCCTAGAGAAGCCGTTTTTTGCTCCATTAAGTGACCAAGGAGAGGCCACTTTCACAAAAAATGAGAATTACGAAGATGTTTTTGACAAGGGCAATTTGTACCGAATTTGTACCATAAATGCCCTTTTAGCTGAAAATAGCATTTCAAAATGGCTCTCCTTCAAAGAAAGGGACAAAAATGAAAGGGACTTTGCATTTCTGTAAAGTCCCTAAATTTTTATTTAACTGGCGGAGAGGGTGGGATTCGAACCCACGTATCGGTTTAACCCGATAACTCGATTTCGAGTCGAGCGCGTTACGGCCGGACTTCGCTACCTCTCCGCTAGTGAGATGTCTTTTAGCTTTAAGAGGGGCGCGGGTCAAGGGAAAAGTAACTGCGTAGGTGTGTAGGTCTTTTTCCATGAAGAGCTTTTTTTCTGCTCAAAGAAATACTTGTACTTGTATTTTTATCTTTTTACTATTCATGTATAATTATTTGTTAAAACAGAAAAAATTCTTCTACACATGGGGGAAAATTTTTTTTTGCACACACAAGGCTTGCACCCTTTGACACTTTGAGCAATACTACGCCTTTAGCGATTATCTATTCATATGTAATAGATGAGTTTCATTTTTGATTAAAGTAATAAAAAAAGAGTCTTAGTGTTGTTCATAAGACGTATAGCATCATGAAGAGGATAGTATGAAAAAAATCAACAAAGTGATATTGGCATATTCTGGTGGGCTTGACACATCTGTTATTTTGAAATGGCTCATAGAAACCTACGGCTGCGAAGTTATTACCATGACAGCCGATTTAGGTCAAAGCGAAGACTTGTCTGGTGTGGAAGAAAAAGCTTTAAAAACTGGTGCTTCTAAGGCCTATGTGGAAGATTTGCGCGAAGAATTTGCCCGTGATTATGTGTTCCCCATGATGCGTGCTTGCGGCTTATACGAAAGCCGTTACTTACTCGGCACAGCCATTGCGCGTCCTCTTATTGCCAAGCGCTTAGTGGAAATTGCTCGCAAAGAAGGCGCAGATGCCGTGGCTCACGGCGCCACTGGTAAGGGTAATGATCAAGTACGTTTTGAATTTTCTGTCAATGCTCTTGCTCCTGACTTGCGCGTCATTGCACCTTGGCGCGAGTGGGATTTAATGTCCCGTACAGTGCTCAATGAATTTGCCGATAAGCATGGCATTCCTATTTCCTCCGAAGCTAAGCGTTACAGCATGGATGAAAATATGTTGCATTGCAGTTTTGAAGGTTCTGAACTGGAAGATCCAGGCGTAGCTCCTGATGCTGCTTGCCATCGTTTGTGCGTGCCTGTGGAAGATGCGCCTAATACTCCGGAAATCATAAGCATTGACTTTGAGCGCGGCAATCCCGTTGCCCTTAATGGCGAGGCCATGTCTCCTGCCACTATCATTAAGCATTTGAATGCCCTTGGTGCCAAACACGGCATTGGTCGCCTTGATATGGTGGAAAACCGCGTTGTGGGCATGAAGTGCCGTGGCGTATATGAAACCCCCGGCGGCACCATTTTATATGCAGCCCATCGCGACCTCGAAGGCCTGTGCCTTGATCGTGAAGTGCTTGCTACTCGTGATCTTTTGGTGCCTCGTTATTCCACCACCATTTATGATGGTTTCTGGTTTGCCCCTGAGCGTGAAGTGATGCAAGCCCTCATGGACAAAGCGCAAGAATATGTTACCGGTTCTGTGACTTTAAAGCTTTATAAAGGCAATGCTTGGCCTGTGAGCCGTACATCGCCTTATAGCTTGTTCTCTCATGATTTGGCGACCTTTGAAGAAGCCGATGAAGCTTCTTATGACCATAAAGATGCCGCCGGTTTCATTCGTTTGGATGGATTGCGCTTGCGTACCATTGCCGGCATGAAGCAAAAGATGAACTTAAAATAAGTTTCAGGTTGATGATACAATTTACTGGGGGAAAACCTTTTTTGAAACAAGGTTCTTTCCCCAGACCCTTTTTCCCAAAAACTTTCATGGCGCCGGAAGCCTTTTTTTGAAGATAGATTGTGGCGCCGTGTAAATTCATAATTACAAGCTCAATGTTACTTATGTGTTTTATGCACAGTCTGGCATGTAAAGTAAGTTTCATTGTTTTAGAAATATAGTAAAAAGAAGAGATATTCATGTCAAAAAATACATCTTGGGGTGGCCGTTTTACTCAAGGTCCAGAAGAGGCCGTGGCTGCTTATACCGAATCTTGTTCTTATGATCAGGCTTTGTATGCTCATGATATTGCAGGTTCTAAAGCTCACGCGCGTATGCTTGGGCGTCAGGGAATTCTGGAAAATGCTGAAGCGCAAGAGCTTGTGCAAGGCCTTGATGCTGTGCAAGCTGAGATTGAAGCCGGAAAATTTGCGTGGCAAGTGGCGCTGGAAGATGTGCACATGAATATTGAATCGCGTTTAACGGAAATAGTGGGGGACGTGGGCAAAAAATTGCATACGGGGCGTAGTCGTAACGACCAAGTGGGCCTTGCCTTTCGTCTTTTCGTTTCCGATAGCATGCGTGAGTGGCAGCGTTTAGCGCAGCAACTTGTGGCTGTGTTTGCCAAGCGCGCTGCTGAGCATCAAGAAACCATTTTGCCAGGCTATACGCATTTACAGCCGGCGCAGCCTGTAAGCCTTGCTCAGCATATGCTGGCCTATGCGTGGATGTTTACGCGCGATGCTGCACGTATGCAAGATTGTGAGCGCCGTGTACGTATTTCGCCGCTAGGGGCAGCGGCCTTGGCTGGTACCACGTACAACTTGGATCCACATTCTGTGGCTGAAGAGTTGAAAATGTATGGAGTGTTCCACAATTCCATGGACGCTGTGGCTGACAGAGATTTTTTGGCTGAGGCGCTGTTTACTGCTTCTTGCACCATGATGCATTTGTCGCGTTTTTGCGAGGAGATTCTCATTTGGGCCAACCCTGCCTTTGGTTTTATCAAATTGCCCGACGGCTATGCCACAGGTTCCTCCATCATGCCGCAAAAGAAAAACCCCGATGTGGCAGAGCTTATGCGCGGAAAAGTAGGGCGTGTGTACGGTAGCCTCACAGCCATGCTCACCACCTTAAAGGGATTACCTTTAACCTATAATAGAGATTTGCAAGAAGACAAAGAGCCTTTCCTTGATGCGGATAAAACCTTACGTGCTTCATTAACGCTTATGGCCGGCATGCTGGATGCATTAACCTTTCGTACAGATCGTATGTACGCGGCATGTAAGGCAGGTTTTTTAAATGCCACAGAATTGGCAGATTATTTGGTGGGTAAGGGCATTCCTTTTCGCGAGGCGCATCATATTACAGGCGCTGCGGTGGCTCTTGCCGAGCAACAAGGTAAAGGCTTAGAAGATGTGGATTTGCCTTCCTTACAAGGTATTTGTGCGCATATTACAGAAGATGTATATGCCATTTTAGATTATAAGGCCGCTGTGTTGCGTCGTAATACGCATGGCGGCACAGGACCGCAATCGGTGCAAAAGCAATTGGTGGATATTCAAGCGTGGCTTGCCGCCCAGCAAGGGGCTATGCAAGGGGCTATGGGCGAAAAATAAAATAGTTTAACCGGTTTTGCGGTAAGATGTATATCTTACTTTATCAAGACTTACATGGAAGAGCCTATGCATGAGATACACAAAAGAGTACTTTGGCAATGTTTTTGCCGCTCATGGTGTGTGGGGGCGGCCATGTCTGCTGGGTATATGCAAAGGGTGAGCTTTTTGTATGCCTTGCATCCTGCTTTGCTTGCTTTGTATCCTGAGGCCGAAGACTTGCGCGAGGCACGGCGGCGTTATCTTGGCAATGTGCGCACGCATATAATTATGGCGCCACTGCTTGTGGGCATGTTTATTGCCTTAGAGTTGCGCCTGGCGCGTAAGGAAGTTCCCGCCGAAGGGGTTGAAGGGCTTTTGCATACCACGGCCACGGCGCTTTCTGCCATAGGGGATTCTTTTTTTAGCGGTTCTGTTTTGGTTTTATGGGCCTTGGGGTGTTTTTTATGCTTTTTATGGGGGGTACCCCCTGCCAGTTTAGAAAATATGACGCTTTTACATGAAGTTCGCCAAGGTATGCCTTTTTTGCTGTGGCCGATCTTTGTGTGGACGGGCTTTTTGCTTGCTCTGGTAAGCTTTTTCCGTGTATATATGTTTTATATGGGAGTAAAGCATAGCTTTGCTGCTTTGCAAATCATGCGACGGCTTGACTTTATTAACTGGGCAGAGCGCATAAAATTTTGTAATGCTGTGCTACTTGCGCTGATTTTTTGGCATATGACCGATGGGGAAACTGTTTTTTATTGGGGCAATGAGCTTTGGGGCTTATTTACCTTATTGTTTACTGTGCTTCTTATACAAAGAGCGCAAACCCCAAGATTGCTACTTGTCACCGTGTTATTTATGATATTACTGTATCAAAATAGTCTTTTTTGGGTATGATGATTATTTTGGTGCAAATTTTTTGAAAAGGAGGCTGTGATGAATGTGGCATTTGAACAAACAAAACATGGCCTTCGCTTTGGTATTACCGTCCTTTCTCCATTGGGTTTGCATGCACGCCCTGCAGCGCGCATTGCTCAAGAGGCGCAGGAATTTTCTGCAGATTTGGCGGTGGAATGCGGAAAAAATAGAGCGGACGCCAAGAGTATGCTGGAAATGCTGACCTTGGGTGCCGTGACGGGAAGTGAGCTTTTATTCTACGCCCATGGTGAGGATGCCGAAGCTTGTCTTACCCGCATTGCAGAACTTTTTTTTACGGGATTTAAGGAATAATTATGGCACGTTCTCAACTTTTTGGTACAGCGGTTTCTCCGGGTATAGCCATTGGAAAAATTGTGTGTACGCATCAACAAGCGCAAGTGGAAGAGCGTTTTATTGCTCCCGAAGAAATTGAGGCTGAAATAGAAAAATTGCGCATGGCCACCAAGCATGTGTACGAAGATTTACGCGCCAGTCAACAAAATATGCGCGGCGAAATGGCTGAATTTAGCAGCATGGTGCAAACGCATATTATGATTAGTAAGGATCCGCGCCTGCTAGATGATGCGGAAGAGTTTGTACGCACTCAAAGGCTGTGTGCTCCTTGGGCCTTACAAAAGGCCATTGATGCCTTATGCGCCGCTTTTTTAGATATTGATGATCCCTATTTGCAGGAAAGAGCGCTGGATTTGCGCGCTGTGGGCTTACGTTTACAATGTCGCTTGGCCGGTAAGGAATATGTGCCTTTGGTGGGCGATTCGCCCCGAGTGCATATGGCCGAAGATCTTTCCCCTGTTGATACCATGGATTTACCGGCTGATCGTATTTTAGCCTTGGTAATGTCTGAAGGCGGTCTCACTTCACATACAGCCATTTTAGCGCGTTCTTTGGGTATTCCTGCGGTGGTGGGTGTAACGGGCATTGTGGATATTGCTGCGGAAGGTGAGTTGGTCATTGTGGATGCTTTGCAAGGTTGCGTCTATATTGCGCCCGACGAGCAAGAGCTAGAATTATATCATCAAAAACGTGCAGAATATGTGGCCTGGGTGGAAAATGTACGCCAAAATGGGCATATGGCAGCAGAAACGCGAGATGCAGTACGAGTAGAAGTGCAAGCTAACCTTGAGCGCGCCAGTGAGGTGGATAGTATAGCCCATCATGGCGCTGAAGGTATTGGCTTATACCGCACAGAATTTGCCTACTTACGCGGGCGTAAACTCCCCACTGAAGAACAATTGTACAAAGAATATAGCGATGTGGTGAAAAAACTCTCACCGCAACGAGTGATTTTTCGTGTTTTGGATGTGGGGGCAGATAAAATGCTGGACATGCAAAGCAGTTTGAAAGAAAGCAATCCGGCTTTGGGTTTACGCGGCATACGTTTTTGCTTACGCCATCAAGGTCTTTTGCGTACGCAATTTAGGGCTTTTTATCGTGCAGCCTTGCATGGTAATATGGCTATTATGCTCCCCATGATTTCTTGCCTTGAAGAAGTGCAAACGGTAAAGCGCATTTTGCAAGAAGTGAGGCAAGATTTAAAGGCGCAAGGTATTGCCCATGAAGAAAATCTTCCCTTGGGCATTATGATTGAAGTGCCTTCTGCTGTACTTATTGCTGATGCTTTGGCGCGTGAATGCGATTTCTTCAGCATTGGTACCAACGACCTTGTGCACTATTTGCTGGGCATTGACCGCGGAAATAAGCATGTGGCTTACTTACATCAGCCCTTGCATCCGGCTGTGACGCGCTCTTTAAAGCGTGTTATAGATTGCGCGCATCGCGAAGGTATTAGTGTGTCTGTGTGTGGTGAAATGGTGACAGATCCTTATTGCCTGGCCGTGCTGCTTGGTATGGGCGTGGACACGGTGTCTGCCACGCCGCAATATATACCGGCCATTAAGCATTTTGTGCGCTCCTTGGACGCGGAGCAATGTCATCATATGGTACAAACGGTGCTCAGAACATTAGATACGCCGGCATGTTTGCGCATTGTGCAAGAGTGCTTGGCACAAAGTTTATCGAGCGATTATTCATTTTATTCTACAATGCTTCCCACCCATTAGGATAGGGGATAGAGTATGGCAAAAAAAAATTCTCCCGCAACCATTGCGCCCAATAAAAAGGCGCGTCACCTGTATGAGCTTAGTGATTTTTTAGAAGCGGGTATAAGCCTCACAGGCCCAGAAGTGAAAAGTTTACGCCAAGGTAAGGTAAACTTTATGGACTCTTATGTGGATTTTAAAAATGGTGAAGCCTTTGTGGTGGGCATGCATATTGCGCCGTATGATAATGCGGGCTATGTGGTGCAAAATCCCACGCGCGAGAGGAAACTGCTTTTACATTCCAGAGAAATCACTATGTTATCTTCCAAGGTGGAGCAAAAAGGCCTGACCATTGTTCCTGTGAAGTTGTATTTTAAACAAGGTAAAATCAAATTGGAAATTGCTGTGGGACGTGGTAAAAAATTGCATGACCATAGAGAAACTTTGAAAAGGCGTGCAGAAGATCGCGATACAGAACGAACGTTAAGCGGACGCGATTAATACGGCGTACAGTCAATTTAAAAAAACAAAGTCTTTTTTTCACAAGGCTTTGTGGATATTGTAAGGAACTTTTATAAGAAGTTCCTTTTTTTCTTGCTTTTTACCCATAAGGATATATTTTTATGAAAGAAGAAGTATAAAGCGCGTTATAGGTGAGGCTGCCGTGGACAATCCTTTTATGCGGTGAGGCGTATGCCATGTTTTTTCATTCATCCACTCCGTCCCCCGCGTCCTCCTTACCTCACACTTTGCCAGAACAGCTTTTGGGCAAAGCATCTCCTGCGGCGCCCACAGGGCAACACCATCCTGCGCTTTTTTCTGCTCCTTTGCAGCCCTTGGTTTTATGGCAAGTGCTAAGCTTGTTTTGGTTTTGTGGCTTGTTGGCACCGCGTGTGCCTGTACAAGCTCTGTGTGCAGCCCTTCTTTTTTTTGTGTTAGATACGCGCTTGCGGAATAAAGTGACGTGCATGTGCGCCCTGTGTTTTTTTGTGGCGGGTTTTATTACCACCATGGAGCTTTTGCCGCGTCGCCCTGCATTGCCGGCATGGACAGAGCACCATGGGCGGCCGGTGGCAAGGCTTGTGGAAGGGCAAGTGGTACGGGTGCAATCCTTGGTGGATGGGCGTCAAAGAATTTTTTTGCAAAATGTGCGCCTTGTGTCCCCTGCGCTCCCTGTGTCCCCTAATGCGCCCGATACGCCTTTTCTTTCCCCTGAGCAAGAATCTGTGGCTCCAGCGCCTTTGCCGGGGCTTGCCGTATGGACATGGGAAATGAGTCAGAAGTATAGGGGGCAAAGCGGAGAAGTGCAACGCCCTTTGCCGGGGCAAAGGGTGCAGCTTAAGGCCAAAATACGCACCACACAAGGTTATCGCAATGCATGGGGCAGTGATTTTGGCTTTTATTGGCAAAGCAAGGAAGTTTTTTGGCGTTTATGGACGCGCGGCGCCATGGGTAATCCACAATTTTTTGGTGAGGCACATTTTTGGGCGCAGCAAAGAGAAAAGGTGGTGCATACGCTTAATGAAGCCTTGGAAGGAGCTTTGGAAAATACAGCCCCCTTTACTGCAGAGGGGGGGGATTTCATAGCAAAACAAGCTTTGGCTTTTTTGCCGGCGCTTCTTTTGGGAGAAAAATTTGCTTTGGCGCACAGTACCGTAGAGGGTATGCAAGGTCTTTCCTTGGTGCATTCTTTGGCTTTGTCGGGGCAACATTTGGCTTTAGTGATTGTATGGGCATGGGGACTTACGTGGGCGCTTTCTTGGGTGGCTCCCGGTTTATTTGCTTTTGTACCGCGTTACAGAGTCTTGGCTTTGCTTTCTCTGCCCTTGGCTGCATTGTATTTGTGGCTTGGCAATGCGCCTGCCTCCTTGGTGCGAGCAGCGTGCATGCTGGGTGTAGCCTTTCTTTTTCTTTGGCAGCATAAGGTGAGTACGTTACGGCATGTGATTTTTTGCGCTTTGTGCTTGCTTACCGTATATGCGCCCTTGGCTGTTTTTGATATGGGATTACAATTATCCGCCCTTTGTGTGCTCAGTATTACTTTGATAGTGCCTTTTTTACGGCGCTGGCAAAGGCGGGTGCGTATGCCTTTGCTTAAGCCTTCTTTGCCTGCAACCTTGATGCATGGAAAGTACGGCATGCGGGCCATGGGGCGTGTGCTTGGGCAGATATTTCTTATTTCGCTCACCATTCAAGGGGCTTTATTACCCGTAATGCTCTTGTATTTTCCGCCGCAAGGGTGGTTTGTGGCCAATATTTTTTGGCTTCCCATTTTGTCTTTTTGGGTGCTTCCTTGGGGAGCTGTGGGCTTATTGTGCGCCCTTGGTGCGCAAAGCGCGCTGGCTGCCAAGGTATTGGCTGTGGCGGCATTGCCCTGCCAAGGATTATTATGGCTGATACATTACCTCCAAGGCGCTGGGCTTTTAGAGGTGAGCGCTGTGCTTCGACCGCATTGGACGGCGGTGCTGGGCTGGATCCCGCTTGTGCTTGCTTTGGGCTTATTAACAGGGCGCGTCTCTGTTAAAGATATACGCACTTCGCAGGTTCGCTTGCCGCCTATGGTAAAAAAGTGTTTCATCGTAGGTGCATGCTTATTGTGCCTTGGGCCTGTGCTACGCTATGCACAGTACAGCTTTAATACGGTACAATTACACATGTTTGATGTGGGACAAGGGCAGGCTTTAGCCATAGATCTTCCGGGGGGTGAAAGGTTTTTAGTGGATGGAGGCGGTTCTTTTTCGCGCCGTTTTGATCCAGGAGAAGATCTGGTTTTACCAAGCCTTGTGTATAATAAAGCGCCGCGCGTATGGGCCATGATAAGCACCCATGCCGATGTGGATCATGTGCGTGGTTTAGTTTCCATGGCGCCGCATGTGCGTATGCAGTATTTTTTTACCAATGGTAAACCCTTAGGCGCCTATGAACAAACGCAATGGGAGCAAGCTGCACAGCATCATCACTTGCCATCATTTACCCCCTTATATGCTGGGCAAAAAATAGCTTTGCCTACGCATGATTATGGGCAAGAGGCGCCTTTATTTTTAGAGGTTCTTTGGCCGCCCAAGGACAGTGCATGGGAGGGAAATAATGCCTCCTTGGTGCTGCGATTGGTGCAGGGCAGTGGGCAAGAATCTGTGGGTTTGGCTTTGTTGTGTGGCGATGCAGAGCTTCCTGTTTTGAAAGCTTTGCTTGCCTCGGGGCAAAATATAAAAAGTAGGGTGCTTGTATTGCCGCATCATGGTGCTTTGGATGGTTTTTTGCCAGAATGGTATGATGCGGTGGGGGCAGAGGTGGTGCTTGCCAGTGCTGCACAGCAAAATAGCTTTGGGCATCCGCATGCTAAAGTGCGTGAGGCCTTGGCCTTGCGGCAGATGCCGCTCTACACCACAGCGCAAGAAGGGGCCATAGGAATTACTTTTGCTAAGGATTTGTATTTACAGACGGTGCGTAGGAAGAATACTTACGGGCATTTGCAATTTTAAAGATAATATTATACGCTTTACGCGTCCGTTGTTATAATTGTAAGGGGAGTATCATGGATAAGGATTTTATAGGTGTTTTTTCACGTACGGATAGCATGGGAGAAAAGACGTATTACTTTGTCTGGACCATGGGTGAACTGTATTCTGTGCAAAAGCTTAATTCCGCTTTTCAACCTGCCGGAATATTAAAAACTATTGATTCCACTTCCTTTACTTCCATGTTTGTGCACGAACCTCATGTGCAAAAATACCCCAAGGGGGAAGCGCATCGCTTTTTAAGTGCAGGTAAAAAAGTTGCGCAAGAAGATGAGGTGGAAGAAAACTTACGTGAGCTTTTTCGTAAAGCCATGGTACGTATTAAACGTACAGGCTCCACAGAAAGTGCGCTGCCCATCATACAAAATCTCTTAGAAGTGCAAGAAGGCATTACCGAAAAACATAAGCATATGTTCAATGATTTTGGCATCGAAATGCGTAAGAAAAAATGCTATTCTGAAGCCATCGCCTTTGCACAGCGCACCTTGGTACTGACGCATAATGATGATCATGCGCATTTTAATGTGGCGCGCATTCTTATTGAAATGGGCGATTATGATGAAGCTGAGCAGCACATTTTAACGGCGCAATACATTAACCCTGACAGCCGTATTTATAAAAAAACCTTACAATACATTTCCTTACTGCGTTTACAAAATGATGAATTTAACATGGTGTAAGCGTATTTGAATGCAAGAAAAATGGTTGCGTATGTATAACGTGTTAATTTTTAATGAATTATTTTGTATGCGTCGCATAACTTAATGAAATAAAGTAAGAATTAATGCGAGTAAGCAAAAAAATATTTGCAAAAACAGATAAAAAGCTTGACTGTATACAGTATTCAGTTTTATAGAAGAGGCAGACAACAACTGCAAGGATATTGTATGCAAACAACTATGACAAAAAAATACGCATGTGCGGCACTTAAACAAAGCCATGAAGCTTTGTTTACCGTAGTATTGTGGTGGCACTGATACAAGTATCAGGGCTTTTTTGTTATATATTTTTATAGAAGAGCTACTGATGGAGAATCGGTAGCTCTTTTTTTATGCAAAAAAGAAAGGATAGAATGATGATGCAAAAAAAAACTCTCTGTATGGCATTGGACATGCGCGCAAGGCTAACCTTGTCTTTGATAACTGTAATTACCTTACTGAGTATGTTCTTTTTTTCCGCAACTGTGGTGCAGGCGCAAAGTTTACGCTATGCCAACTTTCCGCCGGCAAGTACTTTTCCTTCCATGCAAATGGATGCGTGGATCAAAGCCATTGAGCAGCGCACAGCAGGGCAAGTACAGGTGCAAACTTTTCCCGGCGGTACGCTATTGGATGTAAAGGCCATGCTGCGCGGTGTGGCGCGTGGGCAGGCAGATATAGGGTGTATTAGCATGCTGTATTACCCTGGTTCTTTTCCTTTATTTGAGCTTTTTGGCCTACCTTTAGGTTTTACTTCAGCGGCTGAGGCTAGCTATGTGGCTTGGGAAGTGTTTAAAGCGCATACACCCAAAGAATTTGCGCGTTATAAGGTCTTATCTATTTTTGCTTCGGCGCCTTCGCAAGTCATGAGTACAAAAGCAGTGACAAATTTGCAAGATGTGCAAAACATAACCTTGCGTGCTTCAGGCCCCATTTCTGATGCTTTGGAAGCCTTGGGCGGACATGCCGTATCCATTCCCATGTCTGAAACACCGGAAGCTTTGCAAAAAGGCGTGGTGGATGGCGTGTGTTCTTCATGGGATACTTTGTACGATATGAACTATGCAGAGCGCTGCTCTCATGGTTTGGCGGTGAATATGCCAGTATATCCCTTTGCGGTGATTATGAATAAAAAATCTTGGGAAAAATTGCCTGAAAAGGTACGCCAGCAAATAGATGCTTATGCCGACGCGCATGTGCAGTATACGGGAAATTTAGTGGATGCCGCGGGGGCTAAAGCCTTAGATTGGGCTGTAAAAGAACATAATTTTCAACTTACTACTATAGATGATGAAGCTAAGGCGCATATTTTAAAAGCCACCGCGCCTTTAATTGAAGCTTGGAAGCAGCGCGCCGCAGAAAAAGGTTTAGATGCCGAGGCCATTTTGGCAGATGTGCAAAAGTTTCGTATTCAATTTCAAGGGCAAAATAGGTAGGTAGCTCATGTTAGATCGTGTTATACAAAGACTGGTGCATATCCTGTTCTTTTTGGGTGCCGCGCTTTTTTTAAGCATATTGGTGCTCACCATGACCAATATTGGCTTAAGAGCCATGGGCAGTAGTTTACGCGGCGCTGTGGAATTAAGTGGGTATTTAGGCGCGGCGGCCTTGGGTTTATGCTTACCCATGGTGCAATATAAAAATACCCATGCCAGCGGCGGCGTTGCTTTTGCACGTCTTTCTCCTTGGATGCAGGGCTTGCAAAGATTTGCTGTTTGTGGGCTTTGCCTTGCCTTAAGCGTCGCTTTTACTTTGGAATTGGCAGATCTTACCCTTTTTGTGCATGAAGGCATGGAAGTGGTGGATGGCTGGGATATAGCTTCGGCATATTTTGTGGCAGCGCTTACCCTTGGCTGCGCCGGACAAGGCCTCGTGCTGGCTTTGGAAATGTTGCGTTTTTTGCAAAAGATAGTGTCTTTTGTCCCTGTGTCTGTAATGTTGCATGGCTTGCGGAAAAAACTCCCAAGGCAGCTCTCTTTGCCTAGCAACGCGTCTTAATGTAAGGAAATGTTTATGTCGCCCCTAGTTATAGCTCTTGCTTCCCTTGGCCTACTTTTGGCGGGTATAGTGTATGTGCGTATACCCATTGCATTTTTGTTGGCTTTCTTAGGCTTTGCCGGCTATGCTTTACTGGACGGCATACCCATGGCTTGGAATATGATGGGCAATGAATTATGGGGGCTCTTTTCCAACTATGGCCTTACGGTAATCCCTTTTTTTATCTTTATGGGGCAAATTTGCTTTCATTCGGGTTTAAGTCAGCGCTTGTATGCAGGTATACAAACATGGTGCGGCCATAAGCGCGGTGGTTTATCTTTAGCCACCATCATGGCTTGTGGTGGTTTTGCGGCCATTTGCGGCTCCAACACAGCCACAGCGGCAACCATGTCGGTGGTGGCCTTACCGGAAATGCGTCGCTATGGATATAATCCCTTACTCTCCACCGGAACTGTGGTGGCAGGCACGACCCTTGGCGCTATTATCCCCCCCAGTGTGGTGGCCATTGTGGTGGGGGTGCAAACGGCGCAATCCATAGAAGCCTTGTTTCTTGGTGCCTTGGTGCCGGGCTTAGTACTTCTTGCTTTATTTATGCTCACTGTACCGCTGGTGCTGCGCCGTCATCCGCAATGGGCGCCCACGTCGGCCAAAAGTTCTTGGCAGCAACGTGTGCGTAGTTTGGGTGGACTTGTGGAAGGGGTGGTGCTTTTTTCCTTGGTGGTACTGTGTTTAGCCTTGGGGGTATTCACTCCCACCGAAGCCGGCGCCGCCGGAGCCAGTGCTGCATTGGCACTGGGCATTATACGAAAAACCTTGACCATGCAGGGATTTATACGCGCCTTACAAGAAAGCTTAACCATTTCTACCATGCTTATTTTTTTACTGGCGGGAGCATCCATGTTTGGTAAATTTTTAACGCTCACACGCCTTCCTTTTGATTTAGCCACAGGGCTCACGGCATTGCCCTTGGCAGAACCTTTTATCTTGCTCATAGTGCTTAGTATTTTTGTGCTGGGCGGTATGGTTATGGATGCATTGGCTTTACTTGTCATCGCTTTGCCCATATTTTTCCCCTTGGCGCAGGCCATGCACTGGGATCCTTTATGGTTTAGTATTGTGCTTATTGTGGTGACCAGTCTTGGCGCCATGACGCCGCCCGTGGGCATTGCGGCTTATGTGGTGGCCAATTTATCTTCCAAGGTAGAAGAAGAGCGCGTGCCTTTGTCCACGGTGTTTAAAGGTGCCATGCTTTTTTTACCGGCCTATATAGTGTGCGTAATTTTGCTGGTATTTTTTCCCCATGTGGTACTCTTTTTGCCGCAATGGTTAAGCTAGCAGGCTAGCATAAAAATGCGCACGCTACTCGTCGCTAAAGCCGGGTGGCAATTGATCTGGGGAAAATTCTTGATGGGAATTTTCATAAAGATTATGAGAATTTTCCTGTGCAGAATCTTGCAAACGTAAAGACACAGGGCGCAAATCTAGCCCTGCCGCTTTGGCGGCTTCGGCATAGGTATTACTAGGTAGGCGCAAAGCATTCAAAGGCTGTATGGCAATGGCAGGGATGTGCACAGGACAGTGCATTTCACAAAAACCACAGCCATAGCAGCGATTTTCTGTGATTATGGGCACGGGGATTTTTGTATCCTTGTGCCCTTTTAATTCTATGGCTCCGTAGGGGCATACTTCTTGGCAAACCACACAGCTGCGTCCTTGTTCCCATGCCAAGCACAGTTCAGGATAAATGACTGCTGTGCCAATCTTGGCTTGTCTTTTGTCTTCCAAGGGCAAGGGCAGCAGCGCCGCTGTGGGGCATACTTGACCGCAGGCTTGGCATTCTGGCTCGCACCCGCCCATTCGAGCTTGTACTACGGGGCTAAAGATGCCTTCAAATCCGTAGCAAAGCCACGCGGGTTGTAAGGCATTGGTGGGGCATACCTTCATGCATTGGCCACAGCGTAAACAGCGCGTTAAAAAATCGGCTTCGGGCAGGGCTCCCGGAGGGCGAACGCAACCTAATTGCGCCAGAGAAGCTTTTGCGGTGGCGGGGATAGGAGAAGTGGCATTCAAATGTGCCAAGGCGGCCATACCTGCTCCGGTCAGCGTGGCACCGAGGAAGGCTCGCCTTGAAGGCAATGTGGCAGCTTTAGCTTGTGGCGCTGGCAAGGCCAAATGAGAAGCCAGAGGAGTGTCCAGAGGTGAATCCAGAAGAGGGGCAGAGTGCTTGGTGTCAGCTTTTATGGAAAAGCGAATGCCTTTTTGAGGGCATACGGAAGCGCATTTTTGACAGGTTAAACAGGCCGCATGATTGGTTTCGCGCGGATTTTGTCCAAGAGCGCCACTGGGGCAATGCTTTTGGCAAGCCATGCATTCTGTGCAATGGTACACACGTCTTTTCCACCAAGGATTGCGCGAAAGCAAGGCCAAAATTGCGCCGGCAGGACAAATAAATTGGCACCAAAAGCGGGGGCGTATTTTTTCAAGTATAAAGAGGCAGAGAAAGAAGGCCGCCACAAAGTATACGCTTTGATACAGGCGCGGGCTTATTTGCGCATAACTTAATGCCACAAAACCTTGCTCTTGAAAAAAGGGACGTAAGGTTGAAAGCGTTGTATTTCCCCCCAAGAGGAGCAAAGGGTGCAAGAGCAGGGTATAAAAGCGCGTGATAAGCGCCATGGGTGAGCCCCAGAAAATATGATTGATGCCGAAAAAGGCCGCCGCACTCAGTCCTACAAGAAAGAGGTATTTTATATGCGATAAAAATGCGGGTAAGGGAGTTTTTTTGGGTGATTTTTTCCACAAAAAGGCATCTGCCAGACGGCGTACAATGTCTAAAGTGATGCCCATGGGGCAAATGTATCCGCAAAAGATTCGCCCAAAAAAAAGAGTGAGGATAAGCACCCCTATACCTGCCATTAAGGCAGGCATGAAGCTTTGCGTGAGCAGGGGCATAAGGCTTACTACCAAGGGGTCAAGGCGCAGGAATATGTCCACAGGCACGGGTATAGGCATGGGCATTTCTTGTAAAGGAAAGGCTGTATATGCCAAAAGTAGGAGAAAAAGTGCCAACGACACAGCTTGAATGAAGGAACGCCTATTCATGGAAAAAGCGTCGCCTATAATTGCAATTCAAGTATGGGAAGGTTTTCAATATCCATACGCCCAAGGCCGCGCTCATGTGCCAGACGTATATGACGTACCTGACGCGGTTGAAATTTTCTGTTATACCATGTGTAGCGTGCGGTGGCGGTGGCATCGGCAGCCACAGGATCACCGGAGGCAATAACCTCACCAGGCTGCAGCACCTTACCAGGGCCACCGGGGCCGCCGGTGCTCAGCACGCGAGTGGCATCAATAATGGCTAAATGTGGTTTAATGTGGGTGTTTAAATCCACAATGGATGTGGCTAAATCATAGCGAGAATGCATGGCATATCTTTGCAAAATGAGTCCCATTTGTCCTTTGAGCGAAAGGGAAACCCCTGCACTGCCATGGCTTTTGGCCACAGGCACGGCAATGATCACATCTGCTTGCAAGACATCGCGCATGAAGGCATTCTTATGCATTTCTTTGGCGGCAGAAATGGTTTGCGCTTTATAAAAACTGGCATCTATAAGATGATGGCAAATGCCTTGTTCCACCGAGTCACAGGCCGCTAAAATGCCGGATTTTTCCAGAGAAAGTTTGACATTTTGTAGGCCATGATCCAATACGCGCACTGAAGCCGCTCCGGCTTCTTTACATAGTACCAGCACTTCACGTACCACCTCAGGATGGGTCGTGGTGGCGCTGTCTATGCCTTGAGCAAAGCTCATATTGGGTTTTATGACCACATGCTGCCCTGCTTTTACAAAGCGCTGTATACCCCCAAGGGCTTCTACTGCAGCGCGGGTGGCGGCGGCAGGCTTACCTTTAATGACACTTACATGTGGAGAGCTTTGCGCGTGAGAGAGGGCAGGCAAAAAGAAATTTGAAGAGCTTATGGCGCTACCGGCAGAAAGGTAGGCCAGAGCTTGGAATTGTTTTTTTAAAAACTCGCGTCTTTGCATAGAGTTTATCCTCGGTGAAAGTTGGGGGGAAACACTTTGCCATATATAAAAATAGTAATAAGAACCCATTCTGTCAAATGAGCGTATGGCTTTGTGCTTTATTCAAAATATACTGAAATTTCAGTTTTCATATCTTAGTCGGCGCTTAAAAACGTGTTTTCACACGTTTTTAAGAAAGGCACGCT
>CAYJHH010000061.1:0-17048 GCA_964369995.1 uncultured Desulfovibrionaceae bacterium
GAAGCCTTAACCCTGCGGAGCAAGAAAGAAAAATATGGCGTAGAGTATATGACATAATGGTGAGGTATATCACAGCAAAACAATATATTGCATTACATCAAGACAGTTTTATAGACTTCATCTTTTGCCTTGTACTTGCCTCTAAAAGCTTTTTTTGTACGCACGCGCCCAGACGTACGATATCCGTAAAGCTTGTACCTCGCCAACGGCTACGCTTCGTACCATTATGGAGGGAAGTCAATTGTGTTTGTACTACGTGCTAAGCATAAAAACTTTGAAAAGGCTTATCCTTGCCGTTTGATTGATGACAGCACAATGCGCGCCAAAGCGTGGAATACCCTTGGGCTTATGCCAGTGTGTACATAAAAAGCCCCTCATAGGTGGTTATTTTGCCAACTATGAGGGGCTTTCATTACATATTGCGACAGTGTATTGAGGTAAAATGCCTAAGGAACGTAGAATAAACGCTGTAAAAATTAAGCGTATTTGTAAAATTCTGTTTCACAAAAGATGTATTACCGTGGTGTAGGGTTGAAAAAGGCCTACAGCAAAGGAATCACTTTGTATGTATCAATGATGGAGCTCTCTGCAATCTGCGGCAATTTTTCTGTCATGACAGTCACATGAGGCTGCTGTATATGCTGTATCCACGCCATTTGACTTTCCCAAATTTCAAAACCCATAAATTGGCGTCCATCCTCTTGCTCTATGTGCAGGGCGCTATAGAGACAGCCTTTTTCTTCTTTATTTCGTGTGATACATGCAGTGACATCTTGGCGGGTTTCAAGTTCCTTACCCTCATGAGCGTGAATTGTACCAAGAGCTATGATGCTATTTTCATAGGGTTTCATGTGTAAGTACTTACATACACTTAAGGTGTCAAAAAAAGGTGTATACAAAGTGAATTGTACGTCCGTGAAAAAGTTTTTGGAATCCTTGTAGAACTCTTCTACATGCGCTGATTGAAAATGTGTATGCCAAGCTTTTCTGCTTTCCCAAGTTTCATAGACTAAGTAGTGCTGAGAATTTTTTGTATTCTTGCCTAAAACAGAAAGAGTACAACCTTCTTGCAGGGTATGAGCTTTAAGAAACTTCATCAACGTAGCTAAGGCTATGTCATCATTCTTTTCTATGGCCATGGCGTGGCCTAATAAAACGACTTTATCTGATAACATAGGCACTCCTCAAAATTGAAATAGAATATAATAACCATAAACATCTGTCTTCTAGAAGTCAATGCTATTTAGCATGAAAACTTTTCATGCCAAGTTCAATGAGCTTTTCTAGCAATTCTCCAAATTCTAAACCGATGGCTTTGGCTTCTTGAGGTACCAGACTTGTGGCTGTCATGCCGGGCAAAGTGTTAGTTTCTAAGGTGAAAATATGCCCATCAGGAGTAATTCTAAAGTCTGTGCGACTATAACCAGACAGCCCCAAAGCTTTGTGCGCTTTTAAGGCTAATGCTTGTAACTCGGCATTGATTTCTGGTGCAAGGGGCGCGGGACAAATTTCTTCGGCGGCCCCTTGCGTGTATTTGCTGGTGTAGTCGAAAAAATCGCCGGCAATGGGTTTGATGAGTATGGGAGGCAGTGCCATGTGGCCAAGTACGCCGCAGGTGGCTTCTTGGCCTTCTATGGAGTTTTCAATCAAGGCTTCTGCCCCTGCCTCAAAGATTTTATGCAGCGCTTCTTTGAGTTCATGCTCATTTTGGCAACAAAAGAGTAAGAGGGAAGAACCTCCCGTATTGCTTTTGGCAAAAATAGGATACTGCACCTTGGGTTGCCAGTGGGCATGGGGCGGTGTGGGGAGAAATTCCCAGTCAGCGGTGGGGATGCCATGGTGCCTATATATTTGCTTTGTGGCTGCCTTGTGCAAGGCCACAAAAGAGCCTTGGGCGCCACTTCCTTGATAAGGAATGTGCACCGTATCTAACAGAGCTTGCACAAGACCATCTTCACCAGGTGAGCCATGCAAATTTATGAAAGCAAAGTCATGCTCCTTGGCAGCGGTGAGTAATGTGTCAAAACCTTGGGAAAGATCAAAAAAGGTAACATCATGTTTATTTTCTCTAAGCGCTTGGGCAATGGCTGTTGCACCGCTTAAAGAAACCTCACGCTCGCTGGACCAACCGCCCGCTATCAAAAGTATACGCATTTAAATCACACTCCAAAAGTTTACTTAAAGCCTTTTCGATGGAACATCCTTGCTCATAGGATAAGCGGATATTTTTTCTGTGTTGTTTGTTGGTGCCGTAGCGTTGTAGCAGGTCTTCATAGCGTGTTTTAAGGCTAACGCATTGATCATGCATGATGCGTTTATCGGCATAAATGATGAAGAAGGGCAGGGAGCAAATATTTTTAGGGATATCCCACGGCCAATGCACATGCATGGCTACGCCTTCAGCAAGCTCTCTATTGCCTGTAGCTTGTATTACCCATGAGGCGCCCATTTGGGCATGGCTCCCGCCGTGGCAAATGGTGTAGCTTTTGGCAATATCGTGCAAAAGAGCGCTCGCTCTTACCGAAGGTACACAAATACTGTGACCACGTTCCACAGCCATTTGCGCCAGTAGTGTGGCAAAATCAGCCACCAGCAAAGAATGTGCACGTATATTATCTAACATTCCATATTGATCCCACAGGGCAAAGCATGCCGCATCATCGGGGATTTCAAGAGCCACGAGAGGCTGTTCTTCTTGGCTTGTCTTTTCTTTTAAAGAAAGCACAGGCAGTGAAGCTAGGGGATGAAGAGATTTTTTCTTTGTCATGGGTAGAGTATGCCATCTTATAGCATTTTTGCCAAAGATTTTTTTACTGATGTAATGCTTGCTAGTGTACACAAAACACAAAGGGCATACTGTATACTTATAGATACAATATGCCCTCCAGACGGGAGTGTCCGGTGTGTTTTACGAGTGCACCACTCAAAAA
The DNA here is from genome assembly GCA_964369995.1 of uncultured Desulfovibrionaceae bacterium. Lineage (GTDB taxonomy): Bacteria > Desulfobacterota > Desulfovibrionia > Desulfovibrionales > Desulfovibrionaceae > CAYJAD01. Next base: position 2,931 of record CAYJHH010000061.1, read on the forward strand.
AAGTTACACAAACTCATTGTGACGGCAATGAGAAAAACATCAACACTGTACATAGGCGTACACTCATCTTATCGGCACAAAAAAAGACCACTTAAGGGGAAATTGAAAAAAAATTTTTAGGAAAAAAGTCTTGACATGGGCTAAGTTCTTGAATTGCCAACGCTAGCATAAAATTTAAAAAATAAAGAAAATAGCAGAAAAAATGAGCATGTGAGCTATCTCGCTGTGGATAAGTTGGATAAAATACAATTGCAAGTAAAAAAAAATATAAAAAAAAACCTTGAAGACTAAGGGCATTAGTGCAAGCAAAAAATCATTAGTAATATTTTTTTTCTTGTATTTTGGATTGTTAGATGCATAGTGGGTGGCTTGTGTATTGGGGGAAAGTAAGAAGTGTAACTAGGAAAAATTGCCATTGCTGATTTGTTCAGGTTTTTGCTAAAAACGCCTCATGACAACGAAATGGGAAATAATTTGCGAGAACCTGCAAAAAACGCTTAAATCTGGCGATTACAAAGTATGGATATCTCCTCTAACAGCACATGTAGAGGGCAATAGCGTTCATATTTTTACGGCCAGCGCCTATGTTTGTGCATGGATTGAGCGTAACTTTGCATCGCAAATACGTGTAGCTACAGCTTTGGCTTTAGAAATTCCTGAACCTAATGTTCAATTGGAATTTTCCGTACGCCAAGGGGAAGCTTCTCCTACTTCTGCATCTACTGCGGTCACCGCTCCCAGTGCCACTTCTGGCGCCTCCATTGCTTCTAGTACTTCTATATCAAGGTCAGAGCTTGTGACAGGCGTTGGCGCAGCTCGCGCTTTGAGCACAGGTACAACGCCAGCATCGCGTAGAGCTTGTCTGGTGGAAGGGCAAAGCCCCACCAGCCCTCAGGGTAAAGGCTTTAGCCTTACGCAAGACTCAAGCTCTGTGGTGTATGGGCAAAGTATGCAAGTTTCCTTGCCCATGCCTGCGCAAAGTCCGCTTACCCGCGTAAAGTGGCGCTATGATTTTAATGATTTTGTGGTCGGTCCCACCAATGCCATGGCCGCCGCCGCCGCTCATGATATTTGCCGTCATTCTTCTTCCATCGAAACTCTTTTTGTGAGCGCTCATTCCGGCCTTGGTAAGACGCATTTAATTCATGCCATTGGTCAAAGCTTGGCCAAAGAAAATGGTCATGCTCGTGTGGGATACTTAACCGCCGAAGACTTTACTTCGCATTTTGTACGCGCTGCGCGTAACAGTCAAATGGATGAATTTAAATCTTCATTGCGCGGCTTAGATATGCTTTTACTAGAAGATGTGCACCATTTTCAGGGGAAAACGAAAACCCAAGATGAAGCTTTAGCCACCATTAAATCTTTGCAAGCGCAAGGCAGTCGCGTGGTGCTAACTTCCTCTTTTAGCCCCAGAGAATTAAAAAATGTGGACAGCCAATTGGTTTCGCATTTTTGCTCGGGTATGCTCACACAAATTGATAAACCCACGCGCGATATGTGCCGCACCATTTTACAGCAAAAAGCCCATGGTCAGGATATCCCCTTGCCTTCTTCGGTGGCTGATTTACTTGTGGAGCATTTGCATGATGATGTGCGTCAGCTGGAAAGCTGTTTATGCAATTTGATTTTTAAAGCGCGTCATCTTAATCGTGCTGTGACTTTGGACTTGGCCATGGATGTGCTGTCGCAATTTATGCCCATGGCCTCCCTGTTGGATATGGAGCGCATTGTAAGCCTTGTCTGTGCTTCCTTTAACGTTACCGAAAAGCAGATTACCTCCAAGAGCCGTCGTAAAGACTATGTGCTGGCAAGAGATACCATTTATTATTTGGCACGCAAGCATACCTCTGCTACCTTGGAAGAAATAGGTACACGCCTAAACCGTCGTCACTCCACAGTGGTAAAAGGTATCTCCACCATTGAGCGTCAATTACAAAGCCAAACCTCCAGCGGTCGGCAGGTGGCCAATACGGTGGCGCTTGTGGAACGCAATGCTACATGTTAGTTAATTGCGTATATTTAAAAGAAAAATAAAATTAACTTTCATTGAATTTCAAAATTTAAAGGCTTGTTTGCTAAGTAGTCGACACTGAAAAAGCATTTAAACCTCGGTAAAAATACACTTTTTAATCTATACACCTTAATAAGCTTTACCAGAAATAAACGAATGGAATTCGTTTTCTGGCAAAGTTTAGATATTTGAAATAGAATTTTTCAGTGGAGACTATACAAGACATGCCTTTGGCATGGCTTGCCGCGCGTAAAATAAGCCGGAATTTACTTCCGGCGGCCCCAAAGGGGTGTTTGAAGTGAGCGTGCCTTTCTTAAAAACGTGTGAAAACACGTTTTTAAGCATTAACTAAGTAGGATGCTTTGTCAAATAAGCCTTTATCTTTTTTTTCTTTCTATGTCTTGGAAGGAGAGCAAAACGTCTTGAGCAAGGCCTTGCACTGGCGTGAGCTTAGCAGATGAAGGGGCTGCCTCTTGTTCTGATAAGCCATTTTTCATGGTCTCAGTGTCGCTTGTGGGGAATTGCAAGGCGTGTATACTTTGGCTTGCAGGGTCTGCAAAGTTTGGTGCAGGCGTGTTGGGAGGTATGCCACTTGGCGTGAGTTTTGTATCTGACAAGGAGGCTTGATGCTCAAGCTGCAATTGTTTCGTATTTGCGCTTCCCTGTATTTGTTGTTCAGGTTTTGAGTTTTGCAGTTCTAAGTTTTCAAGTGTTAATTTCTCTTGTTCTAAACGCTCCTGTTCTAAATGCTCTTGGTCTAGGCGTTCACGTTCCAGAGCTTCTTGATGACGACGCACTTCTTCCAACGCTTCCCATTCTCTTTGATCTTTAATGTCTTCCACCACCAAGAGTATTTTATGTGCTAACTCTTCTTCTGGATGCATTTCTAAAGCTTCTTTGGCAAGTAATTCGGCTTCTTCTTCTTTCTCCCATTGTAAATACAATTCGGCCAATTTAGCTATACTGCGCGGGTGACGGCCAAATTGCTGTAAAGCTCTGTGAAAAACATAGATGGCATCGGCATAATTTTCTTCTTGTGCATAGGCATGGATGGCGCGGGAGTAGAAGTCTTTTTGTTTGGGGTGATGCTTAAGGCTGTCGGCATACATTTTTGCGGCTGTGGCATATTGCTTATAGTGTAGCAAGGCATGGCCGATGGAAATGATAGTTGAAATGTCGTGTGGATATTCGCGCGCTGCGCGTTGTAAAAAGGACGCACCCGTGCCAAGTTGTCCTTCTTCCATAAGGCTGAGGCCTTTTTGTAAGAGATCTTGCAGGCGATCACGCTCCACTTGATGTTCTTCGCGGGCTTGATTTTGGTCGCGCAAAATCTTGGCAAATTCGCGTAATACAGTGACCAAGGCGCCTTCTTTGCCATATTGATATGTGATGTTACGAGGCTTTCCACTGCCATGAGGATCCAAGAGAAATTGCATGGCAGGTTGCAGGCTAATACTGTCAAGTAGCGCGTTGATTTCTCTTTCCACCGTGGCTACGCTGTGCACATGATGTGAGCTCATGAAACGCAAGGCTGTGGAGACGCTTTCCAAGGCGGAAGGAACGTCGTTTTTTTGTAAATACCCTTTGGCACGAGCCATATCATAGCGTAAATCTTTAGGTACACTCATGCTTTGTCCTCTATTTCCAAATGTCTGTCACTTGCTGCTCGGCTTTTTGTAAAATTTCTAAGGCTGCGTCGGGCATAAGTGCATGCAAAGAACCACCTTTGAGCCAACGCTGACGTATATACGAAGAGCTTATGTCTAAACGTGGTATGGGCATATAGTAGATATGCGCCTTGTGTCCTTGCAGGTCAAGGGTGGCTGTGGGGCATGCTTCATTATCTATATGCGCCTTGGGCCAATGTTGCAAAACCGTTTGTATAAAAAGATCCGTATCTCCATCGCCACGCGGCACCACACCTATATCTGCCAATACAGGAAGCTCTAATCCCCTATACCACAGGGGTAATTCCAATAAATTTTCTATACCTTCCATGAAGAGCAAACGCTGTGTGCTGGTATTATAAGTATAGTTTTCCAATGTGTGCCATGTGTAGGAGGTGCCAGAGCGCTCACTTTCCATGGCATTTACATGCAATTTGGCAATGGGTGCACAGGTTGCCTCTAGCATGGCATAACGTAAGGCAAAGGGCAATAAATCTTGTGGAGCTTTGTGCGCCGGCGTGGCGCAAGGTATAAGCTCCACGCGCTCTAAAGCATAGGGTAGGGCTGTATACTCTAAAACCTCAAGGGCAAGGCGTATATGCCCCACATGCACTGGACTAAAGGAGCCGCCGAATAAACCTATATACTTCATGAGACCTCATGCATGGAGGTGTTAGCAAGGCAAAACAATCTCCATTTCCCAAAAATAAACGATACAACTACCATTTTACGCTATGGGGCGGCATGGCGTGAACAAAGCCTCCGCCGTCATTTTGTGCCATGAGACTGGCAATTTTTTCTTCAGCTTGAATCAGTTTTTTGGTGAGCTGGCCTATTTCTTTTTGCTGCTCTTGCAAAGCTTCATCGAGTTCTTTGAGAAGCTTTTCCTGAAAATACAGACCTTCTTCCAGAAGGGCTAGACGATGTTCGTTGTCAGCCATGTTTTTTTCCTTTATGACGAGCATTTTTGTGCTGTGCACCGGATTTGGGTGCATAGTGCTCTTTTTCAGTTTTTTTACTTTTTTGCTTTTCTTGGTGACCACCATGTTTTTGAGGTGGGCGCCCCAATTCTGGCATAAGAATGCGGTGTTGACGTAAACGCTCTGCATCGGTGCGCGCCACGTAGATGGGCTCTTTTTGTGTATTGAGTCCCGTATAGAACATGGCTGTGGCTACGGTGCCGGGTGTGGGAATAAAACATTGTACCTGCTGTGGCTTCCAATTTCTTTGCGCCAGCCAATGGGCAAGGTCATGCATATGCGCATCGGTACAGCCGGGATATGCGCTCATAAGATAAGGCACCACATATTGTTCGCGCCCCACTTTTTGGCAATGCTTTTGAAAGGCCGTGAGAAAAATTTCAAAAACCTGCAATGGCGGTTTACGCATAAGATTAAGTACAGATTCGTCACTGTGTTCTGGGGCAATTTTTAATTGCCCACCGGTAAATTCTTCAGTGTAGGCGTGAATGGCGCGGGGCTCGTCCATGGCAATGTCTGCGCGAATGCCGGAGGCCACACGCACATGTTTAATGCCGGGAAGGTCTTTCATATCTCGTAACATATGCACATGTTGCATTTGTGGAGTGCGGAAAAAAGGACACACTTTAGGATGACAGCAAGAGACGCGCACGCAAGGTTTAGGATTGGTACATTGCCCTTGCCACATATTGGCTGTGGGGCCACCTACGTCGGAGATACTTCCGTTAAAGCCTTTTTTCTTGGTCATGCTTGTGGCTTCATCCATGAGAGAAGAAGCTGAGCGTGAGGACAATCTACGCCCTTGATGCAAAGCCAGAGAGCAAAAAGCACAGCCGCCGCCGCAGCCGCGATGGGAGGTTATGCTGGTACGCAACATGGTTTCAGCGGGAATGGCTTCTTTATAATGAGGATGCGCCGCGCGCTGAAAGGGCAGGGCATAAAGATCGTCCATTTCTTCTTGGCTTAATGGGCTTGCCGCAGGGGCAATGAGTAATTCTCGGGTGGCAAAATTTTGTCGTATATAATCTTTGCCACTGTGTACGTGTTTTTCGAGGGTGAGGGTGGCATCTAAGAGATGCGGCGCATGTTCAAGCATTTCTTCATGGCTGGGCAAATCTATATAATGGTGGCTGTAGTCAACTTCTTCGGATTTTTGCATCCAGGCCGTACCGGCAATGTATTCGAGGGGCAGGCCAGCTTGGCATCTTTGTGCAACTTCAAGGATGGCGCGCTCTCCCATACCATAAATAAGTACATGGGCTTTTGCATCTAGGAGTAAGGAGCGGCGCAAGGAGTCTGACCAAAAATCATAATGGGTAATGCGGCGTAAAGAGGCTTCGATGCCGCCAAGAACTAAAGGCACACCGGGAAAGGCGCGCCGCGCTAGATTGGCATAAATAATAGATGCACGATTGGGCCGCGCTCCGGCTTGCCCACCGGGGGTATAGCTATCTTCGGAGCGTTTTTTTCTAAAGGCCGTATAATGGGCTAGCTGTGAATCCAGCGCGCCGGCGGTAATGCCCACAAAAAGCTTGGGTGTACCCATGGCAGTGATGTCTGTGGTATCTTGCCAAGAAGGCTGCGCACATACGCCCACCTTATAGCCATGCGCCACGAGCCAGCGCCCCAGCAAGGCAATGCCAAAGGCCGGATGATCCACATAAGCATCCCCGGTGATGAGTAAAATATCTAAACAATCCCAACCCAAAGCCTGCATTTCTTCTCGGCTCATGGGTAAAAAGGTGGGCTGGGTAAGGGAGGGAGTGCTCATGATAATGCTCGTACTTTACTGCTAGGGTGAATTAAGAGCCCATGATCATACTTGATGACCATGGGCGTTGTGATTGTATTAATCTTTTTTGGGGGGCATAATCATGAGATTGCTATTTTTAGGCTTTTCCTTGGCGGCTTGATCTTCTTTCATACCTTGCATATGCGAAGTTTGAAATTCCATCCATTCTTCCAGAGAAATACCTGCATTACCATCTTTATTGATAATGCCAAAAACCGCGTCGGTCATTTCTGGATAGGCTGCTTTAAATTCAGCGCTGTCGACGTTTTTGTCGCCATTGCTGTCCATCTTAGTGTATTTTTCTGTGGCATTGCTCATGCCTTCTGCAGCTTTACCGGGGGCTTTGCCATCCATGCCGGGCATGGCATGGGCAAAACTTGCCACGGAAAGGAAAAGTGCAAGACAAAGTATTTTTTTCATGGGAACTCCTTAAAGAATGAGAAAATAGAGCGCTGTGTGGTCTTGAATGGGGCAGGTTAGGGCATGACACTTTAGATGTGCTCTGCGTGAATTTCTTTGCACTACGCAAAAAAGCTCATCTTGTTTGGCTATGTGCAACAGGGCGCAAAGCCTTGCATAAAAAGACAAGACCATCGTTCTTTGCTCTCATACGGTATGTATCTTGAATTGTAAAGAACCTTTAGCAGCATACCTTGCGCGGATAGTAAAAGACAGTGTAGAATTTTTTAGAACAAAATCATGCAATCACTTGACCGAATGCCTTGGGTGTCTTATTTTCTTTCATTATGAATTGGGACTGGGATAAACTACAAGAAAAACGGCAGAGGCAGTCGCGTCAATCTCCCTTCGGTGGAGATAATAACAATAATGACAATGGCGACAATGGCGGCGATGATAATCGCAGGCCCCCCATTAACTTTGGAAAAATGCCAGAGAACCCTTTACGTGGACGTATGCAAATGCCCAGTGGCAAAGGCGTATGGTTCATGGGAGGGGCTCTTATAATTTTGTGGCTTCTGTCGGGTATTTTTATTGTAGAGCCCGATGAAGAAGGCGTTATTTTGCGCTTTGGTAAATATGTGCGTACTGTGGGTCCTGGCCCGCATTACCACTTACCTGTGCCCATTGAAACAGTGTATAAGCCTAAAGTCACACAGATTTTGCGTGGCGAAGTGGGCTTCCGTTCTGTGGGGCAAGGAGCCACCTTCCAGCAGGGGCAATTACGCACTGTGCCGGAAGAAGCTTCCATGCTTACCGGTGATGAAAATATTGTAAATGTGCAATTTAGTGTGCAATACAAAATTAAAGATCCGGTGGAATATCTTTTTAACGTCACCAATCAGGCCGCCGTGGTGCGCAATGCCGCCGAAGCTGCCATGCGTGAAGTTATTGGGAAAAGCATGATTGATTCTGCCTTAACTGATGGCAAGATTCGCATTCAAAGCGATGCCACTGATCTTTTACAAAATATCTTGAATCGTTATGAAGTGGGCGTGCAGATTATTGCTGTTCAATTGCAAGATGTGCATCCGCCGCAAGCTGTTATTGATGCCTTTAAGGATGTGGCCTCTGCCCGCGAGGACAAGAGCCGTATTGTGAATGAGGCTGAAGCGTATCGTAATGAAATTTTGCCCAAAGCACGTGGTGAAGGGGCGCAATTGGAAAACCAAGCTCAAGCCTATAGGGAAACACGAATTCAAAATGCCACCGGTGTGGCAAGCCGCTTCCTTGCAGTGCTTGAAGAATATAACAAGGCGCAAGATATTACGAAAAAGCGCCTGTACTATGAAACCATGGAAAATATTTTAACCAATGCCAATGATAAAATCATTGTGCCTGCCGGTACGGCAGATCGTACTTTGCCCTTTTTACCGCTGACACCACCTGCTGGTGCCGCTCCCACGAGCACGCGAAAAATCGGGCCCCTTTCAGGAGGAGCGCAATAATGAAAAATAATCCTCTTGCATTTGGTATTGCACTTTTTGTGTGTTTTTTGTTGGTAGGGCAGAGTTTTTTCACCGTGCATGAAACGGAAAAGGCCATTGTTTTGCAATTAGGTGTGCCGCAAGATGAAGTGTATGGCCCAGGCTTACATTTTAAATTGCCTTTCATTCAAAATGTATTGTATTTTGATGCACGCATTTTGGATTATGATGCGCGCCCCACTGAGGCCTTTACTGTAGATAAAAAAGCCATTGTGTTGGATAACTATGCACGTTGGCGCATAGAAAATCCTTTGCAATTTTATCGTACCATGCGCACTATTCCAGGAGCTCAAGCCCGTCTTGATGACGTGGTCTACTCCCAATTACGCGCCCTTGTGGGTGGCTATACACTTACCGAAGTTGTTTCTTCGCAACGTGCTAAAATCATGGAAGAAGTAACTCAAAAAGTGGCTGCACTCATGAAGGGCTTTGGTGTGGAAGTGGTGGACGTGCGTATTAAACGTACTGACCTTCCTGCAGAAAACCAAAGAGCTATTTTTGAGCGTATGCGCGCTGAACGTGAGCGTCAAGCTAAGCAGTATCGCTCGGAAGGTGTGGAAGAATCCACACGCATTCGCTCTGATGCTGATCGCCAAAAAGCTGTTATTATAGCTGAAGCTAATAAAAAATCGGAAATTATTCGCGGTGAAGGAGATGCAGAGGCTGCGCAAATCTTTGCCAATGCTTTTGGTAAATCTCCGGAGTTTTATAATTTCCAAAAAGGTTTGGAAGTGCTAAGTAAGTCTTTGCGTGAAAATAGCCGTATTGTGCTCTCAAGCGATGACCCCATTTTAGCACCTTTTCAAAATAACTCTAACTAATACCTTTGCGTATTGAAGAAACTAGAGGGGAGGCATATGTCCTCATTTTCTGAAGCTTATGAGCGTATTAAGTTCGCCACAAGCACAAAGACACAGGTGGAAATAGCGGAACTGCTAGAAATCCGTCAATCGAGTATTTCTGACGCCAAAAGACGTAATTCTGTTCCGGCAGAATGGGTCATGAAGCTTTTTGAAAAGTTTGGTTTAAATCCAGACTGGATAAAGCAAGGCGTAGGCCCCATGTATTTGCGCACTGAGTCAGGATATGAACCACAAGAAGGTCCTGTGACAGGCCTAGCAGAAAGCCCTGTCATGTATGGTGAGCCTTCTACAAAAAGCGTCATGACCACCGTATACGGCATGGTCTTCACATATAAAGATGGCGATATTTTGCCCACTTTACCTCAAGTGGGTAAAATCTCTTTGCCTTTATCTTATGCTGAATCCAGCATACAGGTATTGCGCATGGAAGGGCCTAATATGGAACCGGTATTGCGCCGCGGCGCCTATATGGGCGTGGATATTGCGGCCAAGGTGCCTGTGTCTGGCATGGTATATGCCTTATTTTGGCCTCATGAAGGTGTGGTCATTAAACGTATCTTCTTAGATGCAGATGATGTGCATTATATTTTGCGCTCAGATGCGCCGCAGCATCCTGAGGTGCGTATACCTGCCACTACGCTGAATCAACGCCTTTTAGGTAAGGTAACGTGGGTATTACAAAGCATTTAATACCTGTGATATAAAATTAAAGGCGGACTGTTTTCCTCATGGGAAGTCAGTCCGCCTTTTTTTGTATTTGTTGTGTGTCTTGCTTAAAAACGCCTAGAAACACGGCTTTAAGCATTAATTATTGTAATGTGGGGTAGCGACCGCAACCAAAAGTGCCTTCAGGGCAGAATTTACTTTTTTCACAAGGGGCGCCGGCCTCAGCAAACACTTCGGGTAAGATCTCTCGGCAAATATGGAGCATATCTTGCGCCACGCGGCGTATTTCCCATTGAGCTCGGGTGCAACAGCGGTGAGAAAAGAAATTAAGCAAGGTGCGGCAATTCATGCTGACCACTATGCGCGTTTCTGCCGCTTGGGGCAGCACAAAGCGGGCATCTTCATTGGCCTTATGGGCGCGGCCATCGGCGCTGAGCAAGGCGTGAATATCTGCATAAGCAGAGCCCACTTCAGCCATGAATTTTTCAAATCGAGCCAATGCGGCAGGATTTTTGGCAATGGCTGGCGGAATAATATAATTGCAATCGGCACCATTGACATAGCGCTGACTTTGCTGTGAATACGAAGCAATGCGGTGGCGCACCAATTGATGCGAAAGGGCGCGAGAAATACCGTCTATGGCAAAGGTGAAGCTCACATGTTCTATGGGGCTGGCATGTCCGGAAGCCATGATTTTTTTGACAAGCGCCGCTTGTTTTTGCGGGCTTATATGTTCTTCGCCCTGAGCATGGGTCAGATCTTGCCACAAATCTCCCACAAATCCTTCAAAATAGCATTGCCGGCATGCGGCATAAATGACGGCCAAGGGGCTTGGTGTATGGGTGAGCAATTGTACTTTTGCTGTGACGGCTGGCATGGTTTTCTCCTAGGTCAAAAGGACATATTGTGGCGATTAGCTGAGTAACATTTTCATATGCGCATAGGCTTTACTGGTGGCCATGCGTCCGCGCGAAGTGCGTTTTAAAAAACCGCATTGAATAAGATAAGGTTCATAAATATCTTCTAGGGTACGCACTTCTTCAGAGCAAGCCACCGCAAGGGTTTTTATACCCACAGGGCCGCCATCGTATACTTGTATAAGCACTTGCAAAAGCTTTCTATCCATTTGGTCAAGGCCGTGCTCATCCACATCCATGCGCTGCATGGCCGCCGCCGCTTGGGGCTCGGTGATGCTATTTTCTCCTTGCACCAAGGCAAAGTCTCGTACGCGGCGTAAAAGCCTATTGGCAATACGCGGTGTCCCGCGGGAGCGACGTCCAATTTCCAAAGCGCCTCCATCGTCAATGGCAATGCCAAGAATTTTTGCCGTGCGGCTCACAATGCGTGCTAAATCATGGGGAGAGTAAAATTCTAAACGAGTTACAATGCCAAAGCGATCACGCAAGGGAGAGGAAAGCATACCCATACGCGTGGTGGCGCCCACCAAGGTAAAAGGCTCAAGGTCAATTTTCACCGTGCGCGCGGCAGGGCCTTGGCCAATGATAAGGTCAAGCTTAAAATCTTCCATGGCCGGATACAACACTTCTTCCACGGTAATGGGCATACGGTGAATTTCATCCACAAAAAGAATATCATGGCGAGATAAATTGGTGAGAATAGCCGCCAAGTCACCGCTACGCTCAAGCACAGGGCCTGAGGTGCAGATGATATTTACGCCCATTTCTGCGGCAATAATTTGCGCCAATGTGGTTTTTCCAAGGCCGGGATTACCACAAAACAAGGTATGGTCCAAGGCTTTATGCCTCTCCTTGGCTGCCTTAAGGTATACGCGCATATTGGCACGCAATTCTTCTTGTCCTATGAAGTCATCTAAGGAACGAGGGCGTACGGACTCTTCGGCGCCTGAGCCTAGGGGGTCGCTTTGCTGCATGAGGGAAGAGGCGGGGGCAGTGGTCATTATTGGGCTCCTGCTTTGGCAAGGGCTTTAAGTACGGCGCGTAAAGCTCCGGACACGTCTAGGTCAGGTTCTTCTTGCAAAATTTTTCTGGCCAAAGGCGCTGTTTCTTCTTCGCTGTATCCAAGATTACTGAGTCCGTCCAGCACATCACGTAAAATGGAGCCGGCAGAAGGGTTGGCTCCAGCCATGGCAGGCAGATCTTCCACTTTAAGTTTATATTTTAACTCTAGGAAAATATGTTGACCTGTTTTTTTGCCAATGCCGGAAACACGCGTTAAGGCCACCATGTCATCTTCAATGACCATGCGGCGCAGGTCGTCAGGGCGATATAAGGAGAGTATGGCCAAAGCCGTACGTGCTCCTACTTTGGAGATACTGACTAGAATTTCAAAAGTTTGTCTTTCGTCCCATGTTTCAAAACCAAAAAGTTCCTGAGAGTCTTCACGCACTTGAAAGCTGGTATAAAAGGCCACAAACTCCCCTTTAGCCGGCAGATGGCTTAAGGTGTGGTTGGGTAAGGCCACAGCATAGCCAAGGCCGCTGTCGGTGATGATAAGGCATTGACTGCCCCACATTTCGCCAATTCTTCCTTCTATACGCGCAATCATACTATCCTCCGATGGAAACCATTTTCTTTTGTGCCACAGCCTTGGCATTTCTGGCTTTAAGTAAGGCCTCGCCTAGAGGTTTATCCTTAATGGCTTTTTCAAAAACGTGGCAAATTTCTTGTTCTAAACAGGCTTGCTTGTGCTCAGGTTTGGCATCAGCGCACAAGGTGTCACTGCGTAATATGTCGCGTAAATCATGCTCCGTATCGGCAAAAAGACAGGTGCGTAGTTGTCCGTCGGACGTGACGCGCAAACGATTACACGAGTGGCAAAAATGGTTAGACATGGCAGAAATAATGCCTATGCGCCCTTGACCACCTTCAAGGCTGTACATGCGAGCAGGGCCGGCATGTGGCGTTAAATCTTCCGGTGGAATGGGGCTGCTATCAGCTCTTTTTTTGGCCTTGAGTTTAGAAAAATCCAGCGGTGTTAAGGTGGCAAATTGCTGGGCATGCTGTAAAATATCTTCAGCTGGCAAAAATAAATCTTCACTCCATGTGGTTGTGCTACCCATGGGCATAAATTCAATGAAGCGCACATCCACACGATGGTCATGGGCAAAGCGCACAAAATGCTCCATCTCCACATCGCTGACGCCGCGCATGGCCACGGCATTGATTTTTACGCGAATATGGGCTTGCAATAAGGCTTGTATGGTAAGCAAGACTTCCTCAAGCATATCCTTACCGGTAATGCGGGCAAAGGTCTCTTTGTGAAAAGAATCCAGAGAAATATTTATGGCACGAATGCCTAGTTCTTGAAGTTTTGGTACATGGGGGCGCACCAAGGTGGCATTGGTGGTAATGCGTAAATCAATTTGAGGAAAACGCTCACGCAATGTGGTCACAAAGTCCATAAAGCCCCTGCGCGCAAAGGGCTCCCCACCGGTGAGGCGAACTTTTTGTATGCCCATACGAAGAGAGGCCGCCACAATGGTAAGCATCTCTTCGTAGCGCAAAATAGAAGCATGGGGGATGAAATTTTCTTCCACCTCACTACGACAGTAATGACAACGTAAGTTACAATGATCTGTCACCGAAAGGCGCAAATAGCGCGCCACTCGTCCATGCTCATCTGAAAGTAAGGCTTTAGTCACGCTCATATCCGGGAAGTAATATGGAAGAAGCTCCCGATTGGCCTTGCCCCTTAGGACAGTCTTTTTGCAAATAACAAATTTCGCAAGCGCCTTTGAAGGGGAAGTGAGTTACCACCGCAAAGCGACGGGTAAGGCTTGGGCCATCGTCTTTGTAGGGCATGCCAAGTTCTTCCAGGGCAGCACGTAATGTATCAGTGGGGCGTGGTGCTGGGGCGCAACCGGCGCTTTCCACATCGGGTAATAGGTCATGCACCACGGACATACAAAGGGTTTGTGCCAAGGCATTGTCGGCATAGGCTTGTGAGGCAGACTCTGCCCAGGCGTTGTCTATGCTTTCTTCCACAGATTCCGGTAACCATGTGACAAGATATTTTACCTTACCCGTATCAACGGTATAAACTTGTAATTCTTCTTTCCAGCTTTCCCAAAGGGACATAAAGCGTTCAAACATTTGCCCACCAATGCGTGTTTCTTGGCTGTTACGCATGATGAGTTCTAAATCAAAATAAGGGCTTGCGTTGAGTTTTTCCAAAGTGTAGCTATTCATATTTTTACTAAAACTTCCTTT
>CAYJHH010000062.1:0-16711 GCA_964369995.1 uncultured Desulfovibrionaceae bacterium
TTGCGCGTGTGCTTGAGCTTAGCGCTGTGCATAAATTAACGTATAAAGAGCTTGAGACTGTACAGCCGCATTCATTTGCGGCGCATGTGCTGGCTTTAGCTTGTGAAAGGGCAGGGGAAAAGCAGGGCTAGGGGATGTTTTGCTGTAAAACCCTAGTATGGAAAATTGATTTTTATTTTTATAATCTACACTTCAATTTTCAAAAATTAATGCGTTTAAGACGTGCAAATGAGGTATAATTTAACATCTTACATGGCACCAAAAACAGCAGATAAGGATAAGGCTTTGACGCAATTAAAGTTTTTTGGAAGGGGGGTCTGGGGGGAGAACCTTTTGTTCACAAAAGGTTTCCCTCCAGTAGGCTTTGTCAGCAATTTGGGGAAGGGGAATACATCCCCTTCCATGTATATGTAATGTACTTATACGCGCATGGCTCGGCTGGCATTGAGTACGGCCAGTAAAGCTACGCCCACATCGGCAAAGACAGCTTCCCATAAGCCGGAAATACCCACAATGCCAAGGCAGACAAATAGCCCCTTGATGGAGAGCGCCATAATGATATTTTGCCACACAATGCTTCTGGTTTTGGTGGCAATGCGCAAAAGTTCGGGTACGCGAGCCGGGCTGTCATCAAGTACGACCACATCGGCCGTTTCAATGGCTGCCTCAGAGCCTAGTCCTCCCATGGCTATACCTACGCCGGCCGTGGCCAGAACGGGAGCATCATTAATACCATCCCCCATGAAAAGGGTTTCCTTGGCAGGAGCAAGTTGTTCAAGGGCATGTGCTTTATCCTCAGGGAGTAATCGACTTTTTACCACATCCAAAGGCAATTTTTTAGCTATATTTTGCGCACCAAGCTCATGGTCACCGGTGAGCATGGCTAAGGTGTTTATGCCTTCTTGGCGTAAGCTTCGTAATGCTTCGGCTGCTTCGGGGCGTAAGGTATCAGCGCCCACAAGGCAACCTAAATACACATCATCCTTGGCAACTAAAGCTAAAGACCCACCACCGACAGACAGCTCATCCAACACGGTGGCGTTGGGTAAACCTGTGATATGGGGCATGGATTGTAAAAAATCGCGTGTTCCCACCACTATAGTATGGGCATCAGCTTCAGCGATGACGCCTTTGCCGGCATGTTCATGGACGTGAAGCTGAGACACTTCACGTATTTTACCTTGTTTTAGGAGGCAATCTTTTACAATGGCCTTGGCTAGAGGATGATTAGAGCGGCTTTCGGCAAGGCCTGCCCAGGCTATGAGCTCGTCTTCACTTACAGAGCCAGCGGTATGTCTTTGGGTAATGCTAAAAGTACCGTGGGTAAGCGTGCCTGTTTTATCAAAGGCTGCCACGGTAACATGTTGCAGTGCATCAAGCACATAACCGCCTTTCACCAAGATACCGCGGCGAGAAGCGGCGCCAATGCCACCAAAATAGCCCAGTGGAATGGAAATAATAAGAGCGCAAGGGCAAGAAACCACAAGGAGCACGAGAGCCTTATAAATCCATTCGGAAAAATCTCCGGCGCCAAAGAGGGGCGGAAGCACGGCCACCAAGGTGGCTGTAAGTACCACGGCAGGGGTGTAGTATCTGGCAAAGCGCGTGATAAAGCGCTCCGTGGGGGCTTTGCGTGCATTGGCACTTTCCACCATTTCTAAAATGCGTGCCACAGAAGTATTTTGGAAAACTTCTGTCACTTGTAGAATTAATGCACTATCTTTATTGATGCAGCCGGCAAAGACATGCCTGCCCTCTTCGGCCATGACGGGCATGGATTCGCCTGTGAGAGGCGCTGTGTCCACTTCAGAAACGCCGTCAACCACGACACCGTCCAGCGGAATTTTTTCACCAGGGCGCACTAAAACATAGGTGCCAAGGGCTACATTTTCTGGATCCATATCTTTAACATTATTGCCTTTTTCATCGCACACATGGGCAATGGAAGGCTTAGCTGCCAAAAGGGCACGTATGGAATGGCGCGATTTACCGGCGGCTTTTTCTTGCACATATTCGCCTATGCAATAAAAAAGCATAACACCCACGGCTTCTTCGAGGTGACCAATAATAATGGCGGCGATGGTGGCGCCGCCCATGAGGGTAAATTCGTTGAAAAAATCTTTCTTTTGGAAAGATTCCCAGCCTTCTTTCAAAACAGATTGTCCGCACAGCACATAGGGCAGGGCAAAGCAAAAGAGTGTGACTATGCGGCCTAAGGAGTCATACGTTTCCACGGCAGGAACAAAATTTTCTGCCAATAAGCCCACGGTCATAAGCACGGCGCAAATAATCATGGTTTTTACGCTGGGGCCGTGCTCTTCTTCGTGGTCGTGATCATGATCATGGTTATGTTCGCCATGGTGATCATGATGTCCACCGCAATTGCATGCGCCTTCACATGAATCATGGCTGTGTTGCGCATGTGATTGTGGTTTAGGCGCTTCTTCTATTGCTTCAAGGTAGGTACCTCTTTCTATACCATCCACCACTTTATTCATGGCTTCAAGGGAAGGAGCTTGTATACACTCAAGGCGAAGTTTGCGCGTGTCCATATTAATGCTGGCACCTTCCACCCCTTCAAGGCGCATAAGCGCCTCCTCAATGCGAGCAGCGCAGCCGCTACAATGCAATTTTTGCACTTTATAAAAACGTGTCATGATTAATCTTCCTCACTTTGGTTTTGTATTTCTATTTCTTCTGCAAGACAATGAATATAGGCAGAATGTTCTATTTCTTGAAGGTTGTCATGGCCGTGCGCGCCTTTTTCCATACGTAGGACATCTTGTAGGCGCTGCCTATCTTCTGCCATACGTGCACTGTTTTTTAAGCTTTCATTGGCCCAGGAAAGCGCCAGGGCCACAGAGTCATTGGCAGGCTTTGCCGGCAGTTGGTAATAGGCCCAGCGTCCATTTTTTATGCATTCAATAAGCTGACTTTGTCGTAAAATAGATAAATGCTTTGATGTGGTGGACGGCGCAAGGTCAAGCAAAGCTGTGAGCTGACATACACACAGGGGACGACTTTTTAAGGCCATAAGAATACGCACTCTATTTTCATCGCCCAATGCCTTGGCTAAATTGCAAAAATGAAACATGGCACCTCCTACGTTTCGTCATAAAACGAAATATAGTTTTTATAAAAAAGAGTCAAGAAGATTTATTTTTCTTTGTAAAAAATCTTCTTAACTCTTTGTTTATATTTATGTAATTTTTTGAGTGGAAATCTTATTTTTTTACTATGTATTATTCTCTATCGTGGCTAGTGATAAAAAATACCGAAAGCATAAGAGCCACACTAGAAAACATAATGGTGCTGTTAAGGCTTTCATTGGCGAAAAAGGCGCCAAGGACTATGGCAATAACAGGCACCACATATTCATAAGAAATGGCCACAATGGGGCGGGAATTAAAAAGCAGCCACAAATAGGATGTATAGCCCACAAGGGAGCTGAAAAAAGTTAAAAAAGCTAAAGAAAGATAGGCTTCTAAGGGAAGAGAGCTAATGTCTAAGCGTTCTCCTAGGCACAGAGCTATGACCATGGTTTGCAAGCCGCCTATAAGCATGAGAAGGCCTGTGGTTTTTATGGTAGAAAGGTTGCTGTGTCCGTGGGAAACTTGAGAAATATGTGAGCCATATATCCAAGCAAAAGTTGCGGCAAGGATGAGAAGTAGGCCAAGAATAGAAACATCGCTACGCAGACCTTGATGTACATTGAGCCAGAGCAGGGCAGAAAATCCTAAAATAAGGCCAGAACTTTGGGTTTTGGTGGGCTTTTTTCCTCCCCACAAAAGCCATTGCCCCAGCACAAGCCAAATGGGAGCAGCGCCGTATAAAATGGCAGCCATGCCGGAAGGCACGTTAAGTTCTTGGGCTTTAGATAAAAAACCACTGCTTATGGTCACAGAAAAGATACCATTAACAAGGTTATATTTTATATCGCTTTTATTGATGGTGGATTTTTCATGCCGTGCATAGGTATAGGCTAGTAGGGTAAGCCCTGCTAAGATAAAACGTATGCCCGTAAGCATAAAACCCGGAAAATATTCCAAGGCGACTTTATTACCAAGAAAGGCAGAACCCCAGGAAATATAAAGAAGAAAGAGGCAAGAAACAAGGCTAAGCGTTCTAGCCGTGGGCATGGGCATATTTTTTGGCATGATTTTTCCGCGATCTTAATAGGTTTCGTAATGAACCATCGAAAAGTCAAAAGCTTCTTCGGTATAGGGGGCAGGGTCTTCGGCTTTATGCCCCACAGCCAGCACGCATAGGGGGTGTAAATGCTCTGGAAAATGAAAGCGCTCGCGTAAAAATTCCACAGAGCTTTGTCCTGCATGGTTTTGGCGCTTATCCACTTGAATCCATGTGGAACCAAGACCTAAGGAGTTTATTTCCAATTGCATGAAAATGGCAGCCAGGGAGGCTTCTTCAATCCATGTATCTGCTTGAGAGCTATTACCAAGCACAATAATGGCTAGGGTCGCTGTGGCAAAAGGGCGAGTGCTGTGCTTTTTTACTTGCGCAAGCTCGCGAATGGTGGCCTCATTTTCAATGACAATAAATTCTATATTTTTACCACCCATACCAGTGGGGGCGAGCATGCCGGCCTTGAGTATACGTGTTCTCTTTTCTTCGTGTATTTTTTCTGCGGTAAAAAGACGCACAGAGCGTCGTGTGGCAAGATATTTCAGCATAATTTTTCCTTCATACAAAAGTATTTCAAGCCAGAAAAAGATGTTTTCTTGGTGGACTTGTAGGGAGTTCATGATGGTATGTCAAGCCTTTGAAACCATAATTTTTCTCCTGCTTTTTTGTATGATTTTTTCTCCTCGTTTACGCATTTTTCATGGGGCCATACATGAATGTGTTTTCTTGTGAGATATGGAGCTATATCTTGCCATGGCCATGCAAATGTTTGCTACAACGGGATGAGGTATAAAAACATATTGAATAGAAAGATGTTTTTTTTGATTTTGCATGGAAGAGAATTTTTTATGAAGTGGTGAATGGCGGCATAGAGGTTCTTTTATCTGTGGATTGTCCCTGCCCATGTGAAAAATGTATGTCTTTTGTACACAAAATAACAAGCGCTCACCTAAGAATCTCCTTAATAAGAATAGCATCTAATAACTCTCGCCTGTGCGTATCCTATCTGTATTTTATATATTCTATAAATTCCTTTACTTAGCGTTCTTTTATACTGTATTCTAAAAACATTTTTTTGTGATGTTAACTACTTTTACTTATAACGAGCGATGTTTTTATTACGTGAAATAAAATGCAATACATTGAAATAAAAAGTATTTTTTGTTGCTTTAATAATAATAATCCGTTTGTTTTGTACAAAGTCTCTGTGTATACAAAAAACATAGCAGAACCGTATCAATTTTTAGCAAAGGAAAAAAACATGAGTCTAGTTAGCAACGCACGTGGTCTCATCACTGATCGGCACATACAACTTATCAATGGTATCTTTTTTGTGGGACTTTTTGCTGGCGCAGCCTATCAATTTTCGCAATGGCATTATATCGCCATGCTGGGCATCAGCCCTCTTATTGTAGGTATTGTCATGGGTATGCTGTACGGCAATACCTTGCGTTTGCATTTACCTGTGTATTGGATTTTAGGCATTGTGTTTTCCTCCAAGGGGCTTTTGCGTATAGCCATTGTACTGTACGGCTTTCGTTTGACCTATCAAGACGTTTTTGTGGTGGGTGTAGAAGGCTTGCTCATAGCGGCGGTCATGTTAACCAGCACCTTTGTGGGTGGTTCTTGGCTTGGTATAAAAGCTTTTGGCTTACCCAAAGAGCTTGCCATACTTACAGCGGCCGGTAGTTCTGTGTGCGGCGCTGCAGCTGTACTTGCCACGGAACCTGTCGTTAATGCCAAAAGCCATGAAAGCAGTGTGGCTGTGGGTACTGTGGTTCTTTTTGGTACCTTGGCCATGTTTATTTATCCCAGTTTATATGGCAGCGGTTTGCTTGGCATGTCGCCTGAGCAATATGGCATGTTTGCCGGCGGTACCTTGCATGAAGTGGCTCATGCTGTGGCTGCGGGGCAAGCTGTATCTCCTGAAGCTGCCAATACCTCTATTATCGTCAAAATGATGCGCGTTATGATGATTGCTCCCTTACTCATCTGTTTGGGCTGGTGGCTTTCTCGTGGCTCACAAGAAGAAGGCAAAGGTGTCTCTTCATATGATATGCGCTCCTTTCCTTGGTTTGCCGTTTTGTTCTTAGTTTGTATCGGTGTGAATTCCCTTGGCTTCATTCCTCAGGATGTGGTGCAAGATATTAATGACTTAGATACTTTTATGCTCACCATGGCCATGTGCGCTCTTGGTATGGAAACCTCCTTTTCCAAGGTGCGCGCTGTGGGACCTAAGCCCTTTATTTTAGCGGGTCTTCTTTCGCTATGGCTACTATTTGGTGGCTATGCTTTAAGCGCCTGGATTTTTTCCATGAATTTTTAATAGCAGTGTTTATCTTTCCATAACTAACCCTTTAACCCCCAAGGAGCTCAGTATGAATACCTTATTTTTTAGCACCATGGCCATTTTGTCAGTATTGGCTGTTATCATTGCAGGGTTCTTCTTTTTTGAAAAGAATAAATAAATTTGTCCCTAGGCCATTCCTTCCTTACTGTAAGTAGAATTCATCCTCCTACTTACAGTAGGGAACGCACTTACTATGCAGCTCATACCAAAGACAGGTTGTACTGAGACATATACATGAAATTACGCTATATAGAAGTTTTTCTCGCATTGGCGCAAACGCCCAATATGCGTGATGTGGCACATGCGCTTTTTGTTTCGCAGGCGGCCATATCTAGTACTTTACGAGACTTTGAAGAAGAAATTGGCGTGCATCTTTTTGATCGCGTGGGGCGCAGTATTCACCTTAATGAAAATGGGCGCATACTTAAAAAGCGCCTGGAGCCTTTGTATCAACAGTTAAACAATGCTTTTTCCTCTCTTTCCACCGAAGGGCTCATGGGTAAACTCTCCTTTGGTGCTTCTTTTACGCTTTCCAATTGGGCAGTGCCTCAAGTGATGTATACCATGAAGAAACACTTTCCTCATGTGGAGTTGGATTGCCATGCGCAAAGTACGGCTGAAATCATGCGCAAAGTGGAAAGCGGGCATTGGGATATGGGTTTTGTGGAAGGGGAAGTGAATACAGCAGATCTTAAAGTTTCCTTCATGGGAAGTGAAAATTTAGCTGTGGTAAGCGCGGATAAAAATCTGGCTGGTAAAGCACAACATATGGAAAATCTCATGCAAAGGCTTTGGATTTTGCATGAAAAGGGTACCAGTACCAGTACTAGAGAGATTTTTCTGCGTAATATTACCCCTTTAGGTTTGCATCCAGAACAGTATTTAGAAATGCCACACACCAATGCCATTCGGCGTATTTTACAAAATCCAGATACCTTAGCCTGCTTATCCCCCCATACCATTGAATTGGAATTGCGCCACAATGCACTTTATGTGGTGCCCATCATAGGCATTCAATTTGTGCAAAATTTTTACTGTGTAGAGCGTACCAATAGTACCTTTACCCCTTTGCGCAAGATGCTTATGGAAGAGATTAAAAAAATTATTCAACAATAAAACAATACAATAGAGGAGAGATTTATGGAGAAAAAAATGAAACATGCCATGGCTCATCAGAGCAAAACATGGCGCCGTGCCAAGAATATGTGGCTTATGGCGTTGTTTTGCGCGGTGCCTAGTCTTTTAGGCGCCCCCATGGCTGAAGCGCGTACAGAGGAAGACATGTGCCCCACAGAAAAGTACGATGCTGTTACTGTGCAGGGGAAATATCTAGGTTGGCAAATACCGCGTAGCCCCAAGGGAACCATTACCATTCGATTACGTGATAGCCATGTTCCTTTGCATATCATTACTACTCAAACTCGAGCGGATCTTCTTTTTAAAGATAATTATGACGCTCCTGTGGAAGTTACCTATGACTTTATACAGCATTATTCGCAAGAAGATAAAAAATGCTTACAGCTGTATGTGCTTAAAACGGGCAAAGTCATTGAAAAACAAAAGACCAGCAAATTTTATCACTAGGAGGGTCTTTTGAATAAAATTATCTCAGAATACAAAGGAAATTTACAAATTTCTTCCACCCATTGCCAAAGCGGGGCTGTGCTTATTACCGATGCTCCCACGGATAATGGCGGCAAAGGAACAAGCTTTTCGCCCACGGATATGTGTGCATTATCCTTAGGCACGTGCGCCATGACCATGATGGGCTTGTATGCGCAAAGTCATGGCTTAGATATAAGCGGCGCCACCATGGAGACGGAAAAAATCATGGCAACAAATCCACGGCGCATAGCTGAAATTAAAGTAAGCATTACCATGCCTGCGCGTGAATTTTCTGAAAAAGATAAGCAGGCGTTTAAAAATGTCATAAAGACTTGCCCTGTACATCATAGTTTGCATCCAGGTGTGGTGCAATCCATAACACTTCTTTGGTGAGACTGTTACCATAAATGGTAAAATATTGAAATTAAAATATTTTTATAACCCTTTGACCTGTATAAATCACCACATATTGGAGTACAGAATGTCTGTGAGTATTTCAAAAGCGTCCCTCATGCGAGTGGGGCTTGCTTTAGGTTTACCTTTATCTTTTTTTCTCATTCCCATCACCGAAGCTTACACCTATGAGTTGCGCATATTTTTTGCCATAACCCTTTTTTGCATGCTTTGCGTTGCTTTTGAGTTTTTTGACACTATTATTCCGGCAATTTTACTGCCCACCATGTATTTATTGAGCGGCATTGCTCCCTCTGAGGTGGCCTTTGGCTCTTGGACGAGTAATACCACATGGATGATGCTTGGCGCCATGATTTTGGCCAATGCTTTAGAAGAATGCGGCCTTTTATCTCGCATAGCCTATTGGTGCGTGCTTAAATGCGGCGCAAGTTATCAAGGCGTGGTGTATGGCGTATTTATAGCCGGTACCATCATTAACTTTATCACCTTTTGCCAAGCCTATATTGTTATGATGGTGCTAGGTTATGGCATTATTGTGGCGCTTAAGTTGAAAGCTTCCAAAGAAAGCGCTTTATTATGCTTTGCCATCATGCTTGGTGGACAAGGGGCTCCCAGTAGCTTTTTGTATAACCCCGGTTTTCTTGCCTTGGCTGAAGAGGGTATTCGTCAAGTTATTCCTGGTTTTACTGCCGTTTGGTATGAAATGCTTTTTTATAATGGAATTATTTTCTTCTTCTTTTTTGGTTTACTGTGGATGTTCTCACGTATTTTCAAGGCGCAGCATGTGACCCTTGAGGGAGGTAAAGAGTACTTTGAAAGAGCCTATGCTGAGCTTGGTCCTCTTTCTTCCAAAGAAAAAAGCGGTATTATTGTGGTCTCCGTACTTATGGCCTATCTGTTTACTGTGCCTTGGCATGGTATGCCCGCGGCCTATGGCTTTATGACTTTGCCTTATGTGCTGTTCTTACCCTTTTTAAAGGTGGGTACGGTGCAGGCCATCAATAGAACCAATTTTGGTATCTTCTTCTTTATGATCAGCTGCCTTGGTATTGGAACCGTGGGCGGCGAGCTCGGCTTTGGTAACATTATTTCCAGTACCATTACCCCTCTTTTAGAAGGCGCACCGGTACTGTTTTCCTTGCTCATTATGATGGCATGCGGCGCTGCGGCTAACTTTTTCATGACGCCTTATGCCATGATGGCCGGTCTTTCCTATCCCTTTGCGCAAGTGGGTGTGGACCTTGGTTTAAATCCCATGGCAACTATCATGACCTTGGTGGCTTCATGCGACCTTATTTTCTTCCCTTTCCAAGTGGCGCCATACTTACTCTTGTTTGGTTATGGTATGATTACCATGCGTGAGTTTTTAACTTTTAATATAGCAAAGATTTTCTTAACTATAGCATTTTTCTCATGCGTTATGTATCCCATTTGGAGTGCGTTTGGTTTGCTTTATGCCAGTTAAAGAATAACAAAAATAATCATAAATACACTACCCCTTTTCTTTAATACTAATTAAAGAAAAGGGGTTTTTTAAGAAAAGCAATTTGTCTAGTTTGCTGAAAAACTATTTCTTTTCTTTAGATTTTGTTTTGTGGCATTCTACATTATACGATTGGTGTAATCGTTCACGCATTTTTTCAGCTAATCGTTCTTCATTTTCAGTTTCGATGGTTTTTTTATCATTAAGCATGGCGTTTGCTCCTATAAAATGTATTTCCTCCGTGAAGGAAACTTAATGTACCATGAAAAGACTTTCTGTCAATTATCTACCTTGCAATATAAATTAATCATGCTAATAGAATTTAGCTATTGTTTTTACTCTTAGTACAGGATATATAATTACAGGATAAGGGCTGTACTCTCAGGCCGTTGAAAAAGTGCAAATTGCGTCGTCAGACGTGCTTTTTACTCCAGTTACGTATGTCTTGATACGCGCTTTCCGTAAAAAAAACTTTGTCTTTCTCGCACTTTACACTTTTTGAACAGCCTGAGGTAGCTTCGTAAAAATAGATGTTTCATAAGTAGTTTTCAAAACATGGAGTTTCCAGCAGGCTGCTATGTGCGTGAAATGCCCTGAAATTAACACCTAATACTATGTATGCAAATAGACTGAAGTAGAGTGGAGCATATGGAATTTCAAGAGTATATATTTATTTTTGCTTGGTTTATGGCAGGTTTTATCCATGGTATAGGTGGTACAGGAGCTGCCATGGTGGCTGTACCCATCATTACAAGTCTTATGCCGGCAGAAACATTAATCCCTGTAACGTGTGGCATAGCAGTGTTTATTTCCTGCCATGTGGCGTGGCTTTTTCGTGAGGGGTGTGTGTATCCTACGCTCAAAACTTTGCTTGTGGGAGCTGTGCCTGGGTCTTGTATGGGCTTAGCATTACTTCTTTTTATTCCCACGTATGCCATACAGCTTTTGACAGGTTTAGTTATGCTTTTCTTTGTTTTTTGGCATGTAAGGTATGCAAAACATCAAATGTGTCATGTAAAGCAGGCAAAGCGGGCAGAACGAGCAGAGCGGGCAGAGTTTGCCACAAAAAATATTATGGCAGGCGGTGTGGCAGGTATTTTGAATACATCCATATCCTTTGGAAATCCTGCTGTGGGAATGTATACTTTATCTTTAGGCTATAGCCCTGCACAAATCATAGGCACCACCAATGTTTTTTCTGTTTTTGGTTATGTACTGGCTTGTATGACCCAAGGCATGGCGGGGCTTTTTACGCAGGAGGTGCTTGTTTGGGTGGCTTATGGCGTCCCTGCGTCCTTGTTGGGTATTGCCCTTGCAAGCCCCTTGGCTCGGCGCATAAGCTCTTTACTGTTTAAACGCATACTTTTGATTATACTCAGCCTAGGTGGCAGTATGTGCTTATGGCGTGGCTTACAAGGGGCTTTTTACTAAGGCTTATGAGACAGCTATACTTTTTCCTCCACCTTTTCACTTATTTCTTCCATGGTTTCCATTTCTTCCATGGTGTGATCCGCTGCTTCAAAGGCGCCGGCTTGCGCCATACTGGCTGCCACCAAAGACCCTTCCATTTTGTCCATAAGACTTAAGCTTAAGTGATTTATAAGCTGCTGTATGTTTATGGGCTTGGGCATAATGGTATAAGCTCCAATAAGGCTTTGAGCTGAAAGGTGTTCATGTTCTTCTTCTTGGCTGGTAAGAATAACCTGTAATTGTGGGTAGCAGTTTTTTATTTCCTGCAGCAGAGCAAATTCAAATTCAGCGGCAAGGCTAAGACAAAGCACTACGACCACTGGTACGTCTTGTGCGTGCACAGTTTTTAGGACGTCTAAAGCTTCTTTGGCATTGTGTGCCTTATGCACGGTATACTGTTCTGTTGTAAGTGCTTCGTTTACGCTTTCCATGCTTGCTACATCTGTATCCACTAAAAGGATGTGAAGGTCTTTCATGAGCATCTCCTCTTGTATGCACCTTTTTTACTCTGTGCATACATAGTGACTTAGAAGGTTTAGGCAGCGAGGATTGTATTTGCAATTTCATCTGTAGCATAAAGATTTTTTAAATTAAAGTGTTTTATTTCTAGTATTTACTATTTTTTTATAGGTGGCTTATATAAAGAACTTTGAGAGAAAAAAGTTTTTTTACAGGCATATGCTTGGGAAAAATGTTTTGTACAAAACGTTTTTACGCGCGTAATGCGTCATAAGGCCTGAGGTAAAGAAGGAGAAAAGAGCGTATGCGCATGTGAGAGCATAAAAAAACATCCTAAAAGAGCAAAGTCTTCTAGGATGTTTTTAAGAGTATGCGTGTAAAATATTAGTGAGCGCCGCCTACGATACCGGAAGCAGCCACTACCAATACAACAACTTCTATGAAAGCAATGGTAGCCATAAGCTTTTCATTTTCACGTAAAAAGTCGAAGCAAAGCTGAATATAGCAAAGAATAGTTACACCAGCTAAGATAGCAATGCCAATGAAATTACTGAAGTCGCCCGTGGCTAAGAGGCCTAACCAACCCCAGCCTATGGGAACATTATGTAATTTATTAAATTCACCGGAGCTTAAGCCCCAAGTTTTTACCAGCTCATCCACAGGTACGTGCGGCGCCGCAAAGGAAAAACCAAATACGTACATACAGAAGGTAATAATGAGTAGGCCAAGCCCCATATTTGATATGAGAGCTAATAAGTTTGCGTAGCGCACTTGCGCGGGAGAAGCAGCAACATCTTTGTTATCCATAACAGGCTCCTTACTGTAAATATTAGCTATTTAGCGGATGGGGTTGCGTGGGGCTCAAGCTTGATGTTTCCACCACAGCCGGCTTTTCGGCTACTGCTTGAGAGGATGTATAGCCTTTCCATAAAGCTTGTGCACCGGCAAATAAGAGTACGCCAATAACCAAGAGACGGATAAACTTAGGATTAGCTAAAGCAAGTAAGCGCACGCCCACAATGGAGCCGGCCATAAGACCCACAATGGAAGGAACAGCAATCATGGGGATAACAGCGCCTTGGTTTAAATACACCCAGGCTGCCGAAGTATCAGCAATGGAGAGCAAGAATTTAGAGGTGCCTACAGAGATTTTTAAAGGCACACCCATGAGCAAATTCAGTACGGGAACGTTAGCCCAGCCTGCACCAAGGCCAAACATACCGGCCATAAGGCCAATGGCAATGAAGAGCAGCATACCTTGAAGGGTACGGTGGGTCTTCCATTGAATGACTTCACCATTACTGGGTTCAAGGAACATGCCCTGCATACCAAAAGCCACACTGAGGGCGTCTTGTTTAGTAACTACGGGTACCACAGAGTTTTTGGCAAGGGTAAGTAGCACTGCAATACCCATGATGGTGGCTCCAAGACAGAGCTGGGTAATATGCGCAGGTAGCGCAAGACCAATCATGGCGCCGATGATGGAGAATATGGAAGCCACCAAAGCCACCGGCAAGGCTAAACGCAAACTAGCAAAGTTACGTTTTAACAGACCGGGACCGGCTGCCAAAGCACCGGCAAGAGCCACCATAAGACCTGCGCCGCGCACAAAGTCAAGATGGAAGGGGAAAAAGCCACTGACCAATGGCACAAAAAGTACGCCGCCACCTACACCAGCAAGCACAGCAATAATACCTAGAACAAAACAGAAGATAAGTAAGGCTAGAGGCCAAATCCACCATTGCACATCACTACCGGCGGCCATTTCAGTGGCAGCCTGAAGCTCTTGGCTGGTGGTGGGTGTGGCATCTGCTGCGAAGGCAATACTGCACATGCTGAGCAGAAGCAGTCCGCAAAGGAACAGTGTTTTACGTAAAGACATCTAAAAACCCCCTTTAAATTTTATCACGGTAGTCCACAAACCAAGACCATTTTGGCTTGCGTCTCAAACTCAGAATAATAAGGCATTTTTACATGAAAGAAACCAGCTCTACCCGAGGCCATATTTTTTCTAAAATACATGCATGTATCTTATCGTAGACCCTCTGTTAAGGGGAAAAAGATATAGTACTCATTGCTAGTTACAAGAAATATACAATATTGGCAGGGGGCTTGGCAAGAAGAAAGTTTTATTTTTCACAATAAAAAATAGTTTTTTTGCATTCAGCTTTGTGGATGTGTGGGGTTTATAAAAGGAAAAGGAGGAAAAAGCTGCATGCAGTTTTTTCCTCCTGAGTAAAGCCGTAGAAAATGTGCAATGGCTAAATATTCGGCGTTTTTTTATGGCTATGTAATTCTACAAGTTCTGCTTCGCGTGCTGCTTGTAAGGCAAAAGCAGCGAGCACAGGCCCTGCCACAATGCCCACAGGGCCAAGGGCCACAAGGCCGCAGACCACGGCAATAAGTACCACCACGAAGGATGTTTTAAGGCCGCCGCGTAAGAAAAGTGGGCGCAACACGTTATCTGCCCCCACCACAATGATAAGACACCAAAGCATGAGTCCTATGGACGCTGTTTTTGAGAGGGCAAACCAAGCGTAAATACAGGCAGGAATCCATACAAGGCTGGTACCTACAATGGGAATGGGTGCCACCATGGCGGATACAAGCCCCCAAAAAGCCGCACCGGGTACGCCAGCTACAGCATATCCCAAACCGCACAGCACTCCCTGAATGACTGCCACCAAAACTACACCCCACAGTACAGAACGTATGGCTTGGCGCACTGTTTCCACAAATCTCTGCAATACGATTTCTGGTATGCGCGAAACTGCCTTCATGAAAGAAAAAAAGTTGGAGGCATAGACAATGCCTATCATGCTCAAAGAGATAAGTACGCAAATTCGCATCATAAAGCCCATGGTACTGCCGGCAATGCCAAGGCCTTTGCTTACAAGGGTTTGAATGCCTGAAGCCAAGAAGGATGTAATTTCATTGCCAAGTTGTTCAATGCCGCCCTCAAGACCGGGAATCATGCGTAGCCAAGTATCTATGTGTTCAAAAAAGGCTTGCATTTCTTCCCCATAGATCCAGCCTGAACGTTGTAAGTCATCTAAAATACGCAGACCAGAAACAGCTTGCGGCGTGACCATGAGCACCACAACAGTGATGGGTAAAATAATGCCAACACAAAGCCCAAGGGTGACGCAACTAAAGGCAATTTTTTGATTAAAGCGGTTTAAAAGGCGCATGTATATGGGGTGTAAAAGACAGGCAAAACAGGCAGCTAAAAAAACTTCTGTGGGAAAAGGCCAGAGTAAAATAGCCCAGCTACCAAGAACCAAGAGAGCATATATTTTGTGCAAAATGAATTTCCTTTTGATGTGATGTGAGCAGAGCATAGGCTCTTTCCCTGTAATGGTAAAGGGCTAGACAAGAAAATGGCGTGCCAAGAAAATGGTGGAAAAAATTTCCTCAACAATATGTGGCACATAAAACATGTCTAGTGTAAGTCATGAAAATGTTTAGATAAATTCTAAAAAAACTCTAAAAAAAATATAGGAAATTTCGTGTTGGCACTACTTTTGCTTATCACTTTGCAGTTCCTATGTTGACAGGCAATTTTATCCATATGGGAGGAAAGCGTGAAAAATGTCACCAATGCAATAAATACCATGCTTCATGTACATCAGGCTTCCGATGCCGCCATGAAAGATTCTGTTTTATGGCAAGAGCCTACATCTACAATGTCCATGACTGATGATGAGCAGGCTGTAAGCGCCATTGAACACTGCATTCAAAATTTTGGAGCAGAAGCTGTACAAGAATTGGAAGAACATGTGGAAAGTTTGCAAGAAGAATTTCTTGCCCATGTGACGACTCTTTTGGCAGAGCAAGATATTCATATGGATGAAAAATTGGTGTTAAGCCTTTCATCTGACAATACATTGCTTTTACAATGCCAAGAACAAGAAGAAGCCTTGCTTGCCGCTCTTGGCGAAGATGCACTCTTACGTACACGCTTACAGGAGCTTCGCGCAACGGCATTTCTTGCCCGCGGATTACAATATATGCTTGCGGCCAGAGAAGAAAAAGCACCAAGCACATTGGCAGAGTACAATGTGTGCGTAAAGGGTAAGCTTTCGCATTTTTACCTTAAATAGAAAGTCTGTGCCAGCAGGTGACACTGGCGCACAGTCTAAGAGATGTTTACATAAAAATCTTTGCAAAGCGGCGCATATCACGTAAAGTGGGGTGACAAAATTTTTAAGGAGTTACCCCTATGACCGTAGCCATGCGCCGCAAGGAATTGGAAAGAACAGATTCTGCCTTCATAGTAGATGTACTAACACGTGCTGAAGATATGTACGTAGCTTTTAGTACAGATGCTGCCCCCTATCTTATTCCCCTCAATTATGTATATGCACAAGAAAAATTGTATTTTCACAGTGCTGTAGATGGCCGTAAGTTAGATTGCCTTCGCAAAAATAATCAAGTTGGCTTTAGTACTGCAGTGGATGTGTGTGTTATCCCTGAAAAAGCTACCACAATTTTTAAATCTGTGGTGGGTTCTGGGCGCATGTCTGTGGTGGAAGATGTACAAGAGAAAATTTTTGCTTTAGATGCTTTAAGCAAACGTTACGGCTCTTCGTGTCCAAGTCCTGCCACGGAAGGCATGCTCAAGCATACTGCGGTGCTTTGTCTTGAAATAGAGTATATATGCGGTAAAGAAAAGTTTGATAAAGTGGAGAGTTAATTTTTTCTACATAGTTAATGCTTAAAAACGTGGGTTCACTCGTTTTTAAGAAAGGCACGCCTGCTCCAAATACCCCTTCGGGGCCGCCGGA
>CAYJHH010000063.1:0-16643 GCA_964369995.1 uncultured Desulfovibrionaceae bacterium
TGAGACTCGACCAACAGGACAACATCGAGAACAGGACGCTGACCAGCGACTCAGCCTGGGAAGCGAAGCAGCAGGGAATGTCCGATTGGGAGATATTGGCGATGCACGGGGTGGATACCGAGTTGAGAACTACCGCATAACAGCGGACGATAAATTAGGGCATGGCGGCGCAAAAACAAAATTTGCTGACAATATCGCCGCCATTGCCCTTTTAAAAGAGCTTCAAGAAAGTGGCGCAAAGGTAGCCAGTCCCGAAGAAAAGCAAGTTCTTGTGCGTTATGTGGGATGGGGAGGTTTGCCTCAAGCCTTTGATGCAAATAATGAAACGTGGGCAAAGGAATACAAGGAACTCAAAGAGCTTCTAAATTCTGACGAATATGCTAAAGCTCGCCGTTCCACTCAAGATGCGCACTATACCTCTGAAACGGTTATCAAGGGTATTTATGAAGGCTTGGAACGTCTTGGCTTAGCCAATGATGATACGCAAAAACAAATCCTTGAGCCGTCTGCCGGCATTGGGAATTTCATCGGCCTTTGTCCAGAAAAGTTGAAGGGGGAATTCTACACTGTAGAACTTGACCCTACGACCGCTGCCATAGGGAACTACCTTTATCCAGAAGCACAATACAATAATATCGGCTTTCAACATGCCAATATTGGCAAGCCGACATTCGATGCCGTGGTGGGTAATCCTCCCTTTGGTAATCAAGCACTTTTTGACCCAGACTTTCCAGAACTGCGCAAATTTTCCATTCACAATTATTTCTTAGCAAAATCTGTAGGTGTTTTGCGTGAAGGTGGCATTGGGGCTTTTGTGGTCAGTCGCTATTTTTTGGACGCACAAGACCCAAGTGCCAGAGAGCATATTTCGCAATATGCGGACTTTTTAGGCGCAATTCGTCTTCCAAACACGGCTTTCAAGCAAAATGCCCTTACAGAAGTCACTACAGACATAGTCTTTTTCCAGAAGAATACCGGGGAAAAATTACGTTCTAAAGATTGGGTGCAAACTGCGGAAATTACATGTCCCGACCTTAAAAATGGCGGAGAACGCACAGCTCATATCAATAAGTATTTGGCACAGCGCCCCGATTGTATCATAGGACACATGGCTTTTGCTGGCGGAATGCACGGTAATAGTATGAATTGCATTGTGCCGGAACACATGAAAGCAAGTTTTGACCTTGGGCAAGAAATATCTAAGCGGCTAGAGATACTACCATCTAATACCTATGTTCCAAGCGTAGAAAAAGAAGATACCGTTCTAGAAAAGCGTGACGAAAAGTTCATTGCCACTGAGTATTTTCAATCCCTTAAAATAGGTGCGCTGTGCGTTGAGCCACATTCTGATAAGATTATTTTTAAGACTGCTGGCGACTTTGGCAAAAACTCTTATGATTACGTCACCGTAAAAAATGACACGGCAAAGCACCGTATTGCCGCTATGGTGCAAATTCGTGATACTTTGCGTAAATTGCTCAATCTTGAAAAAAGTAAGGATGAAGATAGTGGCATTGAACCTTTGCGAAGCCGCTTAAATTCACAGTATGACAATTTTATACGCCGCTATGGGCATTTGAACTCTCAAACAAACCGCTCGCTCATGCGTCAAGACCCAGAGTGTTCCTTGATTGAGTCCTTGGAAATGGAATACGATAAAGGCGTTACCAAGGAAATGGCGGCAAAGTACAATAAAGAAGCTCGTAAGGCTTCAGCTAAAAAGGCCGCCATTTTTACCAAGCGTGTACTCAAGCCCACCATCAGCGTGGACACAGCCGATACTGCCAAGGATGCGCTCATTATTTCCCTGCGTGAGTCCGGTAAAGTGGATTTTCAGCGCATGGCAAAGCTTTTGCGTTCCACTCCCGATAAAATTCAAAAGGAATTGCAACAACAAGAGCTGATTTACCTTAATCCGCAAGGGGAAACGTGGGAAATTCGAGATAAATATCTCACAGGAAACGTGCGTAAAAAGTTAAAAATGGCAGAGTTTTTTGCGCAAAATGACACTCGCTATGAAGCCAATGTGGAAGCCCTGCAAAATGCTATTCCAGCAGACATTGAAGCTGTAGATATTGGTATCAAATTTGGCTCATCGTGGGTGCCGGGAAAGGTCTTTTCTGACTTTATTGAGGAGAGCATTCACAAAGGGCGTGGTGACCAACAAATCAACTATATTCAAGCCCTCGGCAAGTGGGATGCCAAAGTGCGTATTTGGGATCATGCCCTTAACACTAACGTGTGGGGCATTCCCGAATACCCTGCAAGTAAAATTGCTGAATCGCTCTTAAAGAATACGCCCATACGAGTCATGAAAGAAAGTGGCCAGATTGATGAAAATGGCAAAGCTATCATGGTGGTTGACCAAGAGCTGACTGCCGCTGCCATGCAAAAAGCCGATGAGATGAAACAAGCTTTTGTGGATTGGGTGTGGACGGACGATGAAAGGCGTACCGACCTTGCACGAATGTATAATGACCGCTTCAATACGCACGTTCCGCCGCATTATGACGGTTCACTTTTGGAGCTGTCATCGGTGAGTGAGGATGTAAAATTACGTCCGCACCAAAAGGACGCCGTATGGCGTGGCATTCAAGAAGGCACGTCACTTTTTGACCATGTGGTGGGCGCCGGCAAGACTATGGCTTGCATAGCCACCATTATGGAAAATAAGCGCATGGGCTTTGCCAACAAGCAATTGGTGGTAGTGCCAAACCATTTATTGCATCAGTGGCGTGATGAGTTTTACAAGCTGTATCCCGATGGTAATTTGCTTGTGGCAGATAAGGATGACTTTACTAAGCAAAATCGTGAGCGTTTGTTCTCTCGCATTGCCACAGGCGATTGGGACGCTATCATTGTGCCGCATTCTTCCTTTGCCAAGATTGAGATGCCCTTTGATATGCAGCAAGAAATCTTGGAAGAACAGATAAATGCCGTGGTGGACGCCATTGCTGACAGTAAAAGCAATGAAGGCAGTAAGGCCACCATTAAGCAATTGGAAAAGCAAAGAGAAAAAATGCAAGCTCGCTACGATAAGCTTTTAGCCGGCACAGGGAAGAAAGACCGTTCTGTGGATTTTGGCGACCTAGGCATAGATGCTTTATATGTTGATGAAAGCCACGAATTTAAGAACTTGGCGTATAGCACTACCATGAATGTGTCGGGGCTTGGGAATATTACTGGTTCTGCCAAGGCTTTAGACCTCTTTATCAAGTGTCGCTATCTGCAAAAGCAAAATGACGGACGTGGCGTATATTTCCTTACTGGAACGCCCATTTCCAACACTATAGCCGAGGTTTATACGCTTCAGCGGTATATGCAATATGACGCTTTACAGGAAAAAGGCATTGATAGTTTTGATGCTTGGGCTTCCACCTTTGGGCAAGTGACGAGCAATTGGGAACTTGACGCTACCGGGGTAAATTATAAGCTTAAAAGCCGTTTTGCTTCCTTTCAAAATGTACCGGAACTGCTTTCTATGTATCGTTCATTTGCTGATGTTGTTACCAAGAACGACCTTGACGAACATGCAAAGCAAGCCGGCACAAAACCGCTCACGCCTCCCATTGAGGGTGGTAAGCCGCATAATCATATTGTGCCACGCTCTGACGACCAGTCAGCCTACATGGAAAAAATCATTGACCGTATGGAAAATCTGCCCAAAGACCCACGCATTGATAATCCGCTTAAAGTGACCAACGATGCCAGAAAATGCGGCCTTGATTATCGCCTCATTGACCCCGATGCAGGGGATAATCCCAACTCAAAGGCTAACCATGCCGTAGAAAAAATCTACGATATTTGGAATGACACGGCAAAGGATAAAGGCACACAGCTTGTATTTTGTGATTTGTCTACGCCAAAAACGAGCGGAGCTGTGACGGAACAACCAAAGACCATTTCCTTTGACAATGATTTAGTCAAAGAAAACTCAAATACTGCCCCAAAGACATTTGATTATGCGTGGTTCAATGAGTGGAAAGCTCCCATAGAATATAAGCAAGAGCGTTTTTCTCAAATTCTACTTGAAATAAGTCAACACGAAGATTTCAAAGCCAAGTACCAAGAAAATGACAATGCAGATACACGCTTGCAAGCCTTAGAGGACATGTTCAAAGACGCAGTGTTAAGCAGTGCTGAGACTGACGTTACCTTGTATAAGGTCTTTTATCATGCTGAATTTAGAAACTCTTTGCTACATTCCTTGCACAATGAATTACAAAATCTCGCTAGTGTGAATGGAGAAAATACCACTGATAATACAGGCGATAGTATAGATGAAGTTGAAATAGATATGGATTCTGTACTTTCGCAAGGGGCAAAGTTTTCTGTGTACCACGATATGAAGCAAAAGCTTATGGACAAAGGCATTCCTGCGGAGGAAATAGCCTTCATCCATGACGCAAATACGGACGCTCGCAAGTCAAAACTCTTTGCCGATATGAATGCCGGGCGAGTGCGTGTATTGCTTGGTTCCACCTCAAAGATGGGAGCCGGCATGAACGTCCAAAAACGCCTTGTGGCGGCTCATCACTTAGATGCGCCGTGGCGTCCCTCTGACCTTGAACAGCGTAATGGGCGCATCATCCGTCAAGGTAACATGTTCTATGAGCAAAACCCCGAAAAGTTCAAAATTGGCATTCATTATTACGCCACAGAGCGTACCTATGATGCTCGAATGTGGCAAACCATAGAGTACAAAGCAGCGGCTATTGAACAATTCCGCAAAGGCGATTTACTGCAAAGAAATATTGAAGACGTACAATCCGAAGCCGCCAATGCCGCTGAAATGAAGGCCGCCGCAAGTGGTAATCCCCTTATTCTCATGCAAGTACAGCTTGCTAGTGATTTACGCAAGCTAGAGGCTTTGTATTCGCAATATCAACGCTCACAGCATCGTATGCGTGATAGCTTAAAAATGCTTGCTTCAGCAGATGCACGTCTAGCAAAGCGTGAGGAGAATCATGCTTTAGATAGTGGGCATCGTGACAGCAATACCGACAAATACATGGACAGCGGCAAAGAGCGCATACGCTTGCATTTCTTTAAGGATGGCAAGATGCACACCGATAAAGACAGCGAAAAGCTCAAAGGCTTTATTGTTGATGGCGTGAAAGAAAGCATGAAAGTGGGCAAGCCGGCAGAACTTGGCCAGTATCGTGGCTTTACCATTTCAGCTCGTGCCAGAGGGCAAGCGGAGCAGTTTTCCTTCACCCTCAAAGGCAGAAGCGACATAGAATATGCTCCCGAAAATCTGGTATACAGCTATGACGAAAACCTCAGCTTGTCTGGCTTTTTTCAGCGCATAGACAACTTTCTCGATAAGGGCATGGACAAGTCTATGGACAATTATCGTGAAAATACCAAACGTGAAAAATCAGAAATGGAGACTATCAAGGCAAGTATCGACAAGCCCTTTGCGCAGTTTGAGGAACTGTCCTTGGTTCGTGAAAACCATTCTGCCGTCATTCGTGAGCTACAAAGAATGCAAGATGAACCGGGCTATATAAGTGAATGGACACCAAAGGAAAAATTACCAAATCCTGTTGAAGCACCAGTACCAAGCATAACCATGAGGGTGGCATAATGCGTAAAAGAAGTAAGAACTTTGAACTGTTTTATGATGAGTGTGAAACAAGCATTTTACGTCTGCTTAAAGAGTATAATATGACATTTGCGGACTTATCTCGTGAAATTGGGGTTCGTGGTCAAACAATTGCTCGCCTTGCATATGGTATTGACGCACCAATCTACGATGATAAACGGCGTAAGGAAAAAGTAAAAAAGTTAGCGTTAACCATCTGTGAATATTTCCATATGGACTTTGCAGAGGTATTCCCAAAGTATGCTTGCCAAATACAAAAAAGTATGGAGGCATTTGAAA
The DNA here is from genome assembly GCA_964369995.1 of uncultured Desulfovibrionaceae bacterium. Taxonomy (GTDB): domain Bacteria; phylum Desulfobacterota; class Desulfovibrionia; order Desulfovibrionales; family Desulfovibrionaceae; genus CAYJAD01. The sequence goes on from CAYJHH010000063.1 coordinate 5,888, forward strand.
TTATGCCATTTCAAACATATAGTGAACTGGTAAGCTCTGAAGACTATATAATTGATAAAATTGAATCCGATGAAATTTTTTCAGCATTGAGTATTATATTGCGAGGAAGAGAGTATGATATATTTATTGCTCGCACTTTTTATATGCAACAGTACGAAGAAATAGCCAAAAATAATTTAATTACACCTACTCGTGCGCAGCAGATATATAAAAGAACGCTATTAAAAGTACAAAATATCTTTGTGGATGGATTCAGAAAAGATATTTATATGCGTAAGAGGATATTAGATGAGAATAATGCTAAAGAAAAACAAAAAATGCTCCATAAGCATATCCTCCTTGCTTGAACTCAGAGGATTGCCCCACGTGACAAAGCTCCCAAAAAAAGCCCTTGGTTTTTACGCCAAGGGCTTTACCTCCTCTTATTTGCTAAAACGGCCTGCTAGAACTCGTATTTCATTTCTAATTTACCCATAATACCGTCACGCATGCCAAGGCTACCTTCTGCGCCAAGGTTCACGCTAAAGCCATTCACATGCTTAAAGTTTACACCAAGGTTCAGCACTCCCGTGCCGCCTTGCGAGCTTACAGTATCAGACACGCTGATGCCGTCCACGGTGGCGCCGGCCTCGCCGTCCAGCTCGTATTCATAGGCCAGTCCCACATAGGGGCTTAAGGTGTAGCTTTCTTTTTCTACCACATCATAAGAAAGGGTAGCCCCTGCACGTAAGATATGGGAGTTCATGGCGTCAAATTCAAATTTATTGCCGCCAATATGAGCGCTACTGCCTTCTTGATGCGTCCAAAAGTATTTGGCGGAAAGGTCTAATTTCCATTGAGGTGCCAATTGCCAAATATAGCCTGCGCCCACATGCAAGCCATAATAGTTGGCAGAAATATCATAGTTCACTCCGTAGCCTGTGGTAGCGTCTATGATATCGTCGCTTTCGTAGCTAGTGTTTAGGCTACCCATACGAGCGGAGGCTTCCACATAGGGTTTGCCGCCCTTGCCGTAAAATTCATAGCGTGCCAAGAGGCCACCGCCGTAATAATCCATATAGCCTGTACCGTGAATTTCTGTGAGACCGCTGTTGTCGTAGCTATTATAGCTGGCAGAGCCGGTCTCAAAAAAAGCGCCTAACAGCAGTTCCCCTTGAGAGAAATACTTATTGAAGGCAATGCCGCCCATGAAGGAGATGGAGTTCACATCCACATGGGAGTCCGTATGGTAGGTGTTAAAACCGCCATGCACCACAGCAAAGGGAGCAATGCCATAGCTTTTGCCTACAGAGCCGCCGCTCATGCCTGTGCCTTGCCCTTCTGTACTGCCACCTGCTGCACTTTGGGCCGCGGGAATACCCACAGACACCGCTGTTCTTGTGGCAGCACTCAATACAGCTGCAGAAGCGGCACTGTAGGGATTAGCCACGCCACCCGCCGCAGAACTTGCCTTTTTCTCAGTGAGAAGCTCGGCAGTTATATCATTATTAGTGGTATCTTGCGCCACTTTCCACTCTTGTTCCACAAAGGTGCCTGTTGTACTCTTTACCGTTCCGCCATCATTGGCAAGGGAGCCGTCAATGGTGTTCGCATCAATGAGAATAACACTGTCGCCCACCTGCAAACTATGCCCACTATCAATGCTCACAGAACCTACTTTTGCAGATTGTGAGCCACCGTCGGTAAGGTTTAAATTGGTGACGCTTAAGACCGTGCTGTTTGCCACAGTGCTTGCAGGTAAGATAAAGTTATAGGTTTCAAAAGACTTCACGTCGCCAAGTCTTGTTGTGGTGGTATATCTATCTAAAGTAAGAGTGTTGTCTTTAAAGTTTTTTGCGTCGATTCCGCTATAACCACCAATACTACTATTTGCGCCAAAAGTAATAGTTCCATTCAAACGAACGCTATTATTTTCACCTGAACTTATAGTTGAAGCAAAAACATCTCCGTTTACCTTTGCTCCATTATAGATATATACCGTATTGTTACTTCCCATAAGGTCAATACCTGGTGTGTCTGTGTAGGCTCCATACACGGAGTTATTAACTGTACCATATATACGCACAGTGTTATTATGGGCTTCCCCCCCTAAATTTTTCACACTATTTATACGGCCACCTATTACGAAATTTCCTGCTTCGGCATCCTTCTCTAAGATAACACTATTATATGAAGCACTGGCAAAAGATTCGCTATTGGTGCCATCACTGCTAGCATATCCGCCATGAATATCCCTTTGTACAATACCATTTTTTATGGTTACAGTGTTAAAATCGGCGCGCGCAGTGTTGGTAGCACCATTAGGCGTAGTATATCCAAATCCTGCAACACTATAGGCAGCTCCGCCGATCACAGAATCTGTTACAGTACCATCTTCCATAGTAAGGGTGTTATTATTTGCTGTTACTGAGCTTGCGTTACCACCTATGCTACTGTGGGTGCTATCATTCCCCCCCCAAGAGCTAGCATGTCCACCCGTAATGTCACGCGCACTACCCCCTTGAAAAATAAGTATATTTTTATCTGCTATGGCAGTCCCCCCGTCACCGGCAGAAGCACCAGATAATGCATGAGCACCCTCGCTTTGAGCGAAACCACCGTAATAGCTATTGAGTGTTCCTGCGCCTATTTCGCTTACTGTGTCGCCAGAAGCATTCACTGTCTCACCTGTAGTAGAGGTGCTACTTCCGGCAAAAGCAGAACCTGCACCCAGCGTGAGCAGGCTCACCACGGCTAAAGTACCGAACACATTTATAAGATTACATTTTTTCAGTACGGCCTTGTAACGATTGATAAGATTGCCTATGGCGTTTTTACTTTGCATAAGAGCTCCCGTGATATCTTTTGTGTTTCATAAAAAAACAGATTTGTGATGCACAGCAAGGTGCAGATTGAAAAGTATTCCTATATATATTTTCAGCATAAAAAAATATCATATGTTTTACAAGATATTTTCTCAGAAGGATTTAGTCTGCGAGGAGCTTTTTTCACAAAAAATGTAAACTAACACATGAATATTACAAGGAAATATTGCAAGAACACAGAGAGTTAATCATTTGAAAGGTTACGATTTTTTAACAATTTGAGTGCTTGAGAGTAAAAAGTTTGAGAGCTCACCGCACATATGCTTTTGGACGGGGATGTAACATTTTCCACAAAAGCTGGCTCAACATTGAATGCGAGCATGCTTATCACAGCTAAAATTCTGTTACTTTTTCAAGATGCCTTGTAGCGTTTGATAAGGTTGCTCATGCCGTTACAAATATTTTCCTCATAAACAAGTAAAGCATTGAAATCATAAAATTTAATGAAAAAATATTTATTTGTATAAAAATACAAATATTTTGTTGCAGAAAAACAGATTAATTGATATATTGTATGTGAAAATATATATTTTATAGGGTCATCCTTGATGTTTGTTTGGAAAATATTCATAAATTCAACTAGATGTAGAATTGTACATTTCTACCATTTCATGACGTTTAGCCATAAGGTGTATTACTACACATTTAAATGTAAATTTATAGTTGTGTAATACTATTATTAACATTAACGAAAGGAGACTATGTATGAACAGCAATGAACACAATTCAGTTGATAAAAAATTTGATGACGAACAAGGTTTAGTTCAATCTTCGGATTGCTTTGTAGAATGCCCGTATAGAGCTATGTATTCATCTAATCTTGATGTGACAAAAAAAGAAGAATTATATTGTGAAAATGATAACTCAGTGTTGAAGAAAGACTTACGAGGCGACAGGTCAAATTCAACAGAAAGTTCTTCATTTGATATGACAATATATAATGCAATTACGGATGTCATTGGAGGAAGTAATGCAAATCAGTTTTTTTGCATGTCTCTCCCTGGAATGATTATTGATTCAAATCAATACAAATATGACATAAAGGAAGGGCAACCTAAACCATCTCACGTTAAAATTAACGAGTCAAAACTTGTAAACAGATTGTTTGATGCTTGTAAAATGAGTGCGGCAGATAATGGACGGCAATTACAAAATCAATACAGAACTGCCCTTGAGGTGCTTACTCCAAAGCTTAATGATAAAGTAATGGAAGCTAAGAATAGCCTTAGAACTATGTTAGCAGAACCTTACCCATATAATTTTGGCGATGGTTCTGATGCTGTATTGTCCTTAGAGCAAGTCTTTTATAAACTTTATAAAGAATATGCTGAAGCTAAGCAAAAATGGTCTCAAAAACAATTGGATAAAAAACATGAATTGGCTGTAAAGTATCCTAGTAAAAGTCGTGCTGACTATCAGAGTCAAGATGATGAATACTTAGATTGGTATGGAACAGTAGCAGAGTCAGAACTTCTTATTATTGATGAAAAGCTCGGAAAAGTACTTAGTGTTTTTTCACCCGGTGATATGAAAATAATAAATGCGATTTTAGATAGCAGTTCCGGCAGGGAAATTGCTGACGCTAAAACCACTCTGGAAAACGCAGGGGTGCTCACGCCGTATGGTGGCTATGCGTATCCTGTAACCCTTTACCCGGAAAACTGGTTTGAACTTCTTGACTCATCTTTCACTTCAATTGATTTATTAGAAAGTTCTACTGCTTTAGCGCAAAAGCTTGGTGTTCTTGAAGCTCAGCGTAATAATATTTTGACAAATATTAACAGTCTTCTTGAATTAGCTAAAGACCAAAAAGATGTTAAAGCACTCAAAGAAGCAGCTGATGCGCAAGAACAGGCTTACTCTGAAGCGGTTAAAAATACAACTTCAACAATATCTAACGCTAGCTTCGGTCTTATAAATAGTGTTTTACAAGTTGTTGATGACTTTGTAAATCCAAGCGTGAAATCTGTTGCCTCTGTTAGCAGAATTGCTGGTATTGATTTGGCTGAAGCAAAACAACTCATTGAAAAATTGCAAACAAATAATGATGCCATCATAAATAGCCAAGCCGAACTTGTTAATGCCGCAGAGAAAGCTACTACGTCTGCTAAAATTTACTTTGAAGAAAATAATAAGAGTAACTTAGCTGATATATTAACCCCTTTGCGTGCTCAGCTAGATAGTGTAAATGGCAAAATAAAAGACCTTCAAAGTCAAATCGACCTAGCAAAGCACATGGAAAATGCGGTAGACCCTGCTGGAAAGCGTGTATATACCCCCACTAGTGAAAATGAGGAGACTTCTGGCGTCCCACAGCCATCTATAGAGCCAAACTCTGTGCCAGATAATTTCACTCAACTGCTGATTACATCTACTATGTCAAGTGTGAGCAAGCAAAGCTCTGCTTACTCTAGTGCTTATCAGTCCAAATCTAATTCAGCATTCTTTTTCAGCGGCTATACCAGTAAACATTCACATGAACAAGCTGTAGAAAGAGCTATGAACAGTAGTAGCGACATGACTGTTGAAATAGGCATGTCAGTTGCTAAGGTGCAAATACAAAGAGATTGGTTTAATCCCGGTCTTTTTATTCTTAGTCGCGATATGTTTAGCGTATCGAAGATGAAAATTGCTCCAGAAATTGCGGGGGGCTCAATGGCTTTTGGCGAAGACCATTTTAGGCATATGAATGAATCTATTTTTTCTTGCTTCCCATCTGCCTTTGTTATCGCACGCGATGTAACTATAAGATTTTCTCAAGCATCTACAATGAATAGCTCATTTGCGTCTTCCGTGGAAGACCACTCTTCAAGAGGAGGTGGCTTTTTTATTTTTGGTGGTAGTAGCTCATCAGCATCATCTTCTTCTGAAAGTAACTCTGTAGCCACCTCTACGTCTAATAGCGTTACAGTACGCTTTAAAAATCCTCAAATTATAGGATATTACCTTGAAGCTATACCAGCAGACAAATCAACGTACATAGGTGATAATCGTGTTAATTCAGAGTTTTCTTCTATTTTGGAATTCATTAAAAAATTCCAAAGCGTTCTAAAAGAAAGCAATATAAACAAGAATTAACGTTACGGGAGATTATTATGAGGAAAATTCGAACATTTGATTTGCATACAATGAAAGCAGGGGCTTTAAGCTTACAACACGAAGAGCAAGATTACGCTGTCTATAGAATGACAAAAGACGGTTTTCACTATCGTGGCGTATGGAATGATGGAGAGGTATATACTGAAGACGATGTTCGCATTCCATTGCAGTCCACAGTAGGAGACGTTGTAAGTTTTCCTAAAGGTACCCCCTTTGCGAATGTTATAGGGAGTACTGGTGACCCTATACCAGAGGTGCACTCATGGATTAAACTGTACGAAAATAAAACAGAAATATTAGCTCCAGGATGCTGTGTCGGTGAAACATATGACTTTCTGAATGACCCATTCGAGCTTAATCATGGAGAAACTATAGTTGGTGGGCATGTATTAATTAATACCATACTCCCTAGTAAAGTTCTACCTGGGTTGACACCATATATTCTCCCTATTTGCAATATACATAATTCACATAAAATAAAATATACAAGAAATGGAAGAAGCTTTTTTCGGTCTGGGGATGGTTTTTATATGAGGCTTGACAAAGAAACTCCTGCTTTAACTTTGAATAATTACTTTAAGCGCCAGGCGCTGGTTGAACTCAAGTAAATAACTGAGGTAGTACTAAGCTGAGCTAAACCCAAAAGCACTAGCACAAATCAAACAAATGGGGGGTGACTTTTTACAGTTGCCCCCCTATATTTACAACATGTTCAAGTTCAAAATTTCTTCTAGTATGTTGTCATTACTAGAATCATTATTAAAGCCGTATATCTTAGAAACGACACCATCAAGAGCATCATGTAGTTTCCTAAGCTCCGTAATGTCAGCTTGCTCAGAAATAATTTGCTCTTTTGCTGTTAGCTCCTGCCCATCTCGCACTTTTTCAAGCACGTTGTACATATCCGTAAGAGTTAGCTTAGGATATGCGGCTTGCCTTGCCTTGCGGTGGTTATCCAGTTTTTCAGCTATTTCTCGGATTACTTGTTTTTGAGCTTCGGTTGCGTTAGGAAAAGGGAACGTTTCGAAGCAATCTTGTAAGTACACATAATCATTTTTCATACGCGAACCTACGGATTCAGCCCATATACGGTGTGTGTTGCTCAAAAGGACACCTAACACATACGCATCATTACTCATAATAGCGACAACTCCAGCATCTGGTAATGTGTTGCCGTCAGTAAAAGTAAATATGCGATGTTTAGCAGTACGAGAGGTTACTATATAGCGTTTCAACATTTTTAGAGCTTTACGCATTGCTACAGCGTTGCTGTCAAAAAGCCACCATTGCTCTTGTAATTTTCTATTACTTTTCTTATCACGCTCTGGTTTTACATTGTTCCAAAGCCATTGATATACAAGTGGATACTTACTTTGTACTTCTTCAGCTGAAAGTCCATATAAGTCAATAACCATAACATCACGAGAAATGCCCATAATATCCTTGCCATTGATGTACGGCTTTATGTGATTTTCAAGTCCTGGTACTGTACCAAGGCCTAGTTCTTTTGCTTGTTCTGGTGTGACGATAAAGCCAGAGCCGTTAATTTTTACACCAGAAAATGCCATACCCTCATTGGCTTTGATTTTTTTGGCCTTGCTTACGTCAACGCCAACGGTTAAATTTGCATTGATAGTGCCACGTTCTTCCACAAGTTGTATCTGCATGTCACCGTGTTCTGTAGGTTTCTCAGACATAATTTTAGCAAGTACACCGTCCTTCTTTCCTGCTTCAGCCACGGTCATGGCAATGCGCACCGATGCACTGCCGGCACTGTCTACCCAAGGGTGATTGGGAATGGCGTAGACAATGGAAAGCGGCGTTATATCATCTAAGAAATTTTGCATGACACCACGATTTTGCAGTTGATTGATGGTGCTTGTGGTAATGAAACCAAAGCGTTTTACTTTGCCTTCTTGTGCTAATTTTGCGGCACGATACCACCAAAACATAACATAATCAGAACTGGCGGCAATGTCGGGATAAGCTTTGCGCAAAGCTGTGGTGTATTCGTCCCCAAAGGCTTCACGCATTTTAGAGCCGCCCACAAAAGGCGGATTACCTACGATATAATCAGCCTGTGGCCACGGTGCAGATTGCTCACTTGTGCCGTCATCATGTTGTAAAAGCACTGCGTCACGCAATTCTACGGAGCGCACTTTTCCAAAGAGCGTTTCTTTAGGTGGCACATTGCCGTGAATGGCGTAATGTTGTTGTAAATAAGTCAGCCACAACACAAGCTCGGATATATCCACGGCACGAGGAACAACTTCAATGCCCTTAAATTGTCTTGGTGTAACCACATAGCCTTTTTCAATGATTTGTCTTTCTGAAAGCCCCAAGTCACGCAAGGCTTGCACCACTTCCGCTTCAAGCTCTTTGAAAAGTGACAAGGTCACAGCTAAAAACACGCCGCTGCCACATGAAGGGTCAAGCACTTTAGTTTCACTCAAGGTTTTATGAAAAGCGTGGATAGCGTCTATGGCTTCATCATGCTTTTTATTGGCAATATGCTCAAGAGCGGTGTTTTTTGCTTGCTCCCATTGCTCACGCAAAGGTTGCATGACCGTAGGTACAGCAAGGCGTTCCACATAGGCCGTGGGGGTATAATGCGCACCAAGGGCATGGCGTTCTGTGGGGTTTAAGGCACGTTCCAAGAGATAGCCAAAAACAGCGGTGTCCACGTCTGCCCAATGTGCATGAGCGGCACGATGCAACAAGGCCAGTTGCTTCTTATTGAGTGGCAAAGCTTGTACATCATCAAAAAGATAGCCTTGAAAACGTAAAACTTGCTCTTCAAGAGGGACGGCATTGCCAGTGATGCGCAAGACTTGCCAAAAGTCAGTAGCATCTTTAATAAAGCCCTGCGGATTATTCAGATTTTTGGTGAGAATATCTGTAAAAGCGTTGTATTCAACAAGTCCCACGTCTTCAGCAAACATGGTAAAGATACAACGCATGATGAAAAGGGAAACGGCATCTTCGCCATACGTCTTATGCTCAACAGTTTCTTCTAGGGCAGTAGCGAGGTCGGCAAGCTGAATGGCAAGTTCTTTGGTGACTTTGGCAGTGGCACGAGAATTATCAAGCACAAAGGGCTTTGTCCAAATGCGCTTAAACATGGCCAGTACTTGGGGGTTGCGTAAGTCTTCCAAAGTGAAGCGATTGGCCTTTGCCGATGGATAAGGGGTGTAAACGCCAGTTCCCCTAAAATCTGCGTACACTTCTATGGAATAGCCGATGTCACTTACTATAAGAAATGGCGGCTTGCCTTCTTCGGGTGCAAGGGATCTAGCGTAGCGTTCGCCCTGCACCTTGGCATCAAGCATGGCTTTGTCCCAAGACTTGGTTTCACGAATGGCTGTACCCTTACGCCGTGCGCCGTCTTCATCTGCTGCCTTTTTGTGGCTTCCTTGTTTGGATTCCCAAATGAAATGGCCTTGCTTGTAAAGGTCAATGCGCCCAAAAGACTTTTTGCCTGTCTTTGGATGAACAAGGGTGACGCTTTTCTCAAAGGTATAAGTATTATCTGGAACGTGTGCCCTTGGCGATGACGGCCTTGGAACATCCAGAAGGTCAGAAAATTCGTTGAGAAATGATTGAGAGGAACCAAGCTCACTTCCTCCAGACGGTGTCCATTTTAAGATAAAGGCTTCAATTGGTGGCAAATTTAACCTCGTTTGAGTGGCAAAACTCTCAGTTACTAAGTTTACGCAAAAAAGGCATTGCAAAAAACAAATGAGTAAAATCAATTTATACCGTGTCATAGCCATCTCCAGACACTAGAGGGAAATAATATTTAAACACGCAATGTAAAGGGTATATAGCAAAATAAATAATATGAATGACCGTCATATTTGTACCACAGTTGAATTACAAACAAATTTTCCGACTCGAAGAATATACAATTCTCCGTAAAATGGCACAATGAAAAAAGACGCACCTCCATGCCCATTTGGGGAAATACTTGTAAATGCACGTAAAGAACGTGGCATTTCACAGTATCAACTCGCCAATATGATTGGGCGCAATCCACGTCTGTTGACAAAAATTGAGCGAGGGAAAAATGAGCCAAGGCTAAGCACGATTATTTTACTTGCTGAAGCCTTGGATATGGATGTGTATGAGCTTGTGCATAGGACTATTGAGGCCATGAAAAAGTAGCCTGTTTGACCAGTTAAAAAGGAAAGACTTGTAGTATATTAATGCACGATGTAGTTTTAAATGTGAATAAATATAGGTGTAATATGTGTAATGTATATATGAATTTATATACCACATAGAGAACTATTGCTTTTTCATTATCTCTACGGCATAATCTCAAACGGTGCTGAAAACACCTTATCTCGTAGCGGAACCGCCGCCGACATGTGCGGCTGTGCTTGTTTTTTAACAAGTACAGTCTCTTTGCGTACGTCTGTCGGGAGTGCGGAGAATATAATACCTTCTGGGAAATAATCCCGCCGTCTACGAGCGGTTTTCAGCTCCCGGCAATTGCTATTTCGGTGATTGCTGCAACAGCAACATCGGAGAGCTTGCCATGACCACATTGTATGATACCATTTGTTCATTAAAAGATGATGCCGCATATTCTGCCGCTTTGAAACGTATGTATGAAGTGACTGCTTGTAAGGAGTGGGAAAAGTTTGCAGAGTATCTTGATGTACGCCTTTCAGTTTTAAGTGATGCTAGACGGCGTAAACGTGTTCCACCTGCAATTTTGCTTATTTTATTGTTCAAGTTAAGTGTTAATCCTGTATGGATACTTACAGGGGAAGGCGCACGGTTTTTGC
>CAYJHH010000064.1:0-7719 GCA_964369995.1 uncultured Desulfovibrionaceae bacterium
TTTATAAGTTCTATTTTTACTGATAGTTAAGTTGTTTTTCAGTGTCGACTAAGTAAAGGTTTAGACATAGGTGTCTATGGCTTCCACCTTGGCAGGTTTAGGGTTTGAAGAACTGGTACTTGGTGTGGTGGAGCTGACAGGTGCTGTTGCCATGGGGGCAGCGCCACTTGGTGCCACAGGAAGCACAGGTGACGTTGTGTTGGCCTCAGCAGGGGCTGTGGCGGGTGCAGGACTTGTGGAAGATGTTGCGCCGGTGGCGGCAAGGTTTTGGCTTGGGCTGCTGGCAGTATTTTCTACCGCAGTTTCTGGCACATCTTCTGCCACAAATTCTGGCTGAACTTGCGTGGGCGCTGCAACTTCTTGAGCTTTTTCTTCAAGCTTAGCTTCAATATTTTCTTCTAAGTCAGTGCGTAAGCCTTCCAGTAAATTGGAATAGTTATCTTCAAAGTCATCTTGCTGCATGTTTTGTAGCATGGCATCAGCCGTTTGCCGACCAAAGGCGCTACGTTCGCTGGAGCTTTCTGCGGTGGAGGCTGAAGCGGCGCCCATAACTGATTGTAAAGCGGCTTGAGATTGGCTGGTATTTTGCGCCATAACCATGGATTGCATGGAGAAAGAAGCGGTGGTCATGGGCTGATTGGCAAGATCTTGCGAAATCTCTTGGGCATTTTTAGCTTCTTCAGTGGTGATGCCGCGTGCTTGTAAAAGCCCTTCCAAAGATGATGAGTCAGAAGTGGCGGTAGATGGGTTTTGATGGGGCAGGGTGATGGTATTAAATGTATCCATGAAAAACCTCCACAAAAGATAGTATGGATTTACGCTTCTATTGCGTTATATCGGTATATTAGAAAAACATATTAGGGATGAAAGAAGCTTTTTGGGCTTTTGTCATTGTAGTATTGTCAGCTTGACAGAAATTTTTTCCCTTTATACCATGATACATCATTTTACAAGAACGCATCTTATTATTCAGCTCAAGCTGAATTATGTTGTATCACTGCGCCAAAAAAAGCGGTTTTTGACTTGTTCCAGTGGGTTAAACAGTAGTTTGACGACGAGAAGCCTCTTAAAATACGTTATCACGTAATTATAAGATGGCTTCTAGGTTTTCTGCCTTCTTTTTCCTTTCTTTTTGATTTTTGTTTTACGCAATACGCCTCATGACACTACTACGTTATTTATCTTTTGTTTGGGGGTGCATATGAATCTATGGACACAGTGGAAACTTTTATGGAAATTCTTTGGTTTTTTCCAAACGCCTTTTCTACGTGTTATGCATGTGGGAGCCATTATTTTGGTTGTGGCGCAATGTCTGAAAATTTTGCGCACACCTTTTGTGGATTCATGGCATATGGAGCTTGGTTTTTTCTTGGTGCCTTTTGTGCTTATTTTTGTGGGCGTGAGCTTACAGCGGCGTGGCGTACAGTACTTCTTCCCCTATATTTTTGGAAATATAGAACAGTTACGTAAGGATTGGCATATGTTGCTCAAAGGGGGAATTCCTGCACCACGTCCCGGTGGTTTGCCTGGGGTTATTCAAGGTTTTGGGCATATTTGCTTTTTTTTATCCACAATGCTTGGCCTGATCTGGTATTTATTATGGGAAAAGCATACCTTACTTTCTGTGGATTTTTTAGATTACCATAGATATTTTGCTTATGCTCTTATGGTATATGTGCTTGGTCACGGATGGATGGCTTTACGGCATTTTGTTTTATGGAAAAAGAGCCAAAAAAAATAAAGCCCTCAACAAAAAAATTTGTATGAGGGCAGGGAAAATTTATGGGGGAAAGATATGCAATCTTTCCCCCATGTTATTTTTAGTAGGTAGTCGTTTCTAAGGAATTCTTGGCGATTAAGATGGTATTATCATCGGCATCGGTGAAGGCTTGAAAATCACCACTGGGGCTATCAGCTGCTGTCCAATTTTCACCAAGGGTAATCTTGCCATTTTCACCCATTTCCACGCCTTCCAGATTTTCCATGGCTTCTTCTGTGGACTTGGCACCATTGACAGAAGCATCATTACTAAAAATGAACATTTCTGTATTGGTGGCAGAGTTTAATATGTCAGACATGTTTTCACTGGTGAGGCCACCCTCAGAGACGATAACATCAAAGCCGGCGCCAGAATCTATATGACCATCAAAACTTGCACCATCCACGCTGATAAGGTCATTACCACCGCCGGTGGTGAGGCTTTCAAAGTTATTAATGGTGACGCCATCATGGCCGCCAATGCTCATGCTGCCCGCTGCGTCAAAGTCGATGTAATTATCGAAATCATTGTCGTAGATAAAGGCATCATAGCCTTCGCCGCCGTCTAAGTAGGCCTTTGCGCCTTCGGTGAAGTTCACTACGGAAACCACGTCATCGCCGCCGTCATTGCTAGAGCCAGCCTTTTGGTCAGCCCATACTTCACCGCCGCTCATGGTGCCAATTTCTATGGTATCACTACCACTTTGCGCCCCAGCAGCTTCGTCATAGCTATCGCCGTAGACATAACCGCCACTCATATTCTCAATATTAATAAGGTCATCACCGGCCACAGAGGTACTGCCCGCAGTGGAGCCATCGCCTGTGATGGAGCCTGAGTTCATGTTTGTTACATTGATAACATCGTCACCGCCAATGCCATTGAAGGTGCCAGCATCGCCGTAGACGCTTTGTCCGTTCATATCGCCAAGGTTGATGGTATCGTCACCGCCTTGACCTCCAGCGTCGATAACATATGCATCGCCGGAAATATAGGTGGAGCCAGTAGTGCCTGTACCAGAATACTCACCCACATTGATGACATCGTCACCGCCAGAGGCATCTGCATTAATGGTATGTACATCACCGCGCACCTTACCAAGGTTCATGTCAGAAATGGTGATAGTATCGTCACCGCCCTGAGCGCCGGTCTTTAAGTACGAACCTTCGCCAGATACCATGCCATTGTTCATGGTGGTAATGGTGATATTGTCATCACCGCCCACAGCACCATTGTTTAAAGTGGTGGCATCACCCAAAACGGTACCATTGTGCATGGTGGTCACATCTATATTATCAGCTCCACCTTGACTACCGGCATTCATGATACCAGAAGCATCGCCCACAAGGGTACCGGCCTTCATGGTTGTCACGTCAATGGTGTCATTACCAGCCACGGAGTTCGTGTACATGGTGGCAGCATCGCCTGAAAGGGTACCACTATTCATGGTACCAAGGTTTATGGCATCGTCGCCGCCCTCGGCAAAAGAACCCATAATTTTGGCATCCCCATAGATATTAGCGCCAGTCACGGTGGTATTTTCCATGTTAAAGGTGTCGTCACCACCTTGGGCATAGCTTGTGCTTGTACCACTTTGCAGGGTTTCAGCGTCACCATAAATTTCAGCAGTGTGTACTTCGTTGGTTACAGAACCGTCAGCATTTTCGCGTCCGGTGAAGGTGATGGTATCATCTCCGCCCTTTGAGCCGCCGTAGATGTTCCAGCCATCGCCTATGACTCTACTTGATTCTGAGTTGTTAGAAGATGTTGCAGAATTACTGCTCATGGTGCCGACGTTGATTTCATCATCGCCGCCATCGGCTCCACTTTTGAGGTTACCATCGCCGCGAATATGTCCACCGGCGGAGAGTTCACCTACAGTGATGGTGTCATGGCCACCGTCTACGCCATTAAGATTTAATTCATCACCATAGATATGGTGAGAAATGCCGTCTTCCCCCACACCAACCTTGCCAGTAACTTCAATGCTATCGTTGGTGTCGCCTAAAATAAAAGCAGAGAGTTCTTTTTCTGCAGAATCAGTTGTGGAGGCATCTTCATAACCGGCTGTGGTGTATTCGTAGCTGGTGCCATCGGTACTATCTTTATTGATGATGATAACACTGTGGTCAGTGAAGTCACCTTCAATGAGTAAGTTTTCTCTGCTGGCAGAATTACTGGAGAAAGTCACCGTGGATTGGTGCATATTGCCATCGGCGTCTTGCACATTATAGGTGATAACTTCGTTAATATCGAGTAATTCCATACCGTCAAAGTAGTGCGGTGCTGAATAGCTATAGTCACCATTGGGTTGTATGATAATGGTGTAATGATCCACAGTATTATTCATACCTACAGTTTCGTAACTTAAGGTAAAGGAACCATCATCATTATTGGTCAGCATCCACCCCTCAGGTGTTTCAAAGCTCACAATGGTGGGGTCTTCTAGGGTATCTGCTTCACTGGAGAAGAGATTACCCTTGGCGGTGGCACCTTCGTTAATGGACACAAAGTCATCCACAATAGGGGTGGCGGCGCTGCCGTCCACGTCCTTGCTGGGGGTTACCTCAATGGTTTGCGTGGCAGAAGCTGTATCGCCATCCACGTCACTGGCGGTGATTTCTAGCTTAATGGGGCTTTCAAATTCTTTAATTTGTGTAAATTCCCATTCACCGGTTTCTGGATTCATATCCACAGTAAAATAGGGGTCTGGTATGGCGCCATTACCATCGGCAATACCGGCCTTAAAGGTGCTGGTGCCATCTTCATTTTCCATTTCCACAATGGTAAGAATGGTGCCGTCAATTTCAATCTTGTCAGCACTGGCTTCACCATTTTCACCGCTAAAGCTTACGCTCAGTTCACGCGCATCACCGCCGCTGATATTTAAGTTACCTTCGGCCGTGGCTGTGGCCGTGGTGCTATCGAACTGGGCAGCGAACACAGTTTCGCCAGTGGAGCTTTCCATGGAAATGCCATCATCCACAATACCTACATTGATGCTACCTGCGGCCATATCACCATCGGCGTCGGTAATGCTAAAGCCAAAGTTTAAATCACCACTTACGGAATCGTGATCCACACCTTCTTTAAGCTCCACAGTATAATTACCTGTGCTTGGATCCATGGTCACGGTAATAACTTCAGTATCGCCGTCCATGCCCTTAAGCACATTACCTTCTGTTACCCAAGTGATGTTTTCACCGCTACCGCCTTGTACTTCTGGCTGGCCTTCTGCGTTCCACGCAAAGCTGCCTTCACCATTGGCACCAAAATCAAGATCTATATGGCCTGTGGCTACTTCGCCGTCGCTTTCAGCATTGGTACCGTCGGCAAGGGCAGATTCAAACACTTCCACCGAGGTGGCTTCGCCCACAGTGGGGGCGTCATTGCCGTTCATGGTGATGGTATGATTTTGCACATCGCCATCGCCATCCACACTGCCCAGCTCCATTTGGATTTGATCACCAAAAGGTTGCTGCTGGTACATGGTCCACGTGCCTTGATTGTCCACGCTGGCGGTAAAGTAAGGTGTACCTTCAGCATCTGTGGCAATGACCACACCATTTTCATAGACCAAGGTTACTTCGGTTCCATCTTCAAGGGTAAGGGTAGCATCACCATCAATGGTTATATTACCTTGTGCATCACGGCTAAAATCTACCGTGCTCTCACCCACGCTAATGCCGGTAAAGTAGGCATCAGAAAGACCGTCTACGCCGCCGTCAATTTGTCCTGCACCTTGACCCACGATATCATAGGCATAGTCGGAAAAGTCCACACCATTAAGCACAAAGTCAGAGCCTTTGTGCGTAGGGATAATGCGCACTTCATCAAAAGGCACCGTGAGGGTAGAGGTATCAAAGTTTTGATTAGTATCTGCGGTACCTGCCAGCTGTTGCACAGTATAGACCAATTCTCCATTATGGAAGAATTCAATGGTCACCATTTCTGAGTTTACATCAGCATTGTTTTGGCCCGCTTGGCAAAGGCAAGAGAAGGATAAATCAATACCGTAGGCTTCTTGTCCTTCAGGTAGGGTGATAATAATGGCTTCTGTCTCTACAGTGCCTGAGGTGTAATCCCCTTTAATATTACCCACTTCATAGTCAGAACCGCCGCCTTGTCCCTTCATGCCAATGCCATTGCCATAATCTACGCCATCGGCAGTGGAATTATCCACACGCCAACCTAAAATAAGGTTATCGGCATTTTGATCTACGCTATGGCCGGACTCTGGGTCGTACTTAACAATGGCGCCAGAAATGGTAAATCCATCCACTTCAATGCTGGATTTATCGGCACTTTGATTGTCATAAAAAGCGCCAGCCCAGCCGCCGCTATTCCAAGAATTGGTGGGAGCCTGATCTGCATTGGGACGCAATGCACTTTCAAGATCAGAGGCATCAGCGCCGCCGCCAAAGATATTTAAGTTTGTTGAGCCAAGGTCTATGACAGTATCTTGCTGTGCTGTAACACTATCTTCAACGCTTACACTAATAGAACCTTCGGCGCTATCGCCGTCTGCGTCGGTGATACTAAAACCAAATTCAAGGTTTTCACTATCAGCACCTTGAGCATCATGTTCTATGCTTTGGTTCATTTCCACCGTGTATTCACCGGTGCTGGGATCTATGGTCACCGTGATGGCTTCTTCGCCACCTGCCATACCCTTAAGTACGTTACCATCCACTTCCCAAGTAATTTCTTGGCCATCGCTGGTCTTTACTTGCGGCTGACCCTCTGCATTCCACGTAAAGGAACCTTCTCCATTCATGCCATAATCTAAATCCACTTGACCATTGGTAGTAATGCTACCGCTTTCAAGTTCACTTTCAGAAAGCTCAGCACTGGAAGTACCCGCAGTGGGGGCATCGTTGGTGCTCATGGTATGGGAAGTTTTGTCCCCGTCACTGTCGGTAAAGTCAATGGTAATGTCACGGTCACTATCATTATGTTTATAAGAAACTTCCCAGTTTTGATTATCAGTGCTGGTCATGGTAACGTCGCCAATTTTGATGGTGTATACGCCATCATGATACGTGGAGGTTACATTCCACGTAAAAGGTAAGGGGTCCCATGTACCGGTTTCAGCATTATACTCTACGCCTGCAGGGAAGGTTCCGCCACCGCCCAAAGTGATGGTAGCCCCATCCATATCTGCGCCAAAATCTACAGTAATATTACCTGTGGCCACGTTATCTTCCACAGTCAGCTCTTTGTCAGAACTTGCAGAAATCTCAGGTGCAGAGTCTCCAATGGTCACATCTACAGTAGCAAACGCGTCATTACCATGGGCGTCCACCACAGGTATTTGTACCTGTGTGGTAAAGCTATCTGCACCTTCAGGATGCTGATAAGCTGTATTTTGCGTAAAGACCAATTGCCCGTCAGCATTGAGAGTGAAGCTGCCATAAGGATTGTCGCTGTCGCCAAGGGAAATTTTGCCGCTTTCGGGCATATTGTAAGACGCGCCATCTTCAAGAGTGATGCTGTCTACCACAATACTCTGACCGAGGGCATTGTCATTGCTGGACACTTCACCCGCAAGGTCACCGTCCACTTCTGTATCTATAGAAACATTTTTGGAGCTTTCGGCCGTGGTGGTGTTACCGGCTGCGTCAGTGATGGTGACGGAAGCCGTAATTTCATTGTCGCCTTCCTTGAATTCACTGGCAGGCACGTCCAATTCATAGCGTCCGCCTTCGCCCACAATGACGTCATGCTTGTTGCCATTAACGTCGACGATGACGATATCGCCTTCTTTTGCATCGCCGCCCACAGTGCCGGTGATGGTGATATCTTGCTCAGCTTCCTTGGCATTGATGATATCATCTTCAGCCACGGTATCCACAGTGACGCTGGCAGAAATCTGCGTATCCATGGTTACATCTTTCGTTTCCGATGTGGCCGTGGTGGTGTTACCGGCTGCGTCAGTGATGGTGACGGAAGCCGTAATTTCA
>CAYJHH010000064.1:7819-16450 GCA_964369995.1 uncultured Desulfovibrionaceae bacterium
GGCCGTGGTGGTGTTACCGGCTGCGTCAGTGATGGTGACGGAAGCCGTAATTTCATTGTCGCCTTCCTTGAATTCACTGGCAGGCACGTCCAATTCATAGCGTCCGCCTTCGCCCACAATGACGTCATGCTTGTTGCCATTAACGTCGACGATGACGATATCGCCTTCTTTTGCATCGCCGCCCACAGTGCCGGTGATGGTGATATCTTGCTCAGCTTCCTTGGCATTGATGATATCATCTTCAGCCACGGTATCCACAGTAATGGTAGCAGATATTTCTGTATCTACATCATACTCTTTGCTGGTGGTGGCTGTGCCTGTATTGCCGGCGGCATCGGTGCTACTTACAGAGGCACTGATATTCTTATCGGCGGCTAAATCTTTGCCGGGTACGTCAATTTCATACTTACCATTACCATCCACAGTACCTTCGAAGGTATTGCCATTGACGGTAAGGGTTACAGTATCACCGGCTTTAAATTCTCCGGTGACAGTACCTGTAATGGTAATGTCTTGTTCAGATTCTACTGCGTTAATAACATCATCTTCGGTGATTTTATCAATGGTAACAGAAAGTTCAGGTGGTGTGGTATCCACATCAACTTTTTCTGTGACGACAGTTTCATTATTATCTTTGTCTGTGACAGTAACTTCCAACTCCAAAGTTGTATCATTACCGTTTTCATCCTTGGGAGGATCCACCCATAGCTCAAGGCCATCCTCTAGCATATCTTCGGTGACAGGGCCTTCAAAGATAATGTTATCATCTTGATCTTTAATAATGATGTCATCGCCAGGCTCTACGCCTTCTTCTAAGCTAACATCCACTTGAATTTGATTGCCATTGGGGCCACCAAGTTCACTTTCGGAAATGACACCGTCATTATTGGCATCTCCGCCAAAAGTAATGGTGATTTTAGGTTCTTGTGTGTCGAAATCTTGATGTGTAGAGACTTGCTCGTCACCATCATCAGTGAGTGTGCTTGTACGCTTTTTTGTGCTAGCAGAAGCGTTTGAGTTACCAAAGTCTTGATCTAAGCTTCCAAGGCTATTGACGCCACCTAAAATGGCGCCTTCGGTGAAGTCGCGCGCACGAAAACCACCGCCGGCAACATTGGTAGTACCTGCGGCTGGCATAAGATCTTCGCCAAGTAAGGCGAAAAAGTCTTCACCAGCGATAACGCTATCATCAATAACAAATTCGGGCATATTATCGGAAGAAAATGCCGTATAAAAATTACTAAGCTCAATGCTAGATCCATCTTCAAAATGGAAAAGAAGATTGTCACCATCTCGAGAAAGCGTGGCTTCATCAGCTGCAAAGTCAAAAACAAAACGATCGTTTTCTTCTGGGCTAAGGGTGACAGCGGTTCCAGCTTGGGGCTTTTGAAGGGTAATATCTGCCATAAAAGAAATCCTTTTTTTGTGTTAGGCGCAAAAAAACACTAGGTGAGAGCCTAAGGTAAAGAGTGAACAACGTACAAATGTGTGTACCAAAAAAGGGAGTAAAAGAAGCGTTACAAGGGATATGCCATGTAACAACGAGGAGAAACCTCAGGTTCAAGACCCACAAATCTTTACTTATAAGATTTGTTTTTTTACAAAGGAGCTACATTACCATAGAGCTCACACGTACACTGTTACAGTGCCGTGTCTGTTAGATAAGACCGAATATTTTTTTTGTCAACTGCTAAAGTAAGATGCTTAGCGGTTTTTACGTGAAATTTTTTGTTTGTATATGACGCTATAAAAGTGCAAAAGTGGTATGATTTTTATAAGCACAAAGGAAAAATTGAGGTAACAAGACGTACCTTACAGGGTTTTTAACGCTTGTTACCTCAAATAAAGCTGCAATTTGTTGCTATTTATTGTGCGTGGGCTAAAAGCTCTTCGGAGCCTAAACGCGCGGTATGATCCGGATCTGTATGTACAAAATGAATACTGCCATCTGCCTTAACGATATACACAGAAGGCACGGGCAAGTTATGGTGCTTTTCACCAGAAGCTTTTTCTAAATCAATTTTATACTGGCTTAAATACAATTCCACTGTTTCGTCTGCCATGTGAAAAGCCAGACCAAAGGCTGCAGCTAGCTCCACAGAGCTGTCAGAAAAAAGAGGGTACTTGAGTTTTGCTTTACTATGCATTTGCTCTAAACCTTCGGGAAGGTCAGGGCAAATGGCAAGGACAGTATAGCCACGTTCTTGTAAGGAGGAGAGAACGGTATTGATTCCCGCTAACTGCGCGACACAAAAACGTCACCACATGCCGCGATAAAAAATAATTACCGCGGGTTTGTTTTGTACTACATCATAAAGGGTGGTTTTTTTTCCGTCCATGGAGGTAAGTGGGCCGTTGGGTATGGTATTACCCACACTCACAGGAGTGATGAGGTCTGCCGATGGTGCTATTTTCATATGTAATCCTCCGTAATAATGTGATGATGAGAAAGACTCTCAACTGTTTTACACAGGAAAAAACTATAAAACTATAGATACCAATTAAAGCAAATAAAATGTAACTTAAGAAGGAGGAAGAGTCAATTTTACAAATGGTAGTAAGAGGCATTAAAAAAACATGATGACAGCAAGGACATTTTTTAAGCATGCTATGTGTATAAATGGCAGCGAACTTTATGTTGCGGGCCAAGCTGTGTCCACGGCGGCGTTGTTTGAGTACATTGAGGCAGAGCTTTAGGGCAACGAGGGTGGAAGGTACAGCCGGTGGGAGGAGCTAAGGGGCTAGGTAATTCACCGCTTAAAGGAAGAGCAGTAAGCCTTTGTGTGGGGTCAAGCGAAGGAATGGAGGCCAATAGGGCTTGTGTGTAAGGATGTGCAGCATGTGCAAAAAGAGCTTCTCGCGGGGCATCTTCTACCATGCGCCCCAAATACATGACAGCAATGCGCGGGCATAAAAATCCTACCACAGCTAAATCATGTGAAATAAAAAGACAAGCTGGAGAAAATCGCTCTTGTACATCTCGCAATAAGTTGAGAATTTGCGCTTGCACAGAAGCGTCCAATGCGGATACCGGTTCGTCACAAATAAGTATTTTAGGCTGAGTAATAAGGGCACGCGCTACGGCAATACGTTGCCTTTGACCGCCTGAAAATTCATGAGGATAGCGTGAGGCATGTTCTTTAACAAAACCTACCAAGTCTAACATCTCAAACACTCGTTGCATGCGTTCTTTTTTGGGCATACCTTGCACAGTAAGAGGCTCGGCGATGGAAAGCCCAATGGGAAGGCGAGGATTAAGCGAAGAGTAGGGGTCTTGAAAAATCATTTGCACATGACCAAGATGTTGAGCCTTACCTTGCGTATCATATAAAGGTTTACCTTCAACATAAATCTCGCCTGCAGAAGGAGTAAGAAGTCCTGCCACCATGCGCCCTAAGGTAGATTTACCGCAGCCGGACTCTCCCACAAGACCCACCATATGCCCTTTATTCACGAGCATATCAACACCGTCTACGGCTTTAAGGTGTAATTGCTCTCCCCAGAGGCCGCGGCGTATGCTAAAGGAGCGAGAAATATTTTGTATATGGAGCGTGGGGTGCATGTGCTAAGTCCTATAAGGTTTCGGAGGTCACAGAGGCTGATTCAAAGGTAGCCATTTCATTAAATATATTTGCTGCAGCGCGTACCAATGGCGCTGCTAAGGCCGCCCCTGTTCCTTCGCCAAGGCGCAGACCAAGGTCTAGCAAAGGAAGCGCCTCAACGCCTTGCTCTTTTAGGGCATGGAGTACATGAGCATAGCCGGGCTCTGCTGAAGAGTGCGATAAAATAGCATATCCATCCACGGCGGGGCAAATATTTCTGGCGGCCACATAGGCTGATGTGGAAATAAATCCGTCTACCATAAAAGCTAATCCGCCACGGGCTGCACCCAAGGCAATACCTGCCATGACAGCAATTTCATAGCCACCCAAAATGGCAAGGCTATCTATGGCGTCACCTTCGTTGAGAGCCTGCGCATGCAATGCCAAAGCTTTTTCAATGACCTGAGTTTTATGTTGCACGCCTCCGGGGGCTGCACCGGCGCCAGGGCCGGTTACTTTTTCTGGTGCTAGCTGTAAAATATGACAAAAAAGCGCCGTGGCAGGTGTGGTGTTGGCAATGCCCATCTCGCCTATGCCTAAGGTGGCATACCCTTCGGCTATGGCGTCTGTGGCTATACCAATGCCAAAGCAAAGAGCTTTAATACACGTTTCACGGCTCATGGCCGGTTCTTTGGCAAAGTTTTTCGTGCCGTCTCCCAATCTTTTTTCAATAAGATTTTCATGGGGGGCAAAAGGGCCGCCCACGCATCCTGCATCTACCACTTTTAAGGTTATGCCTGCTGTGCGGCATAATACATTAATACCAGCGCCGCCGTGCAAAAAATTCATAACCATTTGTCGGGTGACTTCTTGGGGAAAAAGAGACACCTTTTCTTCGGTGACGCCATGGTCACCAGCCACGGTAAACATATGCATGGGGTCAAAACGCAAAGGTTTTTGCCCTTTTTGGAGACAATATAGGCGCTTTGCCACATCTTCAAGGCGGCCCAAGCTACCCTGAGGTTTGGTAAGATTATCTAAATGCGCTTGCGCTTTTTGCTCTAAGGCAAAGTTTACAGGCTCTATACGTGCAATGGTTGCGTTAAGTAGATGTTCCATACAGTCTCCCTTTTTTCTGTTGCCAACCATAGGCTTTTCCCCTTCATTTGGCAACAGCACAAGACAGGAGATAGGGCAGTTGTACTTTATGCAAAAGTTTTCTCCTAAGACCTCAGACTTGTCAGATTTTTTCTTTTTGCGTACAGGTAAAAGTATATGAGGTGCATATGAGAAAGAATAGACTTTGTTTGAGCAGTATTTTATTTTTTATGGTATATATGTGGCCCTTGTCTGCCCTACATGCGCAGCCAGCATCATTACGAGTAACACCGGTAGTGCAGGCGGTGAAAGATGTGGGGCCGGCGGTAGTAAATATCACCAGTACGCAAGTGGTACGGGAGCGCTTTCGCCCCTTTATGGAGGAATTTTTTGCCAATCCTTTTTGGAATATGCCGCAACAACAGCGCACTCGAACCAGCCTTGGATCGGGTATTATTGTGGATGGACAAAAGGGGCTGGTGCTTACCAATGCCCACGTCATAGCTGGCGGGCAAGTGGTAAAAATTAATCTTTTGGATGGGCGTGAGTTTGAAGCCGATGTGGTGGGGGCAGAGGCTGACTTTGATATCGCTGTTTTAAAAATTCGCGGTGCTAAAAATTTACCCATGGTGCGCATGGGGCAAGATGCTGACCTTATGCCGGGAGAAACAGTCATAGCCATTGGTAATCCTTTTGGTTTTTCTCATACAGTGACCACAGGTGTTATTTCCGCCACAGATCGTACTGTGCGTAGCTCTGGGGGAATTATTACAGATCTTATTCAGACAGATGCCGCCATTAATCCTGGTAATAGCGGGGGGCCTTTATTAAATATAGTGGGGGAACTTATAGGTATTAATACGGTTATTGACGCTAGAGCACAGGGCATTGGCTTTGCCATACCTATTTCTAAGGCGCAGCGAGTTATGCAAGATATTTTAGGGCAAGGGCAAGTATCTCCTTTATGGCTTGGCATACAGGGGCAAGATATAGACCAAGGCCTTGCCATGGCGCTGAATTTGAAAAAAACGCAAGGCGTGCTAGTGGCTTCGGTGTATGCTCATTCTGCAGCGGCTGAAGGCGGCCTTACAAGCGGGGATGTGCTTGTGCGCATGGGCAATACTTCTTTGCGAGATAAGCAAGATTATTTACAAGTACTGCGCAACCATACACCAGGCAAAGCCTTACAGGTGCAAATATGGCGCAGAGAAAAAGCGATGACGATAACACTTATGCCGCAAGTTTTTACCGATGCGCAGGTTATTGCCGTTTTTGAAAAACGTTTAGGCTTAAGTTTAAGCGAAAATGGTAGAAAACTTGTGGTGACGCGCGTGCAGAGCCAAGGTCCGGCTTCTATGCTTCAAGAAGGTGACATTATTTTGGGTCTTGGCAATAAAAAAACAGAAAATTTACAGGATTTTCTCAATGTTTTTCGTGGTCAGCGCATGTCACAACAAATTTTAATACATTTGCAAAGAGGGAGAAAAGCGTATTACACTCGAATTCTTTTGTAAGAGTTTTGCGAAAAAAATGCATTTGTGACTTGACACTTCTTAGGGGCTAAAGCTATGCCATTGAGCACGGAATGCATATTCCGTTTTTGGTTGAACCTTTATTTTGACAGTATATATGACTGTCCTAAAAAAACACTCATTGGAGGAAATTATGAGCTGGAATGTAACAGTTGACGCAGACAAATGTACAGGCTGTGGCGAATGTGTAGACGTTTGCCCCGTTGAAGTTTATGAAATTCAAGAAGGCAAGTCTGCCGTTATCAACGAAGAAGAATGTCTTGGCTGTGAATCTTGCGTAGAAGTTTGCGAAACTAGCGCAGTGTCCGTAGAAGAAATGTAGGTTTTTTCACGAATAAGTACGACACGAAAAAAGAATTTTGAAAAAAATTCTTTTTTCGTGTCTTTCGTCTTGCCAAAAGGTAAAGAAGACTTATTTTTGATGATGCCAAGTCCTTTGGTGCCGCCGCTCGTTGTACGAACGGCGGCATTTTGCTAAGTATTTCAATAAACTGTAAGGTATAAGCATGATTCCAGACCTGTCTGCCATTTTTGCCCGCTATGAAGCGCTTGTAGCTGAAACCGACGTCCTTTTTGAACATATTCGCAAAGCGCACCCAGAAAGTGTCATTTGTGAGCAAGGCTGTAGCGACTGTTGTAGTGCGCTTTTTGATTTGTCCTTGGTGGAAGCCATGTATGTGAACAAGGCTTTTGAAAAAAATATTCCTCACAGCAAAGAGCGATCTGATATTTTAGGTCGTGCGGCAGATCTTGACCGCATGGCTACTCGCATGAAGCGCGAATTTTATAAAGCTGCTAAAGAGGGCAAGGATCCCACAGAAATCATGGCTGAGGCTGCACGTTTGCGCCTGCCTTGCCCATTGCTTAATGAAGAAAATGCTTGTGTGCTTTATGCGCATCGCCCCATAACCTGTCGTTTGTACGGTGTACCCATGAATATTAGTGGTGAAGGGCATGTCTGTGGCAAAACAGGTTTTTCTAAGGGGGGGCAATACCCCACCGTACATATGAATGCTATTCAACAGCGTTTGGACGGCTTGTCACGCGATATTGCAGAGGCTGTAAAAAGTCGCTTTAAAGAATTAGATCAAGTTTTTGTGCCTGTATCTATGGCGCTTATCACTAAGTACGATGAACAATATTTAGGTATTGGGCCCGCTAAAAAGGACTAATTGCCATGCTTGAAATGATTCCTGCCACCGTCTTTAGAGATGGTACACGTCAAGAGCTCAATGATGAACAAGAGGTCATGAAGCGCGAGATTTATGATAAAATGAATCCAAGAAGGCGCAAATTTGTAGACCGTATCGGTTATGAAAATTGGGATCCTTTTCAAAAGCCCAATGACCCCTTAGATATTCGTCTTGATGTTACTAAACGTACCACACAACAATTGGTACGCGAATTTTTGCAATTGGCTGCTAAAAATGGCCATTTTAGCAATGACTATGGACGCGGAGCGCTTGAATGCGCTCTTGGTGTTGTAAACAAAGATGACAAATATCTTGGAATCATGGATTTTTGCCTTTGGTACCATGAGTTATTACAAAAGGAAGGACATATAAAATGAAAAAAAATTACGATGATATCGACGAATATATCGCAGATTTGAAAAGCGAAATTCAAGACAATGAACAATGCGCCAATCATCATTATAATCTTGGCCTTGCTCTGCTTTCTAAAAGAGATTTTGTGGCTGCGGAAGAATCCTTCTTGGCTGCATTGCGCAATTCCCCGCGCCTCGCCGAAGCCTTTGTGCAATTGGGCGGTATTTGCCTTGAGCGTGGCGACTTAGATGGTTGCTTGCGTTATAATGAAGAGGCAGCAAATTGCCGCGCCAAATTTCCTGTGCCTTGGGGAAATATTGGTTTTGTGCATTTGCAACGTGGTGAGCCTGAAAAGGCCATTAAGGCTTTAAGAAAAGCCCTTAAATGGGAACCTAATTTCATTCAAGCTTACAGTGCTTTGGCCACAGCTCATTTTATGGAAGGCGATTATGATGAATCTGAAGCTGCCTGTAATGAAGCTTTACGCCGTGAGCCTTCCTTTGCTCCTGCTTGGAACAACCTTGCCTTGGTGCTTTTTGAAAAGGGAGAATTTGTTAGAGCCGTTGAAGCTGCCGATAAAGCATTAGCTCATGGTTTTGACGTTCGTCCAGAATTTCTTGAAGAGCTTGCTCCACATAGAGCGTAAGTTTACAAAGTATTTACTGGGGGATGACCTTTTCTACTTTGAAGAAAAGGTCATCCCCCAAATTCATTTTTAATGTTATGAGAGACCATTGGGGTCTTTTTTTTTGCTCTTAAGATTCCTCGTTGCCTCAAGCATGTATTTTGAAACAGACGTGATGTGGCCATAAAAAGTTTTTGAGGGTGGGGGAGCTTGCTGAAAGCGAGCGGGGGAGGGAACTTTTTTCAAAAAGTTCCCTCCCCCACAAAAAAACTAAAATCTAAAAAAAA
>CAYJHH010000065.1:0-16242 GCA_964369995.1 uncultured Desulfovibrionaceae bacterium
GCAGCTTTTTCAGCGGCTTGGTTAGCGATTTCTTCATTTTTTGAAGTTGTTACAATATTTACAGCAGACTTTTGTGAGGTTTGCAGTTCACCTTGAGAAGTTTGACTGTCACTTTGTAATTCTTTCTGTTCCGCATTTTGTAATAATTCAATAATTTTTTTATTATTAGCTGAGCTTGCAATTTGAAGCGCTGTACTTCCAAAAGTATTTTTGATGGTACTTTTAGCACCGTGCTGGAGTAGCAATTCTACAATATCAGCATGACCATTTTGTGTAGCAATGGTTAATGCTGTCTCACCAATATCGTTTTTTCCATTAATGTTGAAGTCAGACTTCAATATTTGTTTGAGCGAGTCTATTTTTCCTGTTGAAGCCACAGTGTGAAGTGATTTAATGGGCAACTGTATCCTATCTGCTGTATTCAGTAAGGCAATAACTGCAGAATGTGACTGCTCTTTGGCAGTGGTAAAAGCATTTCTAGTGACTAATCCACTAGCATTATGTTTTATATTTGCTCCATTTTCTATAAGAAGTCTCACAATGTCTACATTTCCATAATGCGCGGCAATCATGAGTGTTGACCATTTATTAATGGAAATCCTAGTCAATTGGCTTATATCTGCACCATTTTCAATCAAAAATTCTACAAGCTCAAATTTTTGTTGCCTGATTGCTTCCA
This sequence comes from uncultured Desulfovibrionaceae bacterium, assembly GCA_964369995.1. Taxonomy (GTDB): domain Bacteria; phylum Desulfobacterota; class Desulfovibrionia; order Desulfovibrionales; family Desulfovibrionaceae; genus CAYJAD01. The sequence continues at coordinate 680 of CAYJHH010000065.1, forward strand.
TAAGTGGCGTCCAATTTTTGTCATTTCCTTCATTCAACTTTGCACCATGGTCTAGTAATACTTTAACTAGCTCAAGATTGTTTTTAACAATGGCATATGATAAAGCTGATAAGCCATCCTTTGCTCGCAAGTTTATATTTGCTTTGTTTTCCAATAATAATTTAGCTATTGCAATATTACCGTTGTAAGCAGCAATAATTAGAGGTGTGTTCTTGCTGATTGTCAAAGCATTTACATCAAAGCTTTTTTTAAGCAAAAACTCCACAATATCTTTGTGATTTTTTCTGACTGCAAAATGTAGAGCTGAGTTTCCATAAATGTCAACAGATTTAATATCAGCACCTTTATCAATAAGAAGTTTAACTATTTCCAAATATCCGTTACTTGCAGCTAAAGATAACGCACTTACTTCTAAAGGAGAATATGTGTTTGGATTAGTACCATAATTTAAAAGAGTTGTTACTTCATCTAAATTTCCTTTCATTACATATTCTAAAAATGCATTAGGAAATTTGATATTTATAATGTTCTTCCAATATCTATTAATTCCAGAAAGATTTCCATCAGACTGTAAAGATAAAAATACTGTTTCTTGATCTAAAAAATCTCTAATTTTTGAATTTAACTTTATGGCATTATAAGCAAAAGGTCGCCTATTTATTGTTCCAGAAAGCTTTAATGTCGGGTGTTTTTTTATTTCAGGTTTTATATTGCTGATTGTACCTTCAATAGAAGTATCATTGAAATTAGTTTTTATATTAAACAATACTACTTCATCATTGCGATTTTTGTAATATGCAACGGCTTTGCGTGAACTTAAAAGTTCTAGCGTTTTATTAAATTTTTCTGAATACTCTTTTTGCTTTTGATTTGTGTTGGTCAATATTTCGTTAATCTCTTCATCTTTTGGCGCGATGCAGTAAAAAACTAAACCTGCTAAAGAGTTTTTAAACGCATGTTGTAAAGCTGCTTTTTTCGTCCATCCGGGAACTAATTTTGCTTTGGCTTCATCTCTTGATTTGAGAAATCGTTTATTAATGCTACCTCCAGATTCCAGTTCTAACATTATCATATTGCTTACATAGGTGCTAAAATCATTACTGGACGATTGTGCAAGATTTCTAAGTTTATTAATTATTGTAAAATCTGTGTTGTATACAGCATAATGCGCAGCGATAAGATCTGTGGCTGCGCTACTTGTTGTATTTGCTTTTTCCCATATAAAGTTAGGCTGCTGCACTTCATGGTAAAGAAAGAATGATGAAAGTGCATTCTTGCTTTCATAATTTAAAATTTTATATTTCTCATTATATGCATTAATTCTTACCATAGCTTTTAAAGCTTTTTCTTTATCTTGAGGGGTACCCATTATTCCAAAATATTGTAAAAGACTCATACGAATTCTAAATAACTCATTATTCCAATATTTTTTCATTAATGAAATTATTTTGCGTGCCTCTTCCTCATTTTCATTTATGATACTCATATCTAATTTTTTTAAAATAGAATAAAAGTTTACATAAAAATTAATTTTTTCCTGAGTCTCTTTTGTAATATTGTATTCTTCTTCAGCTATATTTGGATTACTAAGTATAAATTCTGATGCTATTTTAAATAAATAGCTTATAATTTTTGGATTGGATTTATATCTTTCATGGTTTACAAATGAGACTTTATATGTATTAAGTAATGTATCAAATGTTTTATTAGGAGAATAGCCAAGTTCATCTAAAGAATTCAAAAATATTTTTGCTTTAAGGGTTCCATCACTTTCTTCTGAAATAATTTCATTGTTTTTAGTTAAAAGTACTCCGTATTTGTCATTAAAAATATCTCTATATTTTTTTAAAACTAACAAAGTGCTTTCAGAGTCAGCATCAGGAACATAGGGTTCTGCAGAAGCTGTAAAGCTTAAAAAACAAAATAGTAATGTGTATATAAGTATTTTATTCATAAAAAATCTTTTTTTGTATGGTTTTATATTAATTATTTATGATATTTATGGTTGCAAATTCTAATTCTTCAAGTGCTATGTTTCCCTGTCTTATTTCAGGGGGCACACCACGAAATTCCCAAGAGCTACTATCAAGCCGTAACAAGGCTTCCGTGGTTAAGGTAAGTATGTGGCCCTGTATGTTAAAAGTGCTTTGTGCTTGTGCTTTGCCAAAAGTGGTGCCTCCCATGGACACAGCACGCTCGTTGTCGATTAAAGCCACAATAAAAGCTTCTGCCGCGCTGGCAGTTAAATTATCTTGCCACAGTATAAGAGGCTGTGCATGAAGAAAGTTTCCATCTTTAGAAGTGCGGATATATTTCTTTTTAGGTAAGGAGTCCGCCTTGCTTTCCCGTACGCTAGAAATACCCAACAAGGTTCCTTTGGCGAGAAATTCAGCAGCGCAATTTCTTGCAGCAAGTATACTGCCACCGCTATTGGAGCGAACGTCTATAACAAGGGCTTGTTTTCCTGCTTGTTTAAGCTTGGTAGCAAAAAGTTGCGGCGTGTTTTTGTCAAAATACCAAATGCGAATACGTGCAAAATCATGGTGCTGAATGAATTCCACATGCGGCGCGGAAAATTTTTCACGCTTAAGCGTAAAAGAATGCATGGTATTATTTCTTTCAATGACTAAGGTTAATGTGGAGCCTACGGTGCCTCTAAATACTTTGCGAGCATCGTTTATGGAGCTTACGCCCATAAGGATATCTCCTTCTTGAATGCCGGCTTTAGTCGCTGGCCCATGAGGGTAGGGGATACATATAACTTGATTTCTTTTATTTTCCACAAGAGCCATGCCAACGCTACCAGCGTTTTTAAGGGGAGTGTACTCCTTGGCTTCAGCTGCGGAAGTAAAGGTTGCCCATTTGTCAAAGCTCGTAAGATAGGCTCGTATCTCGTTGGCATAAATGGCTTTGCCTGTTATGTCTTTTGTGCTTAAAGCTAAGCTGTCAATTTGTGTTGTGCCGCCTTGGGGGCGTGTATTGTTATACATGCCCACGGCTGAGTGTTGATCCTCTGAAAGAAGAGAATGAAATGATGGAGGTGGTACAAGGGCTGACTGCGCAACCACTTGCACCACCTTATCTGCAATACCTTGTTTTACAGGTTGTTCCTTTGTAATGACGGCAGCAAATGGCACCGTTATTGTAAGGTGAACAACGGTAAAAATGAGAATGAAAATTCGTAAAACAGGTATAATATGATGCATTTTTTACTCCATGAGCAAAGCGTCTAAGTCTTTTTGCAAGTTTGCATATTCTTGCTTAAGCTTTTCTAAGTAGGCCTTACGCTCTTCTACATTTTGCGTGGCTGTATTATTGCGCATTTGCTTTTCAATATCGGTGGCTCTGGTTTGTAACTCTGTAAGTTTAGCCGTTTTTGCGGTATCTGTGCTTTTACTTTGTTCCAAACGTTTTTTCAAATTTTCAATATTTGCTTGCATTTCGCGTAATTGCCCTTGCTGTGCCGCCACAGTAACCACTCTTTCCCCCACAGCTTTTTTAAGGGCTTCATTTTCTTCGCGCTCTTTTGCTTGTTGCGCTTCAATGGCAGCCAGTCGTGCTTCGCGCTCTTTTATGCGCGCTTCATAGGCCTCTGGGCTGTAGGAAAAAAGCCCTCCTTTAGAAGGATCCGTGGTGGTGGCTGTGCACCCCATAAGTAGTAATGTTCCCAGAAAAACAGATATGACTCTCTTTTTTACTAACATAATATTTTCCTTTTTATTAAATCGAAATTCGCATGGACATATTGGCTAATTTTTGTGCTTCCGCTTTTAGCTCTTTGATGCGAGCTTCTAAGGTTTGTATTTCATGCTCAATGATGGCAGCTTCACGATCATTCTTACCTGCTTTCGCATCGGCAACAACTGCTTTTTGCTTAATTACTTCATTTTCCAGCGCCTGAATTAAGGTATTCATTTTTTTTTGCCCATTTTCTAAAGAGCTCTGAACCTTTTGCATCTGCGCCGAAGTTACTTTTTTCTCTTGGTAGGCTTTGGCAAGAGCAACAGACATAATATGTAACTTAACAAAATTTTCTTTTAGCTTAGCATTATTTTGCGCCAAGATAGCATTAAATTTTTGACTACGTGCAATTTGAGCATCAAGCCATGCCTCGCGGCTAGCGTAAGCAGCCTTGTCTTTTGCTATATACGTACCCACTGCCGCGCCGCCAACGCCGCCAATGGCCGCCCCTATGGCGGCTCCTTTAGCAATATTACCGCCGGTAATCGCCATGAATATGGCCCCTAAAGCCGCACCTATACCTGCCCCAGTCCCCGTGCCTTCAACAACAGTACGTGTGCCGTCATCTTGAATATTGGCACAACCAGGCATGAGTAAGGTTAAGCATAAAAAAACATAAGCGATTTTTTTAACAGTAGCATTCATAGGACAAAACACGCTAAGTTATTAAATGGAAACACGCATGGACATATTGGCAATTTTATTGGATTCTTCGCGTATTTCTTTTACTTGCAATTCCATTTTTGCAATTTCATGTTCAATGATGGCAGCTTCGCGTTCACGCTTTTCAACACGTGCTTCAGCAACAACAGCCTTTTGAGCTACAATAACTTTTTCCATATCAGCAATGTACGAATTGGCAGATTGTTGTTGCTCAGCCAAGGTTTTTTGCAAATTCTTCATATCAGAAGCTTTTGCAGCTTGCATTTTATATGCCGCAGCAAGCTGATTGGATTGCTCATCAAGTTTCGCAAGTTCTGCTTTAAGTTTGTCGTTATATGTCGATGTATTGGTATTGGCGGCTTGCATTTTGGCTATGCTGTCATCAAGCCATGCTTCGCGTGTGGCATAGTCTTCCTTTTTCTTTGCCACGTATAAACCTACACCAGTACCCACCAAGGCGCCTGCACCAGCTCCTACGGCTACCCATCTGGCATTGCCTGTGGCCACAGCCACAACACCGCCAAGTATGGCGCCAAAAATAGCACCCGCCCCAGCGCCTTCTCCCACTGTACGTGCACTATCGTTATTAGTGCTGCCGTCAGGGTTTGTTCTTGCCGTGCACCCTGAAAGGGTCAGCATAAGGCACAACATAATTAACATTAGATTTTTCATAACGTCTCCTATTTTTTTAAACTATTTTCATAGTCTGTTCGCCATTTAGGAATATTTGTACGTTTGTTTTTGCTAAAATCGTTGTAATGATTTTGTACTATCTTTAAAAGCTGTAAGGCCACAGCAATTTCTTCTTGCGTCATGCCTTTATCTATTTTTCCTTGTGTTTCTTTTTCGCGTGCCACAAAGGCCTCTTGGGTAAATTTAGCGGGAATAGTATCAATAATTACAAGGTTTTCTCCGTATTGCTCTAATTTTCCAGTAATGGAGAATTCCAAAATATCTACACGTTTTTTCCATGTGTCGTAATCATCTTGCCCTTCTTTGGTCTTTAGTCTGGCATTTAAGGCTTCATGGTGGCGTAAATGTTGTGTGAGTTCCTGCCCTAAGGTGTGCGTATGTCCCACAAGTGAGTTGGCAGTTTTTTTATACGCTTCATCTTGCGCTTTTTGCCCTTTGAGCATGCCATTGATGGCAAAGGAGAGTTCTTGTTTCCATGGAACCTGGCTATACTGTTCTGAGGGAAGATTTTTTAAGGCCTGAATACGTTCAAATGCATCTTTAAAAGACGCTGTGGCTTGGTCGCCAAGGGGAGCCATGGCAAGGCCTGCTGGCGTTTGTGTTCTGCCACCTGTACGATAGGCGTCCCATGCTTCTTCATATTCTTCAATGGTGGCTTTATCCGTAAAAAGCGGAGCGGACATGAGCAGGCGCAATCCCAAGGTGATTTTTGCATTGGGCTTTAAACTGTTTTTGCGTGCCAGGTAGTAGGGTTCTTCCTGTCTTTGGGCTGAGTTTAATTTATCTTCCGCGGTAATGAATGAACTCCCGCGGCTGGTAAAGCCCCCGCTTCTTCCCTGATAATATTCAAATTGATATTGATTGGAAGCCATTTCTTGCACATTACCCAACATGTCATGCAAGCCTAAAATATTAGGTTTTAGAAGCCCCACCGCTTTCATTTTTCCATGTGAAGATTTTGGCCCGTTAAACCATTCATGGGCGGCCACTTTTTCGCCATAGGGTGTAGGACTTTCAAAAAGTGTCTTTTCTGCTTTCATTCCGCCACGGGCTGCAAATTCCCATTCAGCCTCTGAAGGAAGGCGTAAAAAACCTGGGTACGGTCCAGATTTTGGTAATGATTCAATATTATTGTTATAAAACCAACGGTTAAGCTTGTCTATAAAATGTATGGCCTCAAAATAGGAGAGATTTGTAACGGGCAAAATATCTTTTTCTGGTGAGGCTTGTTTGTCAGATAACGCTTCGGGTAAGCTACCCATGACAGCGCGATACTGACCGCGTGTAATTTCGTATTTTCCTAAATAATAAATCCATAAGGGCTCTTCGCTGTCTTTGTAAAAACTGCCGCTGACGACCACTTCCGTGGACGGCATACGAAAGCTATCTTCTTCAGGGTCGCCCATGACAAATTTTACTCCGCTAAAAGGGGTCTCGCCGCGCACTTCAATGGGGCGAAAAGTAAAGCAGGTGTTTTCTGGGCCTTGTAAGACTAAGTCACCCTCTAAAGGTTGGGGATTGCAAATGTTTTTTTCTGCAGCCCATAGTTGCGATGTTGAAAAAAAGGTTGCCAATAGTACTGCGGAGCATAATACTTTTTTCATGTTTTTTCCTTATTCGTCACGTAAGCTTTCAGAGGCTTCAATTTTTATTAAACGCATGGCTGCAGCAAGACCTGCCACACTGGCGGCCAGTAATGCTAAAACGACAGCCCAAAATTGTTGATCTATGTTTAAACGGCACAAAACTTCCCCCGGAAGAACAAAATCTTGCGCCAAAAGATTCATATAAAAGGATAGGGCATGAAAAAGAAGTAAAGAAAGAAGCATGCCAAGTCCTGTCATGACAATACCTGCTGTGAGGGGAAAAGCGCACAGTGAAGAACCATGTATGCCTAAAAGACGCAATACTGCTAAAGCACGGCGCTTTCTTTCTACACTGGCATACAAAGAGGCTAAAAGGCATATGGTACCGCCAATGACAGCCGCTGAGGCAATGAGTCCCAATATTAAAGAAAGATATTTATCCATGCTACGCACGCGCTCTATATCTGCCACGCGTGTTTTAACTACCACATTAACTTGTTCTAACTGCGCGGCAAGGGGCGCCACATCATCTAAAGAGCGTGCATACATGCGAAAGCGAGAATAGTTTTGTCTGCCTAGCATAATATGTACTTCCTGGTGTGCATTTTCCTGAACAGAAAGGGTTTCTAAGGGGCGTGTATAGAGTAAATTTAATTGCGTTATAAGGCCGGGCGCCGCCACAGCTTCTCCTTCAGGAACATCAGGATGCGCCAAAAGCTGCATGGCTATGGTTAGGCTTTCTTCTTGGTCAGCGGCAAAAGTGGCTAAGGCATTACCTTGAGGAAATTGTGTTGCAACACGAGGATGCACTAATAGTAGTGCAGGCGTTTTTTGGATGGAGTTCCACTGCTCCCCAGACCAAATACCTTGTGTGGGATGAATATTTTGCCAGGACTCTGCACTCCACAAGGCAGAGGAACGTATCTGTAATGGGACACTTTGTTTTTTCTTGTCCATGGTTTGCACAGTGAGCGTCAATGGACTTTGTGCTGTTCCTGCCAAGGGGAGGAAAGCAAACTCTTGCCCGCGCAGCACATTACGTAATTCTTGCACCTTAAATAAGCTAAGGGGACTGTTGCCCGCTTCAAGCTGCATCACATGCCACCCTTTGCGAGTATGGTGTGGCGGCGCTTCTGCTATGCGTACAAAACCTGTGCGTTGACGCAATTGAGCCACAGCAATGGGGTTAAGGGCTTGCTGGGTATAGAGTAAACCGCCATAAAAAACGGGATATGCTAAAGGTTTTTGACCGGGCCATCCAAATTCTTCCACGGCAAAACCATCGCGAAAAGCTTCCATATGTTCTAATTGTTCAAGGGGAATAAAAGCTAAATCTCTTCCAGAGGCTTGTTGCGGCAAAATATCTTTAACGGTGAATTTTCTGGAGGCTTTTTCAATGCCTCCTCCCTTTTTTTGCCGTGAAATACTGATTTCTATATGCCCAGAGCGTTGCACTTGAAGTTTTTGCGCTAAAGATGCCGTAAGAACACAAGTGTCATTGGTGGGAATGTGCATGCGGTAGCTTTGCAAAAGCCAGTCACCGTCGCCGGTGGGTTGCATATCTGCCCGCACTGTTTTGGTATCTGAGCCGGGATTGCTAAAGGCAGCACCCACACCAAGCTCGCGTGTCTTGGGAACCACAAAGCCCACGTGAGGATTCTTTTCCCATTGCTGAAACCATGCGGCGTCAAAGGTGGACGTGCCTTGAGGAATGATTTCCATAAAGGAGGGGTCATTGATCATGCGTTGACGCATGACCTCCACAACACCGTTTTTTAGGCCGAAAAAAAGCAATAAGGGCAGGGCGATGGCCGCTACAGTGAGCACCAGGCACACGGTCATGCGTATATCATGGCGTAAATCCTTACATGCCATCCAAATGACAGAAGTCAACTCACGCATATAATCTTCCTTGAGTGCTGGGCATATGTGTTTGAGGCCATTGTAAGGTAGAGTGCACATGGCCTTGTGCATTGGTACATAAAGAAAATTCTGCAAAGGCGTCGGCGTGCTGGTACATAAGCTCTTTATCGTGACTGACAATAATGGCAGCAGCGCCGCTTTCTTGCACCACTTCCCTAAAAATTTGACAAATACTTTGTGCGGCATCGCTATCCACCGCCGCCGTGGGTTCGTCTGCAAGTACCACAGCAGGGCGATGAATAAGCGCGCGCGCAATGGCGACTCTTTGTCTTTGTCCGCCAGAAAGATGCTGTGGTTTTTTATCCACTTGATTGGCTATGCCTAAATTTTTTAATAATTGTTCAAGCCAAGGGGTGCTGTGCGCTTCAGGAATACCCAATAAACGGGCAGGCAGTAAAATATTATCGCGCACTGTTAAAAAAGGAAGAAGCCCCCCTGATTGTAGCACATAGCCGAGTTTTTCTTTTCTTACGCGGGCCAGTACTTGTGCACTGGCCTGCGTAAGAGATATTTTTTTTTCATCTGCACATTGCAACGACATATCTCCCTGATTTGGGCGTAAGATAAGTGCCAATATGTCTAATAAGGTGGATTTTCCACACCCACTTTGACCTATAACCGCAACCACATCTCCTTGTTGCAGATGCAATATGGGGACTGATAAGGTAAATACAGCACCGTTTTTCTCACGGGTTAACTCTATGTCGCGTGCAGATAAAAACATTAGGGTAACAAGTCCAAAGGTATAGGTGTTACATAATCATCTGCTGCATCACCTTGATTTAATACAACCCATTGGTCTGGTGTGCTATGTATGCTTTGATATGCAGCCACCTTGCCACGCAAAGCTTCAATAAATTGGTCTTGCTCGTCAGGGCCAAGGCTTTCCCAAAGCTCTGAAGACATAGTCATAATTTGACTTTCATAAGGCAATCCTTGTAAAAATGCCGGCACAAAGCCAGAATCTTGAAGGCTTTTTGCCTTGGCCAATTGGTCTGCATTACGCGCTGCCGTGGCAGAAACACTTTGCAAAGAAGTGAAAAAGTCACCACTGCCCATTTGTGCTTCAGCGCCGGCTTCAATGATTTCATTAAGCATCACAGCAAGGCTATCTAATTGACGCTTAGAAATAAGCAATCTTACGTCTAAAGCTTGAATGGAGGCATCCATTAAGTCTTTATCTGTCACCCAAGCTTCAATATCACTGGGGGCTTGTGCTTCTGAAGCGCGACCAAGCCATGTAACCATGCCTGCTTGCAAGGTTTTGTGTATTTGCTCTGTGGCGGATTTTCCATCTACAGTTTTAATATCTTCGGCGGCAGAAGGTGCAGGCGTAGCGTCAGGAGCTGCCTTGCTTTCAGTGCCTTGCGCCTCAGCCGCGGCATTGCCTTCTTGTAAAGCACTTTCAAGGGCCTTGGAGATATCCATGGCGTACTTTTGTGATAAAGCCACAAAGTTTAATCTATCGCCTGCGGCAACACTTAAAAGCATGGCGCCGTCTGCACCTTTATTGGTAGAAAGCTCTTTAAATTGGCGTTGTGCCAATCTGTTGTATTTTTTACGAATTTTTGGCTGCACATGTATGCCAAAAATGCTTACATTATTTTCTGAAGCAAGTGTGCGTAAGGTTTTTTCATCAAGCTTTGTGCTATTCCACTTATGCCCACTTTCATGAGAAGGGGCATCGCCCACAAGCACAATGATGCGCATGGTTCCGTCACGCCAAGCACTGTTTTCTATGGCAGTTTTGACTCCGGCAAACATGTCTTCATGAACATCCACAGAGTCTGTGGTGGTTTCTTTAACATCTTTAAGCGTTGTGACAAAAGTATCTAAAGGCTGTAGTTCTGGGGTGAAATTCTTTGTGAGATAGCCAATGTCTGCAATTTCCTCAGAATCTCTGTACGCAACAAGACCAAAGCGAATGCGATTTGCAATCTCTTTCTTTTCAGACATGGTCTTACTCATGGCTTCTAAAGTGTTACGAACTTCTTCGATATAGGGTTGCATACTGCGTGTGGTATCCATAACCCAGACAATATCAAAATTAAGGTCTTTCTTTTTGGCGGCAACGTCACCTTCTGTGGCGGTGGCCGCTTTAAGCGCTTCAGTATTTTTACGAATGTCAGCGGGCTTATCGCGCTTGGCATCTTCTTTACCGCTTACAGCCGCCAGTAAAAGTTTGCGCCCTTCATAGCTTTCCATTTGAATTTTCTTATGCTCCAAAATGGGCAAAAGATAAAATTGTTTTGTTATATCAATGGCAAGTTTAGGTTCCACAGAAATAATGGGAAAATCTTCAGGCAAAGGAGCGGTGGCTGCATTGTCAATGGAAGTGTAGAGCTTGCTCACATCTTCTGAACGCTTATCTGGTGTTTCTTTGAGTAAAGCATCTAAACTTTCTTCCTCTTCAAACATAAGGATGGGTTTACGCCCTTGTGGGTGACTGAAAGCTAAACACATGGTTTGCTTCCATTCAAAAACATCAGATGCTTTCATCCATCCAGCAATGGTACCTTTTTCGTCACTACCTACTTCATACCATCCTGTACCTGTTTCACGGGATTCTCCTCCAGGACGGGTGTACACAAAATAAGGCTTAAAAACAGGAAGCTGTCCATCAACAACGGTATTTTCCGAAGCCTCTTTATACAGCTTTGCTTGAGGGCGTGCCAAAACGCGTAAAGAAAGTGGTGAACCTTCTTCAATGCTTACAGGTTTGCGCTCTGCGGCCTGAATAGTATTAGGAATTAAGAATGTCTGTGCTGTCATAAAAAACAGTACAAACAACACTGCAGGTAAACAACGTTTCATATCAACCTCGTTAAAATACAAATAAAAGTTCCACAATATTGAGTAAACTCTGTACTTACCACAAGAAGCTCATTGCGTTGACATTGCGTTAGACTATGGTTTTGCGCCATGTGCAGGATGGTTAGTAAGGTTTTACTAACACAAAAAGTATTGCTTAAACTGTATCTAGTCTACAAAACGTTAGGTATTTGTGCAAGTATTATTCTGAAATAGCTGTTTTTAGGTTTTGCAGTAATTAGTTTTGTAACTCAGTGGAATGATTTTTTTTATTGTATACTATACTAAATTGCTATGAAACTAAATGAGTTTATTGCTTGTGGTCACATTGAAAAAATAGCAAAGGCTCATAAATAATTATTTTTAATTTGTGCACAAAAACTTTACGATTAAAAAATGTGTTTTCAAAGCTTCTTACGGAAATGGCAAAGGAGTTTTGACATAAGTCTTGCATTCTTTATGAGTGTTTTATATGCTAAGCCTCTAGTATTGCGCTAGTTGAGGTGAGGTATATGATACTTTTTTAATATGAAATCTCAATTGCTTCATGTAGTGTGTTTTCTTTGTATTCTTTAATTTTATGTGATTTTTTGAAATTTTAATATGCATACTTTGAGGTGTATGATGAGTAAAAAAGTTATAATATCTTTAGTTTTTGTTGCTGTTTTAATTTGTGCGCTTTTTGCTACGATAAAATATATCGAAAGCACAACAGAAAAAACTGTATCCGATGTATTAACACAGCAGGGAATAAATTATAAAACAGTTAAGCATAACTTTATGGAGAGTACGCTCACCATACAAGGTGCAGTTATGAAAATTGCATTTTTATCAGATAGTGTTTTTACTATCGATGAAATTGTAGTTCATGAGCCCAATGCTGATGCTTTAGATGCTCATGTGCCAGAGCGCCCCTTGGTGGCAAAAGAAATACAATTGCATAATATAGAATTGGCATATAAAGTAAATGATATAATTCAAAAAGTTACAGTTAAAAATGTTACTATTGGCAATTGGAAACAAAATTTGGGAAGGCTAGCATTAACTATAAATAAAGAGTATAATGAAGCCTTTTTTAAGGCTCTTTTTGATATTTCAGTGGATAGTGTAAAATATTCAGAAATACATGATACTGGTAAGTTAGTTGTGGGTCATACGCCCTTTATGTATACTTCAAAAATTAAGAATATAGCTATAAATAATATAGAATCCACTAAAATTGGTTCTTATGTCATTGAAGGTGCGGATTACACTTTAGACAATAATGCAGGTGTTGCATTTATCAATCATGTAGGTAAGTTTGAGTGGAGTTCTATTCAGTTGCCACCGCAGGACTTTTGGGTGTTCGCCGCAGAAATTTTTCCCAACGCCCTAAAGGGAACGCTTACGGAAGCTCAAAAGATGCGTTTAATGACGCATATTCAGGCCATAACAAATATATTTACTAATACTAAATTTGAATTAGAAAATGTGAGTTTAAAACAACAAGACGGCAGCGTGACACAAGATCTTGTTGTTTTGCAAGGCGCACATGTGCAAACAGAATTTGACCTTGCCAACTATACCAAGGCTAACCTTACTACATCTATCACTGGCCTTAATATTGATGTTAAGCATCTTGATTTTAATAGAAAAGAGGAAGAGTTGGTTACACAATTTGTGGGAAAAATTATTCCCGTAGATGCTTCTTTTTCTTTACAATTGGCAACGAATAACATGCCCAGCAGTTTGGATATTGTGCTTGGAGTGCAAAATGCAGGGCATAGCACCAATCAGATAAAAGTTATTTTGCCAGATGAAGTTCTCCCTAGAATGTTTGCTTTAGGTAAATCACAAGCTTTTGATATATCGGAAAAAGAAATTCAAGCTTGGCTTTTTAATACTTTGTTAGTTTCTGCTGAAACATCGTATAAAGATAGCGGATTACTGCCTAAGGCTTTGATTTTTGCCAGCACTGAAAATAAAAAATCTGTAGAAACAACTTGGGAATTTATTTCTCAACAAGTGTCATTTCTTGCACGTAAGCAACTGGCAGGATTTGGAGAAAAAAATATTGAAGCCTTAGTAGCGTGTTTGCACAATCCAGGCGAATTAAAAATTATTGCTGCGCCCGCGCAGCCCATGAATCTGGAATTATTAAGTGCGGCTTTTTTGCTTAACCCTAAAAATCTTAATGTATCAGCAGTTTGCACACCAGGTAAAAGTATTGTTGCCTCTGCTAATGCCGTATTACAGTCCCAAAAATCCATGGTGCAAGGGCAAAGCTCTACCACAAAGAAGACTGCCTCGAATAAACAGTCTTCTTTGAATGTTGATGCTCCTCCTACTAGCAATAAAAGTTCTGCTTCTTCTACTGCCTCCGCAGTTACTCCCGAAGTTACTCCCGAAGTCGCCCCCAAAGTCGCTCCAGAAGTTGTACCCGAAGTTGCACCTCAAGTCGCTTCTGAAGTTACTCCTGATGCCAATACTGCTGCCGCAAAGGTAGAACCTGTGAAAGTTACACCTTCTACTGAGCCTACCAAAGCTGCTAAGGTTGCTGAAGTACCTGTAGCTCCTGCAGTTCCGGCGATTTCAGAGGTGTCTGAGGTTTCTGAAGCTACTGAAACTCCTGTGGCATCTGCAAAATCTGAGCAGGCAGAAGATGTAGCTTCTCAGACTGGTGCAAAAAACACTACTGCGCCCAATATATCGCCCAATGTTACGCCAGACACTGATTCAGATGTAAAGCCAGAAGTTACGCCAAACACTGCCCCTGATGCCCATACTGCTGTTGAAAAGGTAGAAAAACAGCCCATAAGCGATGCAAAAGCAGAAAGCGTGATAACACAAGCGCCTGCGCTGCCCGCCTCTCAAGAAGAAAAAACAGCGAGCACTTCTGATGTGGTTTCAAAAGAAGCAGAATCCAAAGCACTTGAAGTGCCTGCAGCGCCTGCAGAACCTGTGGAACCTGCAGGACCTGTGGAATCCACACCTTCTACTGCGCCCACTGCAGCAACTGAGCCCACTAAAACAGCTAAAACCGCCGAAGTGCCTGCAGTATCAGCAGAGCCTGTGGAACCTGTAACTTCTACTGAGGCTACTAAGGCTGCCGAAATTCCTGTAGTACCTGCAGTGTCAAAGGCGTCTGATATTTCTGAAACCCCTGAAAAGCCAGCGGAACCTGTAAAGCCTGAACAAGCTGAAAACGTGCCCACGCAAACCAGTGGAGACGCAGCTTCTGAAGCTCAGGCCGTGCAGGCGCAAGAGGTGGCACAGCAGCCTCAAGCAAATCTGCCAGCGCAACCTTCGGCACAGCAAGAAAAGCTCAGCACACCCGTGGTCAAGGAAACTACGCCAAGTATCGAGGCAAAAACGATTGAAACGGCTTTAACAGCGCCACAGCCCAAAAAGCCAGGCAAGGCTCTTATTGTGCCTTCAACGGAGGATGCCATGGGCTTAACAAGCTTTGGTGCCGATAGTCAGCCTGACAGTTGTGTTGAAGTCATAGCCAAAGGGCAAAGCCCCCTTAAGGCAGTGCGTCTTGAAAGTATGGGCGCTGCCATTGCAAGTTGGAAAACTCGTGATGTGAAAATTCAAGCTTTAGGCGTGTTGGCTGTAAAACAAGATGGTAAGGTTATAAATGATAATGATGCGTCATTTACCTTGGATGTAGCTCAAGAAACACCATTAACCCTTTGCGTGCAGGATAATGGCGCGTTCACGGATACGAAAATACGTTTACGCGTTATCTTTTATCATGAAGACGGTTCACGTACCTATTCCGTTGTAGGGCGATAATGTATTGAAAGTGTAGATGGCAATGCCCATGCTGACTTATGATTCATAAGTCAGCATGGGCATTGTAGCATATGATGAAATACGACAAAGCTGTAGAGAACGTTATTTTTGAAACGTATAAAATGTTTCCTACCAATCAACCTTGCCAATAAAGTAACGTGCCTCGTTATGGAGGCATGTAGTCCTAAAAATACTCTATATAGTTAATGCTTAAAAACGTGTTTCCACTCGTTTTTAAGAAAGGCACGCCTGCTCCAAATACCCCTTCGGGGCCGCCGGAAGTAAATTCCGGCTTATTTTACGCGCGGCAAGCCATGCCAAGGGCATGTCTTGAGTAGTCGACATCTGAAAAAAGCATTTCTTATGTCT
>CAYJHH010000066.1:0-16098 GCA_964369995.1 uncultured Desulfovibrionaceae bacterium
TCATTTTCCCATCTGCTTCAATCCAGCGAACCAAAGCTTCTGCACCGCAAATTTTGTTTTCAAAAATATTCATTTTTGGCTGCAGGTAAACCTTAAACTCTTTATTTTCTATACCATTTTTACGCTTATTATTAATCTCTGCCAAACGCAAAATACGCTTTTTAAAGCTATCATCATATTCGTATGTTTTTTTATCTTTATTCACCTTGGTCATATGGTGAGCCATATTGGTTTTATTAATTAGTTAATGCCAAGGGCATGTCTTGAGTAGTCGACATCTGAAAAAAGCATTTCTTATGTCTAAAGATTGCCAGAAAACGTATTCCATACGTTTATTTCTGGCAATCTTTATTACGTTATTTGATTTATAAGTTCTATTTTTACTGATAGTTAAGTTGTTTTTCAGTGTCGACTAATTATTTCCATGACATTATTTTCACCTTTCTCTAAGAAATAGCGACCATATCTAAAGGAAAATTCATGTCCTTCAAGTTCAGGAATAAGGGAGCGAAAATGCTCTTCGTAGGCATCTCTTGCTGTATCATCTTGAGCTAAAAATCCGTTACCAGCCATCATAAGGAATTGGTCAGCCCCAACCCTTGCACAAATAAAGGTGGGTTCCGTGATACCCGTCATGGTACTGGCTATCCTTTTAATAACCATATCACCCACATCATGGCCGAACATTTCATTAACGGCTTTGAAATCTTTAATATCCATCTTTTGCATAACAAATTGCATGGTGGGATACTTTTTAAGAAGCTCTTTGGATTGCTCTTTGAAATTCACAAGATTAGACAAGCCTGTAAGCTCATCATAAAAAGCTACCGCCTCAATTTCGCGTACGCCCTTGCGCTTAAGGCGAATAATCACGGCTAAAAAGATGAAAAATGTTACGACCATTCCCGCAAGAATATATTGTATCACGCTGGATATATTTCGAATCAGCGTATTTAAAACATCGTCAGATATAACGACAATGGACCAGTCTTTGAGATTAATGGGGCGGTATTCGATGATTCTTTTTGTATTATTAATATAAGCAATGGCGCCGCCTCCCTCTGGCTTTCTTTGGGAAATTTGCTTAGAAATATCTTTATAGGTAAGCCCATTTGTGAACTTGGCATTATTGCTAAAAGAATTTAAATATTCATCTTTATAGCTCGTATTTGCAATGACATCACCTTTCTTATTAATCAGAATGGTATACCCTTTTTCGTCAGCTTCATCCACAAGGGAAATCATGGTTTCTTTTATAAAATCAACATCATACTCAACCATAACTACGCCAACTACATCTTCCCCCCCTTAATGGGGGCTGCGGCTAGATAACATCTTTACCTGTAATTACAGACTTTACTGGCTTTGTAACCCACACTACACCATGCATGGCGGATTGAAAGGCCTCATTATCCATAACATCCACTTGGGTTAAATTCGAAAGTGTGCCCATGCCATTGTCATCGGTCATGATAACTGTATCGATGTTGAGATTTTTTTCTATGTTATTTAAATACTCTGCCACAGCAATAGGATTATGACGAATGATGCCTAGCGTTTTGGACATACTCTGCAAATTGGTAGCTTGAGCATCAATGGCACCGTTTAACGTCACTTGCTGTTGATTGGCGGTAAGACGTAGATTTTCAATTTCTGTAGCCTCAAGCTCGGCATTAATTTCCATATGAAAGAGCAGCATAAATCCGGCTATCACTAAAAAGCCCAGCCCAAACCAAAGGCCTGTGACTACATTTTCTTTTTTTAACGTCATACACACTCTCCTAAGCAAAACTTGACACCATAAGTATTATGAATAATGGTGAAATAAATCAAAGCAATTGCGCTTTGTAATAAACTATTTAAATCACAAAGGCAATAAATATACAGTGCTACTCTCCCCCTTTCAGCTCACCCTCTACTGCTGCAAGTCATACTGCATGGGTAAACCTTTGCCCATAAAGCTCACTCTTTGTATGAAAACAGCCAGGCATCAATACATGTAACACTATGAATATAAAGAAAAATACACATTCTTGTGTTCTTAGGATTAATTATGGTAAATAAACTAAACAAAGTATCATATGCATGTTCTAGCCGCCTGCTAGGACATAGTAAATTTTTTACGGAGTCTATCTCATGAATAAAAGTACATCTTTACTGCTTGCAGGGCTTACTGTAAGCTTATTAGCCACCCCTGCCATGGCCGCAGACAAAATTAAACTGGGCGTAGCCAGTTCTCTTTCGGGCGACATTGCCTCTTATGGCATACCCACCCTCCATGCGGCACAAATTGTAGCCGAAGAGATCAATGCCAAAGGTGGTATTGACGGCAAAGAGATTATTGTTGTGGCTCAAGACGATCAATGCAAACCTGAGCTGGCAACAAATGCCGCCACTAAGCTCATTTCCGATGAGGTAGATGTTATCATTGGGCATATATGTTCTGGCGCCACCAAGGCCGCATTGCCCATCTACAATAACACAAAGCTTGTTGCCATATCTCCTGCTTCCACCACCCCAAACCTCACCACCAGTGGCGAAAATCCCTATTTCTTTCGCACCATTGCCAATGGAGACGCCCAAGCCACCCTTTCCGCCTCTTTTGTGAGTAATACCCTTAAGGCGCCAAAAGTGGCCATCATCCACGATAATGGTGAATACGGTAAAGGCTATGCTGATAATAATAAAAAGCTTATAGAAGCTGAAGGTAAATCCACAGTAGTGCTTTTTGAAGCCGTAAACCCCGACGCCGTGGACTATAGCGCCGTGGTGAAAAAACTAAGAAGAGAAAAAGTAGACGTTGTTATCTTTGGTGGCTACCATCCCACAGCCTCCAAGCTCATACAGCAAATGCGTCGTGACCGCGTAAAAGCTCCATTTATTGGGCCAGACTCCATCATGACCGAAACCTTCGTGACCATGGCTGGTGAAGAGGCCGAAGGCGTGTACGCCTCATCCCCTTCTGACACCTCCACACTGACCATGTATAAAAAAGCTCGTGAACAGCATATAAAGAAATTTAAAACCGAACCCGGCCCCTTCTACTATAATGCTTATGCCGCCGCTCAAGTATTGCTCAACGCTTTGGACAAGGCTGATGGTGCAGACAGTGCCAAGCTTACGCAAATATTACGCTCTGAAACAGTGGAGACTCCTGCCGGAAGTATCACCTTTGATGCTAAAGGCGACGCCATTGGTGTGGGTCTTTCCTTATATGAAGTGAAAAACGGCAAATTTGTGGAAACGGACAACAAAATTTAAGAACAAATGCATCTATTTTTTGTGAAGTTGCCTCAGGCTGTTCAAAAAATGTAAAGTGCGAGAAAGACAAAGTTTTTTACGGAAGGCGCGTATTGAGGCGTCGTAACTGGAGTAAAAAACAAGTCTGACAAGGCAATTTGCATTTTTTCAACGGCCTGTTATAACAAATGCAAAGCTTTGGCTTTAGCTAAAGCTTCGCTTTTTTTGTGCACATCAAGCTTTTTATAAACAAGAGAAATATGTGTTTTTATTGTGGTTATTTTAAGCCCCGTTTTCTGGCAAATCTCGCCATAAGAATTCCCCTCCTTGAGCAAAGACAGGATTTGTACTTGTCTTTTAGAGAGTTTTAGAGTTTTTTCTTTTTGCTCTTTTTCAGTAATTAGGTACTTTTTATGGTTGCGAGAAAAATTCTTAGCAGCCAAAATGACTTTTTGTAAAAATTCTTGAAAGCCTGTATCTACACAGCCCTTATGTGCCTTATTTCTTTGTAATTTTATGAGCAGGGGCAATAAGGCCACGCCTTCATCAGCCAACAGGCGTACATAGTCATATTGCTGCGCCTTGCGTAGCGCGGGTATAAGCTCTTGAAGCGCTCTTTCTTTTTGATGCTGCTTCCAATATAAAATGGCACAAAGCGTACGTGCCTCTATATACGCCAAAGGGCGTTGGAATTCTTCAGCAAACACAATTAAAGATTGCAGTATTTTTTCAGCTCTTTCATATTCTCTCATGACCAAAAGCGCGCGAATTGTGGTAAACTTTGCATACATGAAAGTAAGATTTTGCTCTTCTGTTTCATGCAAAGGATTTTGTTCAATCCATGCCCCTGCTACATTGGCTAGGCCTTTTTGCAACTGTGTTTTTACCATGGAGGCCTGCAATGTGCATTGCAGTGCAGGAGCTTCATTATTAACAATATCTTTCAATTCTTCCAAAGTATTTTTTGCCATCACGCTGTACCCCATGCGGGTGTACATGGCATGTAAAAGAAAAAGACGCACAAACTTCGCTTCAAAACTTGTAATGTGAGGTAAATCTCTTTTTGCTTTTTCTAAGCAAGACAAAGCCTGAGTAAAGTCATTTTGTTCATAAGCTAAACCTGCCAAAATACAATTTTGCCAATAGGTACTGCTGTCTCCCCACATATTTGCGTATAAAGTAAAAAGTTTTGTGAAGTTTTTTATATCAAGAATGGCTTGTGAAAAGTCCACGGCGCCGCCATGCGCAATGGGAGCATAATGTGTCACAAATGTGAGATTTCTCCTCACACTTGGTGGCTCTGAGGCACCTAACAATGTTTGTATTTGTGTATACAACTCTATTTTTTGCTCAAAATTTTTCCTATGATCATAAAATGCTATCCAAAGCATATGCCATAAAAACTCTGCGCTTTGCTCAGCCAAAAATGGCATCTGTTGGTATAAGGTATCGAGATGCTTTTCAAACAATTGCTGTTGATGGGTTAAATGAGCGTAGCGCGCCACAATAATGTGTACGACTGGGCAAGATTCAAGGGCATGGGTAAAAGATGCGTCTTGCATGAGCAAATGTACAAATGCAATATAATCATGAGCATAAAAGCTATGTTGCGCAATAAAAGCAAGAATGAATGGCTGTATATGAACAGGGTTAGTGCAACGCAGCGCATACAATAAGGCTTCATGAAAAAGTTTTTTTTCAGCATAAAAATGCGCTACGGTAAGTAGTATATTTTCGTCTAAAACTTCTCTTTGCTTATGCCATAAAAAATTTTGAAAAAGAGGATGCAATTTATAAGTGGCGCCATCTATTTTTCGTATAAAAGCTTGCCCATTTTTCAAATCATCAAAAATGCTTTCACAATCCAATTGTGGATGCAAAATGGCCATGAGTTCTAAGGGAATTTCTCGCAAAAAAGCCATATCAGCCAATACTCTTTGTTGCTGAACAGGCAGCGTACTCCAAATATGCTCTTCAAAGTATCTATCAAAAGGATTTTCTTGCGCAAGTATTTCTATTTCGTGATGCGCTGCTTCATACACAGCCAAGGCCCAGCCTTCAGTTTTTTCATACAAAGAGCTTATGTCCGCAAGGCTTACTTCTTTATGGTATTGCGCTACATATGCAGCGATTTCTTGTTCTGTAAAAGCAAGGTCTTTATCTTGTAAAATACTCTGTGCAGAGCGCGCATACAGGGGGAGTAAGGAATCTGGCGCCATATGGCGCGAAAGCATTACACAAATATAGTTGGCGGGTAATCTGCGTAAAATGGTGGGTAAAGATTGTAATATGGTATTGTTTTCAATGAAATGTAGGTTGTCAAAGATAAAAATAAAGGGCGTATCGTCATGATAGAGTTCGGAAATAATACGCACAGAGCTCTCCACAGGGGAAGCTGAGAATTCCTTTGAAGAAAGAAGCCTTTTTATGCCTTCATTATCAGGTTGGGAAGCGAGAATTTGTGTCACAAATTGCTTATAAAAAACAGAAGGCATATTGTCATACGCGTCTAAATTAATCCAAAAATCTTTGTAATCATGATTATCTATCCACAATTGCACAGCGACATATTTTCCACTGCCGGCTGCACCGGTAAGGAAAATATGGTTGTTTTGTGCTGCGGCATCAAGATGCGCCATAAGCCTTTGGCGAATGGCAAAGGGGATTTCTTTTTCCATAGATTTTGCGCGTAATACCTTTTTTGTGAAAGATAATATATGCAAAGCCTTACGGAAAAGGCTTCACAAAGAGGAAATACCGTATTTTTCCCTTCCTGTAAAGACATTGACTTTCGGGTTCAAATTACAATGTTGATTTTCCAAAGTGGATGGCGCTCCTTGCACCGATATATACAGTTTTTGCCCACTGCCCTATGTTCTCCCTGCAAATGAGTCTTTACCAAAATATAAACGAGGAAATAAGAACAACAAAACCATGTATGCTTTTTTTAATAAGTAAAACATCACTTATACAGTCCATTTTTTTCATGACAAAAATGGGCTAGCCTGTTAGCACATATCTTATGGCATTCTTATTTCAGCACACAAATATACTGTTCATCACAACAAACACGAGAAACTCATGAGCAACAAACAAGCAGGTAGACATAATGACATTTTAAATTCCTTACTGCGTGAAGGATATGTTTCCATTGATTGCTTAGCAGAAAAATTTGGTGTTTCTAGCCAAACCATTCGCCGAGACCTTGCCTCCCTAGACGAAACAGGACTTTTGGAACGTAAACCAGGAGGAGCCGTTCCGCGTATTCGAAATACCATCAACAGTTCCTATGGTGCTAGGCAAAATGAAGACCTTGATGAGAAAAAAAATATCGCCGCCGCCATTAGCAGTTATATACCTAACAATTGCTCTGTGTTTCTCACCCTTGGCACCACAGTAGAAATTATTGCTTCCTATCTCCTAGAGCGTAGCGGCTTAATGATTATTACCAATAATACCGTGGCAGCTCTCACATTAAATAAAAAAACAGATTTTGAAGTGATTTTAGCTTCCGGCTACATGCGTAAAAGTAGCAATGGCCTTGTGGGGGCAAGTACTTTAGAATTTGTAAATAACTTTTATTGTGATTACCTCATTACCAGTGTGGGGGGTATTAGCACTCAAGACGGGTACTTGCTCGATTATCACACCGCTGATGTGAGCATAGCACAAGCCATGATGCGCAATGCACAAAGAACTCTCGTGGCCGCCAGTAGCAAAAAATTCGGCCGCCATGCCGTGGTACGTGTAGCTCCTTTAAAAAATGTAGATGTGTTATTTACAGGCAAGGCTCCAAGCCAGTTACACACCCTCACTGGCAATGCCGGCGTTACGCTTATAGAAAGTTAAACAAGCCTTATTTAGCGCAAAAGATTTCATCTCCTTCCAGTATACGCGCCTTTATGACTGCGCCTTATGCTTTACCACAGATAAAGCTCGCCCTTTCACATCCTCCACACGCCCAGCTCTTTTAAAATGTAATTTTTTTTACATTTTAAAAATCCGTAAAATAAAAATCCATAGAAAATCGTACTTAAAAAAATACACTTCACAAAATTGTAACTTTTACGACATTTTTTTTTCTTTAGTTGACACACAACAGGCGTCTGCACATAATGAAGTCATAGAAAGGCACGGCTTTTCAGAAAAGAAAATACGCTTTGTGATATTAGCTTAGCTCACAAGCCTATTTTCACAACTAAGGAACTCTGTATTAATACAATAATGCAGAAATGTTACACTACAATGTATATGCCAATGTTGTTGAGCAAGGAGTCTTTATGCAAAAATTGTTTACCGTAGTTTTAAGTGTTATGACTTTTATGGGCCTTATCAGCGCTCCTACTAAAGCCATAGCAGCCGATGAAAAAATTGTTATTATGTTTAGCCATAGTAACACCCCAAGCCCTATGGATTCTTACCATATGTTGGCTCAAAAAATGAAAAGCAAATTGGAAGCACGTCTTGGCAAAGATAGAGTTGACTTTCAAGAATACCCCGCCGGACAACTTGGCAGTGAAGAGCGCTCTTTCCAAGATGTACAGCAAGGTATTTTGCAAATGACCGTGCTTGCCGTGAACAATGCAAGTATTTTTGCTCCATCTTTGGGTGCCTTTGACCTTCCTTATATTTTTAAAAATGTAAAAGAATTTGACGATTGCGTAGAACAAAACTGGGATGCCATTAATACGCGCATGGAAGAAGAAAGTGGCACCGTTGCCATTGCATGGCATTCACAAGGCTACAGATTTATAACCAATAGTAAGCATGCCGTACACAAATTAGCGGACTTACAAACCCTTAAAATCCGTACACCTAACAACCCCATTATGATTGGTGTGTACCGTGCTTGGGGCAGCCAGCCTGTACCTTTAGCTTGGGATGAAACCTTTAACGCCGTACAACAAAAAGTGGTGGACGGACAAGATAACCCGCTCATTTCCATAGCCACCAACCGTTTTTACGAAATCCAAAAATATATCACTGAAGTGCACTACAAATTGTGGACAGGCCCTGTGGTAGTAAGCACCAAGTGGTTACGCTCTTTACCTGCTGATGTGCAAAAAGCCATCATTGAAGTGGGTAAAGAAGTGACCATAGAAATGCGTGAAATGTTAAATATTCAAGATGCGGATTCTCGTAAATTCTTGGAAGGTAAAGGCATGGTCTTTAGTGGCCCCTTAGCCGACGAAGATGTATGGATGCAACGCGCCATGTCCACATGGCCTGAGTTTTATCCACAAATTAAGAATATGGATCTTGTAAATGCCTTCATGAAAACCGTAGGGCGTGAGCTACCTAAATAGCCTTCCCCCTCGCAGCGCCCCATGGGATTTACCGCTCATGGGGCGCATAGTTCCCTATTTTTAAAAGCCTTTGGACAAGGAATATTACATGAAAAAAGCCCTTGCTTGGCTAGATGCCAACTTTGAAGATGTTATTTGCGGCGTGCTTTTGCTCACTATTATGACCATGCTTTTTGCACAAGTTCTGGTGCGCGCATTCTTTGGACACGGACTTACCATTTCAGAAGAAATAAGTAGGTTCTCTTTTTTATTCCTTGTATATATAGCCTCAAGTCTTGTGGCTTCCAAAGGAGCACATATTCGAGTTCTTGCTCATATGACTTTTTATTCTGCCAAATTGCGCACATGTTCGCTTATTCTGGCAGATCTTATGTGGTTAGTTTTCAATGCCGTGGTTATTGTGCAAGGCACCTTACTTATTATTAGTATGACAGAACGCCCCATGATTTCTGGTAGCTTACTTATTGATTTAAAACCCATATATGCCGTTCTTCCCTTTGCTTTTTTTCTACAATCTCTACGCATTATACAAAGATGGTATAAGTATTTCACAGGATCTGTGGTGCTGGTAGAAGATGAAGTAGAAATACTTGAAGAAAAAATAAGACAAGAGCAAGGAGGCAAAAATGAGCGCTGATATAGTTCTATGGGTTGCCCTTGTTGCCTTTTTAGCTATGGGCTGCCCTATTTTCGTCTCCCTGGGACTTGCCTCTTTGGCAGCGCTCATGTGCACCCCTATTCCCATGAGTATTGTGGCTCTTGATATGCTTAAAGTCATGGACATGTTTTCCCTTATAGCCGTGCTTGGTTTTATTTTTGCCGGCGCGCTGATGGAAAAGGGAGGCATGGCACAGCAAATTGTGGATACTGCGGCATTGGTGGTGGGACGCATTCCCGGTGGTCTTGGCATGACAACCATCCTAGGTTGCATGTTTTTTGCCGCCATGATTGGCTCCGGCCCAGGAACTGTGGCTGCCATGGGCAGTATTATGATTCCTGCCATGATACGGCGGGGATATTCACCAGAATATGCTGCAGGAGTAACGGCTACAGGCGGTACCTTGGGTATTCTTATACCACCAAGCAATCCCATGATTGTTTACGGTATTGTATCTAACACCTCCATTTCTGCGCTGTTTACAGGTGGTTTTTTACCGGGCTTTTTACTAGGTTCGGCACTCATGTTTACCGCCTACTTTTTGGCAAAGCGTTCAGGTTTTGATAGCTATGTATATGATGGCCCCACAGTAGGAGCCTTTGAACAATTGCGCAAAAGTGCATTTTCACTTTTTGCCCCCGTGCTCATTTTGGGTAGTATTTATGCCGGCTTTGCAACACCTGTAGAAGCTTCCATCATTGCAGTTTTTTATGCCTTGCTCGTTGGCGTATTTGTCACCAAACAGCTGAATGTAAAACAATTTTTTGATGCAATTAAAATTACCAATGTCTCTGCAGGCAGTATTATCATTGTATTGGGAGTATCCACGCTTTTTGGACGCATTTTAACCATGCAGCGCATCCCGCACAAATTAGCTGAAATGATGATAACCCTTACCTCTGAGCCTTTGCTTATTGTGCTCATGATTGGTCTTTTATTGCTCTTTTTGGGTATGTTTATGGAAACTTTGGCTACCATAGTCATCCTTGCTCCCATATTCATGCCTTTAGTAAAACAAGTGGGCATAGACCCAGTATTTTTTGGAGTATTTTGGATTATCACCAACGAAGTTGCCATGCTAACACCTCCGCTGGGAGTCAATCTTTTTATTGCTCAAAACCTTTCGGGTATAGCTTTTGAGCGTGTTGCCAAAGGAGCTTTACCCTATATAGGCGTGATTATTCTTTTTGCAGCTATACTGACCTTGTTCCCTGACATTGCGCTTATTTTACCGCGCTTTTTTGGACAATATTGATTTTGTTAACACATACGCATTGAGGAAAATATGAAAAAAGACTTTGATTTATTATGCATGGGACGATCTTGTATTGATTTATATAGCGATGAATTTGGTGCACCCCTATATAGAGCCATGAATTTCACCAAATCTGTGGGTGGCAGCCCCATGAATATTGCCATAGGCTCTTCACGGCTTGGGCTAAAGGTGGGTGCCATAACAGGAGTAGGTACAGAAGAAAATGGCCACTTTTTGCGCTGGCAACTTGCGTGCGAAGGGGTAAATACCGAAGGGGTTAAAATAGATCCTCAGCGCCTTACAGCCATGGTACTTTTAAGCATTCGTGGCATGAATGATTTTCCGCTTATTCAGTATAGAGAAAATTGTGCTGACATGGGGCTTACGGCAGAAGATGTGGATGAGTCCTATTTGGCAAGGTCACGCGCTTTGCTTGTTACAGGTACCCACTTATCCAAGCCCGGCGTAGCGCAAGCCTTTATAAAAGCCGTTACAAAGGCAAAAGAATTGGGTTTAAAATGCATACTGGATATAGATTATCGCCCTAACCTTTGGGGATTACAAGGACATGATGCAGGCTCAAGCCGCTGGGCAGAGCTTTCTGAACCCATTACCCAGGCCTTTCAAAAAGTATTGCCTCTTTTTGATCTTATTGTGGGTACAGCAGAAGAATATCACATAGCTGGCGGTACCACTGACGACCTTGAAGCTTTGCGCAAGGTGCGCCAGCAAAGTAAAGCCACGCTTGTTTTTAAACTGGGTGAAGAGGGTTGCGCTGTTATGCCGGACGCCATTCCAGAAAGTTTCGCCCCTGTGACCTACCCTGGTTTTCCCGTTAAGGTTTACAATTCCATTGGCGCCGGTGATGGCTTCATGTCAGGATTTTTACGCGGTTGGCTGCGTGATGAAGACATTGCCACATGTTGCCGTTTTGCCAATGCTGCAGGAGCTTTTGCCGTGTCACGCCTGGGATGCTCTTCAGCTTATCCTAGCTGGGAAGAGATGGAATACTTCCTTGAACATGGCAGTGAGCAAGAATGGTTGCGCAAAGATGCCTATCTTGAACAGCTTCACTGGGCCACCAACAGAAAGCGCGCTTGGAAAAATATTACTGTGCTGGCTTTTGACCATCAAGTCTACTTTGAAAAAGTGGCAGCCATGCATGACAAAAGTTCTGCACATATCGCGCATGCTAAAAACCTTATCTTTACAGCCATGAAACGTACTGTGGAGCATATGTCACAAAATACCGAAGCTCCAGCCCGCGATTTTGGTATTTTGGTGGACGATGTGTACGGCATGGATGTTTTACTAGAAAACAACACCCATGATTTTTGGGTTGCACGTAATATTGCCGTCAATTCCGAAGGGCCGCTTACCTTTTTGGGCGGACCAGATGTGGGCATGACCTTAAAAGAATGGCCTGAAAATCATATTGTCAAATGCCTTATGCGTTGCAGTGCTGAAGATACCCTGCAAAATATACAAGAAAACGAAGCGCAATTGCGTCGTCTTTTCCATGCCTGCCGTAGTACAGGCCATGAATTTTTACTTGAATTTGTGGTACCTTTACATGAAGAAAGCGATTCTTCCATTTTGCATTGGATGCAGCGCTGCTATACCATGGGCATTTACCCAGATTATTGGAAACTTTTGCCTAAGCAAAAGGAAACTTGGGAAAAAATAGAATCTCTTTTAGATGAAAAAGATCCTTATTGCCGTGGCGTCATGCTTTTGGGGCAAGATTTGCAACAAGAAAAATTGCAAGAATTTTTCAACGATTCTGCTTCCAGTTCCAAACGTTTGGGTTTTGCCATTGGCAGAAGCATTTTTGGTCAAGTGTTAGCTAAGTATTTTGCTGCAACCATTGATGAAGAAGGCTTTATTCAAGAAGTACAAAATAATTACATGCAATTTTTACAAGCTTGGGATGCCAGCTCTGCATTGCAAGCTTCCCACGAGGGGTAAAATGAAAGCCATTGTAGCACAACAATCAGGCGGTCTACATATAGAAGATCGCTCCAAGCCAGAACCAGGACCAGGCATGGTGCGTTTGCGCCTTGCCTATGCTGGTATCTGCGGTAGTGATATGCATTATTATACTCATGGGCGTGTGGGTAATGCTCGCATTACCCAGCCCCTGACCCTAGGTCACGAAATGAGTGGTATTATTGATGCCTTGGGGCCAGGTGTTGCAGCAAGTCATCCCCATTTATGCGAGGGATTAGCCGTGACATTAAATCCTTCTGATGAATGTGGCACATGCGCATACTGCAAAGCCGGAAAACAAAATCTATGCCCCTCTTTGCGTTATCTCGGTTCAGCGGCACGGGAGCCCCATGTGCAGGGAATTATGCAAGACTTTCCCATTGTGCACGCTAAACAATGCTTGATTTTACCCAAGAATATACCTTTGGATCAAGCGGCATGTGTGGAACCTTTGGGCATTGCCTTACACGCTTTAGCCCGTGTACCTGAGCCTATTTTGGGTAAAAAAGTGTTTATCACAGGGGCTGGTTCCGTGGGAGCTCTTTTGGCTGCTGTGTGCGCCTTAAATGGCGCGGCACAAGTGATTATTAGTGATGTGGAAAAATATCCCCTGGATATTGCCCAAAAGCTTGGAGCCACCACCACCATTAATCTTTCTCAAAAAGAGAGTGCGCAGGCTTTTCACCACGCTTGCCCGGTGGTTTTTGAAGCCTCGGGTAGCCTTGGCGGCATGAAGACAGCTTTAGAATGCTTGGCTCCTGGCGGGCATTTGGTGCATGTGGGCTTTTTGCCCGAAGAGGAAGTTGCCTACCCCATTAACACCATGATTGTGCGCAAAGAAGCTCATGTCTATGGCACATTACGCGCGTATCATGAATTTGCCCTTGCCATAGAGTTACTTGCCAAAGGAACATTGGACTTATCATTCTTTATTTCTGCCATATACCCATTGGAAGAGGCAGAAAAAGCGCTTTTACACGCTTGTGATAAAACACAATCCTTAAAAGTGCTCATAAAAGGCCCGGCAGCAGACGAGGTTCCCCATGCTCACTAGTATTTCTGTAGCCACAAGCCCTTGTAACATGCCACAAATAATGTTTCAGGGCTCATTGGAGCGCCATGCCCATGCCCTCGCAGAGCTGGGGTATGATGGGGTGGATCTCTTTATTCCAGACCCCATGCATGCTGACATTGATGCCATTGCTAAAATATTGCAAGAAGCTCAGTTACGTGTGACCATGTTGGCAGCGCAAGGAGATCTCATCTCGGAGGGGTATTTTTTAAATACGCCAAGCGCAGAAAAACGTGCACAATTACTAGAGCGCTCCAAAAGACATTTGCATATGGCAGCCATGTTACAAGCAGCTCCCAATATCGGTTTTATCCGCGGTGCGCTTCCTCAGCAGCCTGAAGAGCAAAAAGAAAGCCTACAGCTTATGGCAGAAGGCATGCACAAGTATTGTGAGCTTGCTGCAAGTTTTGGACTTTCGGTTTTGCTTGAACCCATTTGTAGGTACGAAATTAATTCCTGCAATACTGTGGCTCAGAGTTTAGAGCTCATGGAATTGGCCGAAAATCCCAAAAACCTTTCTTTATTGTTAGATATTTTTCATATGAACATAGAGGAAGCTTCCTTGCTAAAAGCCATTACATCTGCACAAGGACTCATTGGACATGTGCATTTTGTGGATAATACTCGAGCTGTACCCGGCTACGGATGCTTACCCCTTGCAGACATATATAATAGTTTAAGCAAAGCCGCATATGATGGTTTTTTAGGCGTTGAAGCTATTCCGGGTAAAAATCCCCTGCAAGAAGCGAAAGATGCTTTGCATTTTGTGCAACAGCTATCACGTTAATTTACACATAGCTATACATACAGAGGAAAAAAATGTTTTCACTAACTCATAAAACAGCTCTCATTACAGGTTCCGGTCGCGGCCTAGGTTTAGCCATGGCCAAAGCCTTTGCACAGCAAGGTGCACATATCATTTTATCAGATGTGGATGAAACATTATTGCACACAGCACAACAAGAGATTGCTGCACAATTTCCAAACATTGATGTGCATGGCGTTCTTTTGGATGTGGCTGACGAAGGCAGCGTTCAAAAAGCCATGCAAGAAATTGTTTCCTTTGGGAAGGGGCTACACATTCTTGTGAATAATGCTGGCATCAATTTGCGTAAACCCGTGGCGGAGTCTGACGACCAACTATGGGAAAAAATTATAAACATTAACCTATTAGGCGTCATGCGCGTAAGCCGTGCGGCTTTTCCTTTGCTTAAAGAGCAAGGCGGAAAGGTGCTCAATTTATGTTCACTCATGTCAGAAATAGCTCGCCCTACCGTGGCACCTTACGCCACCACTAAAGGCGCAGTACGACAAATGACGCGCGCTTTGGCCACAGAATGGGCAGAATTTAATATTCAAGTCAATGGCATAGCCCCAGGCTTTATTGCCACAGAAATGAATACCCCCCTTATGCAAGACCCTGAACTTAATGATAAAATCATTGCACGCACTCCGGCTAAGCGCTGGGGATTGCCCTCTGAAGTGGCATCTGTGGCAGCTTTTCTCGTCTCGCCCGCAGCAGATTTTGTCACCGGGCAAGTGATTTTTGTGGATGGTGGCTATATTATATCTGTGTAGGCTCTCTACAGGCCTCATGTTGGTATGTGAGCAATTTTTCAAAATGTAGTAAAAAAATTCTCTGTGAAAATAATGGCGCAGTCTTTTGGTTTAGGAGTAATTATGGATACATGCCATGACCCCATATCCTTAGCAGCAAAAATAGACCATACGGTGCTCAGCCCCGATGCTACGGAAAGAGACATACTTAAGGCCTGCCAATTGGCCAAAAAATATGGCTTTCGAGGGCTGTTTACCAATCCTTATTGGAGCGCTTTGGTGGCTGAGCAGATGGAAAATACAAGCACTAAGGTGGGGGTCTCGGCGGCCTTTCCCTTGGGGGCTTTGCCTTCACATATGAAAAGTCAGGAAGTACACAGCGCGCTGCAATATATACGTCACGCAGCGCCTAATGCATCCATTTCTGTGGATGTTGTGGCACATACCGGTTTATTAAAGCAAAAAGACTTTAAAAAATATACTCAGGATTTGGCTGGAGTCTTTGCCGTAACCCAAGACTTTAATGCTGAATATAAAGTTATTATTGAATCCGCGCTATTAAGTCATGAAGAAATACGTGTAGCTTCCCTATGCGCAGCAGAGGCAGGTGCGCATTTTGTAAAAACCTCCACCGGAAGAAACGGCCCGCCCCAACTGCAAGACATTGGCATCATGCGCAATGCTCTTCCCGCCCATGTGGGCATTAAGTTCTCCGGCTTTGGCACACATAATGGAAGTGAACTTGCGCGCATGGCCTTGGCATTGGGAGCGGATATTTTAGGTAGCCCTCAGGGGCATGTCCTTGTGGAAAACTTGTGCTCAGCATAAAAAGTTTTTTACACAATCATGCCCTCATGGCGCAACTTGCTTAATGCTTTAAAGTCTATGAGCCTCCTTTTGTGAAAAGTACAGGGGTATGGAACCAGTTTGCGCTTCATACCCCATATTTTATGCTTCATGGAGATTGTCGACACTGAAAAAGTATTGAAGTGTCGATAAAAATAAATTTCTATGTGTATAG